>DAIDAJ010000108.1 GCA_027310665.1 Sideroxydans sp. | reverse complement strand
CGCTTGAAGCGGCGCATCGCCACTTCGAACGGCTCATTCTCTTTAACACGTACTGTTGTCATGAACAAACTACCTTCTACCAAAAATTCGAGGGCGCGATTCTACAAAACAACGGCTTATTGCACAACCGATATTTTCCACCCTGCCCGGCGAGGGGATTAATTGCCGCCTACCTCGTCTTGCGACGTTTGTTCAGCATAAACAGGAAATTGGAGAGTCCCAGCAGAATTATCAGGTAGAACAACAGGACATGCAGCATGTGGGCGTAGTTGTCGTTATACAAGTGGTTCAGCCAGAATGACCCGTCCTTTCCAAGTTCCAGGCCGCTATCCGGCACGAAGAATATCAGTACGCCAATGAAAGGCTGAACTCTCAACACGTGGAAAATGACGCGGTGAGTCACTTTGGTGACATCGTTCGGGGCGGAGGTATGCAGACGCGATTTGATGTCCTGGTTGCCCGGATACAGATAGAACATGCCAACCACGAAGAGTCCGGATGCCGCAAAGATATGCGCCGCGTAGTAAAGAACGAACACGGGACTGCTCAAATTGGCGTGGATGATATAACCCCCGAGCCAGGTCGCCGCCAACAGGGCGAACGGCATCCAGTGCAGGACGTATACGTACTTGAACCAACGAAGCATGCATCACCTTTCCCGGGCCATCCGGCAACAACCTCAAATTCTCAGGGCCGAATGGTCTGGGGAACGACTGCAGCCGCCCCAATTCTGACCGGATTTCGTGTCTGACGGATGCCGGATCAACTGATACTGACGCGCCCGAACTTGCGCTTGCCGACTTGTGCCACAACAACGGCTCCCGCCTTGAGTTGCAGCGCCTTGTCACTGACCTTTTCACCGTCCAGCTTTACGCCGCCCTGGTCTATCATGCGCAACGCCTCTGAGGTGCTGGCGACGAGATTGGCCTGCTTGAGCAGATGAGCGATTGCGATACCGCCGTTGACGGATTGCACGCTGAGTTCAGGCATATCGTCCGGCAACACGCCTTTCTGGAAGCGCGCCTCGAACTCAGCAAGCGCTTCTTCTGCGGCCTTGAGCGTGTGGAAGCGGGCGACGATCTCCTGAGCCAGCATCACCTTGATGTCGCGCGGATTGCGGCCGTTCGCGACTTCTTCCTTGAAGTTGGCGATCTGCGCCAGGCTGCGGAAGGAAAGCAGCTCAAGGTAGCGCCACATCAGGTCGTCCGAGACGGACATGAGCTTGCCGAACATGTCGGTCGGGGTGTCGGTGATGCCGACGTAGTTACCCAGCGATTTGGACATCTTGTTGACGCCGTCCAGCCCTTCCAGCAACGGCATGGTGAGCACGCACTGCGCCGGCTGACCGAAGTGTTTCTGCAGTTCGCGTCCCATCAGCAGGTTGAATTTCTGGTCGGTGCCGCCGAGCTCGATGTCGGCCTTGAGCGCGACCGAGTCGTAACCCTGCACCAGCGGATAGATGAATTCGTGGATGGCGATGGGCTGGTTGGCCTTGTAGCGTTTGGAGAAGTCGTCGCGTTCCAGCATCTGCGCCACGGTATGGGTGGCAGCGAGGCGGATCAGGTCGACCGCGCTGAACTTGTCCATCCAGGTGGAGTTGAACACGACTTCGGTCTTCGCAGGGTCGAGCACCTTGAACACCTGTTCTTTGTAACTTTGCGCATTGGCAAGCACCTGCTCGCGCGACAAGGGCGGGCGGGTGGCGTTCTTGCCGGTGGGATCGCCGATCATGCCAGTGAAATCGCCGATCAGGAAAAGCGCGTGATGCCCCAGGTCCTGCAGTTGGCGCATCTTGTTGAGCAGCACGGTGTGCCCGAGATGCAGGTCTGGCGCGGTCGGGTCGAAGCCCGCCTTGATGCGCAGGGGCCGGCCCTGTTCGAGCTTTTTGACCAGTTCGGATTCGAGCAGCAGTTCTTCGCTGCCGCGTTTGATCTGATTGAGGATTTCTTGTTGATTCATGTCGAAGAACCGCTTGTCATTATCCAGCCCAATACCCAAGCCGGTTTTGAGGGCTAGCCGCTTTCTGTTAAAGTGGCGCCCGAAAATTCAATAAGTCTTGTTGTGTGCCGATAAAGGATCTACGGGCATTCAGCAAGCACTGCCGCTTTGGGAGCCGCGAATGTTACCGCAAAACACTTTGTCACACGCACACAAAATGAAGCTCCGATGGTTCGTCACCTTGTCCAGCCTGCCTTTGCTCGGGGTGGTGACAGCTTTCGGCATCATGCCCCAGACGGATGTTTTGTCCAAAACGCAACAAACCGTAATCGAAGATATCTCCCTGCCGGTGACTACCGCCGTCGCCAGCAATTCGACTTCTTTCTGGCGCAATGAGCGCATCCAGCGCGGCGACACCGTCGCCGAACTGCTGCGCCGCCTGAACGTGGAAGATCAGGCTGCCAGCGATTTCCTGCGCAGGAGCAAATCCGCCGAAGGGTTGCGCCAACTGGCTGTGGGCAAGGAGGTTCAGGCGGAAACGGATGCCAATGGCGCGCTGCTGGCACTGCGCTATCCCGGTAACGATGCCAATCAGGTGGTCATCGAAAAGGATGGCAACAGCTTCAAGACCCGCACACTGCCTGCACAGACCGAGAAACGCGTACAGATCCGCACCGGCGAGATCAGAACCAACCTGTTCGCCGCGACCGATGAATCCGGACTGCCCGACCCTGCGGCCAACCAATTGGCCGACATTTTCGGCGGCGATATCGACTTCCATCGCGATCTGCGCAAGGGCGACAAGTTCACGGTGATCTACGAGATGAACTATGTGAACGGTGAGCCGGTGCGCACAGGACGCATCCTTTCCGCGGAATTCGTGAACCACGGACATGCGTTCCGTGCCGCGTATTTCCAGACCAGCGAAGATTCGGGTGACTATTACTCCCCCGAAGGGAAGAGCATGCACAAGGCCTTCCTGCGTTCGCCCCTTGAATTCTCCCGTATCAGCTCCGGATTCAGCCTGTCGCGATTCCATCCCATACTGAACAAGTGGCGCTCACACAAGGGTGTGGACTACGCCGCGCCGATGGGCGCCAAGGTCAAGGTCACCAGCGACGGCGTCGTCGCCTTTGTCGGAAAGCAAGGCGGTTACGGCAATGTGGTGATGGTCGATCACCAAGGCCGCTTCTCCACGGTCTACGGCCACTTGTCGCGCTTCGCCAGCGGCCTGCACAAAGGCCAGCGCGTGGGGCAAGGCCAGATCATCGGCTATGTCGGCATGACCGGCCTGGCGACCGGGCCGCATCTGCATTACGAGTTCAAGTTGAACGGCGTCCAGCGCGACCCGCTGAAAGTGGCGCTCCCGGACGGCAAGCCAATCAGCGATGCGCAAAGGACCGCCTTCGCCGATGCGACGAATCAGCTGTTCGCACAGCTGGATACTTTCCACAATACCCATATCGCAAACCTGGACTGAGTGAGCCTCCCTCCCGACCTCTACATCGGCATCATGTCCGGCACCAGCCTGGACGGAATCGATGCCGCATTGGTCGATCTCTCGCAGGCTGCGCCCGTCCTGATCGCCAGCCATTACCAGCCTTATGCAGAGCCGCTGAAGGAGGCGTTGCTGGCCCTGCATCAAGTCTCGCACAACGAACTGCACCAGTCGCAACTGATCGCCAATCGCCTGGCTCGAGAATATGCCGATGCGGCGCAGATCCTGTTGAAGAAAGCGGGCGTCGCAACCGGATCGGTGCAAGCGATCGGCTGCCATGGACAGACCGTGCGCCATCGCCCCGAACACGGCTATAGCGTGCAACTCAACAACGGGGCGCTGTTGGCGGAATTGACAGGCATCCATGTCGTGGGCGATTTCCGGAGTCGCGACATTGCGGCGGGCGGACAGGGTGCACCGCTGGTGCCGGCGTTCCACGACAAGGTATCGCGCCACCCGACCATCCACCGCGCCATTCTCAACATCGGCGGCATCGCCAACCTGACCGATCTCGCGCCAAACAAGACGACAGCCGGCTTCGACACCGGCCCCGGCAACCTGCTGATGGACGCATGGATCGCGCGCCACCAGGGAAAATCCTTCGACAAGAACGGGACGTGGGCAGCCAGCGGCAAGGTCATCCCGGCACTGCTGCAAAAATTACTGACCGAGCCGTACTTCGCTGCCGCTCCGCCCAAGAGCACCGGGCGCGACTTGTTCAACCTCGCCTGGCTTGGAAGACATCTGAATGGTGACGAAGCGCCAGCAGACGTGCAGGCAACTTTGCTCGCGCTCACCGGAGACAGCATTGCCGCTGCCATACAGCGATTCTGCGCAGGGGCGAAAGAAATCTATCTGTGCGGCGGCGGCGCCCACAACGAGAAACTCCTCTCGCACTTGCAGCACGCATTACCGCAATGTCGTATTCAAAAGACCGAAGTATTGGGGATCGCCGCCGACTGGATGGAAGCCATCGCCTTCGCCTGGCTGGCGCAGCAGGCTTTGCACCTGCGCCCCGCCAACCTGCCTGCCGTCACGGGAGCGAGACACCCCTGTGTGCTGGGTGCGATTTATCCCTCATAAAACAAAACGGGGCGCTTTCGCGCCCCGTTCCTGCAACAAGAACTGCCCGATGCTTATGCCGAGAACGACGAGCCGCAGCCGCAGGTAGTAGTCGCATTCGGGTTCTTGATGACGAACTGCGAACCTTCCAGACCTTCCGTGTAATCGATCTCCGCGCCTACCAGATACTGGAAGCTCATCGGGTCGATCAGCAACTGCACACCGTTCTTGCTCATGACGGTGTCGTCTTCGTTGGCGACTTCGTCAAACGTAAAGCCGTACTGGAAGCCTGAACAGCCGCCTCCGCTCACGAACACGCGCAACTTGAGCTCGGCATTGCCTTCTTCTTCGATCAGTTGCTTCACTTTGTTTGCCGCATTGTCCGTAAACAACAGCGGGTCTTGCATTTCGGTCATTGCATTCATATTGCCTCCTAACTGGTTTGATTATGACTCGGCAGAACCGAGCTTGAAAGCCACTACCCTATCCTCCGCTTCCGCCAAGTGAATCAATTTACCCTCAACGATCGCGCCCAACTGTATCTCAAGCGTTTTATAGTGTACATCACCTGTGACCTTCGCTTTGCTCTGTAGTTCCAGATACTCCGCCGCATTGACGGGGCCCACTACAGTCCCGTTCACCACAAGATGGGTAACCCTGATCTCGCCGTCCACGCGAGCGTGCTCGCTCAATACCAGGGTGCTGGGTTTGCTGAGATCGGCAATCACATTACCTTTGATCTCTCCATCGACGCGCAGTCCGCCCGTGAAATGGACGTTGCCTTCAATCCTGGTTCCCACCCCTACCAGCGAGTCGATACGATTCTGCGGTTTACTATTCCGGCTGCTGAACATGCTTGACTTCTCCTTTAGGACGGCAGGTCGACCGTCTGCTTGATCTTGGGCTCCTGTATCCCTTTTTCGAATACACGAACCTCAACGCTATCGACCTTCATCTCCGGCGGCAACTTAAACCCCTTGTCCACACGCTGGTAATACTTGAAACTCAACTGATAAGCTGCCACCTCGGACGGCGAGTCCTCCTGCGGGAATTGTAGCACTACTTTCCTGCCGTCCCGCAGCCCGTTCACCACCAGTTGCAGACTGCCCTGAAATGCCTTGCCGCGCTGTTGAACACTCTGTACCAGCAACATGCGGCACAGATATTCGCCGGGCAGGCTGTCAGGCTCGATCTTCAGGCGATGAATGGACAATTCGGCCTCGCGCGCACCGGTCAGCGGCAAGTTCTGGAAGAACAGCAGGTCTTCCTGCAAACGCGCATTTTCATCGTGCAGGTTTTTCAGCTGCGCAGCTATTCCCTGATTGGAAGCCTGGTCGATCTGTGCCTGACGTTCGTATGCGGCAATCTGGTTGGCTTGCGAAGTATTCTGGTCTTCCAGGAAATGCACCCGCTCGCGCAATTCGCTCAATTCCTTTTCCGACTCTCCGCGGTGGAAGCCAGCCAGCTCCAGACCCGAGCCATACGCCCACCAGATGGTCAGCCCTATCAGCAGGACGAAAGGCACTGCAATGGCCCAGCGCACATACCATGGCACGTGCGGGCGCACTGACAGCCGCGGCGCAGAGATACTGAACTTGCGGCGGAAGCTTCGTATCATCTTCATATCAAGGCAGCAAGGGAACCACGTTAAGCCCTTCGGATTCCGGCAATCCGAACATGATGTTCATGTTTTGTACCGCCTGCCCCGCGGCGCCCTTGACCAGATTGTCGATCACCGACAGCACCACGACCGTATCGCCGCCTTGAGGCCTGTGCACCGCGATACGGCACAGGTTGGAACCCCGCACCGAACGTGTTTCGGGCATGCTGCCCGCCGGCAACACATCGACGAACGCCTCGTTGGCGTAACGCTGCTCGAACAGGGCCTGCAAATCCGCATCCTTCTTGAGGCGTCCGTACAGCGTGGCATGGATGCCGCGTATCATCGGAGTCAGGTGGGGAATGAAAGTCAGCCCTACCGGCTTGCCGATGACATTCCCCAGCCCCTGCCTGATCTCGGGCAAATGCCGATGTCCGGCCACGCCATAAGCCTTGAAATTATCCGAATCCTCTGAAAAGAGGTAGCCGACCTCGGCTTTCTTGCCCGCACCGGATACGCCGGATTTCGAATCGGCGATCAGCGAGCCTTCCTCGACCAATCCTGCCTCAAGCAAGGGAATAAAGCCCAATTGCACCGCCGTCGGATAGCAACCCGGATTCGCCACCAGCCGCGCCTGTTTGATCCTGGCCCTGTTCACTTCCGGCAGACCGTACACTGCCTCTGCCACCAAATCTGGACAGGCATGGGTCATGCCATACCATTTTTCCCACTCGGCGATGTCTTTGATGCGGAAATCCGCAGCCAGATCGATGACCCGTACGCCGGCATCCAGCAGGGCGCGCGTCTGTTGCATCGCGATACCGTTGGGCGTTGCGAAGAACACGACATCGCACTGATCGAGATGTGCCTGGTCAGGGTGGGTAAAAGGCAGGTCTACATAACCGCGCAGGCTGGGAAACATCTGGCTGACCAGCGTACCGGCCTCGGCGCGCGAAGTGATCACCCGCAACTCTGCCTGCGGATGTCCCGCCAGCAGCCGCAGCAACTCGACACCGGTATAGCCTGTTCCCCCTACGATTCCGATTTTCAACACGTTCGTACCTCAAAAAATCAGCTGTAAATGATAAAGGAAAAAGCCGCCCAAAGGCGGCTTTTTCTGTCCTGCGGCAATCCCACAGAGGATTAACGCTTGGAGAATTGCTTCCTGCGGCGCGCTTTGCGCAGGCCGACCTTCTTGCGCTCGACTTCGCGTGCATCGCGAGTGACCAGACCTGCCTTGCTCAGCGTGGGCTTGAGGTTGGCGTCGTAGTCGATCAGAGCGCGGGTGATACCGTGGCGCACAGCGCCAGCCTGGCCGGATTCGCCGCCGCCGGATACGTTCACCATGATGTCGAACTTGCCAACCATGTCGGTCAGTTCCAGCGGTTGACGCACCACCATGCGGCCTGTCTCGCGAGAGAAGAACACATCGATCGGCTTGTCGTTGACGACGATGTCGCCCTTGCCGGGTTTGATGAAAACGCGTGCCACCGCACTCTTGCGACGACCGGTTCCGTAGTTATAAGTTACGCTCATGATTAAGCCTTCAACAGATCAATGGGTTTCGGTTGCTGCGCGCTGTGCGGGTGAGTCGCACCGCCGTAGACTTTGAGCTTGCTCAACATCGCATAGCCCAACGGTCCCTTCGGCAACATGCCGCGCACGGCCTTTTGCAGCACTCGCTGTGGATGACGCTGTTGCAGCTTGAGGAAATTGGTTTCGTAGATACCGCCGGGATAACCCGTATGGCGGTAGTACATCTTGTCCTGAGACTTGTTGCCGGTCACGCGCAGCTTGTCGGCATTGACAACCACGACGAAATCGCCGGTATCGACGTGCGGCGTGTAGAT
Source organism: Sideroxydans sp. (assembly GCA_027310665.1). GTDB lineage: Bacteria > Pseudomonadota > Gammaproteobacteria > Burkholderiales > Gallionellaceae > Sideroxyarcus. The sequence goes on along the minus strand of DAIDAJ010000108.1, from coordinate 37,023 downwards.
GGCTTTATGCTTGCCGCGCAGGCGGATAGCGATCTGGCTGGCCAAACGGCCCAGAACTTTGTCGGCGGCATCCACCAGCAACCAGTCGTGCTGGACTTCGTGCGGCTTTGCGGAAAATGTTTTCATGGCATTTCCTAAAACTAAAAATGGTTAACAGACTGCGAAGGGCGCGCATTCTAAGCGAGACCACCATCCCTGTCAAACGCTATCAATCACGCGGGCCAACCTGCCCGGAAGGCACGGCACGCAACAGTCCGTCCAGCCAATCCTTCCACTTGGCATATTTTCCGGGGAGCCCCGACGGGCACGCGGGCACATCGATCTTTTGGGCCATTCTGCCGCCTGCACCCGGCAGTCCGGCGGCAAGGTGCGCCGCACCGTTCAGACTGGCCTCCGCCTGCAGCAAACGATAACAGGTGCATGGCACGCACCGGGCGATCCCTTGTTGCAGGCAGGGCAGACTGGACAGGCCCCCTGAAAGATAGACCCGTTCAATTCCGAAATCCCGCCTGAAATCTTCCAGTATCCGGGCCACCCGAAAGATGATGGCTTCCTGCAGCAACAGTGCAATGCGTTGCGGCGCCAGATGCTCGACCGGCTCCGAGAACGCCAGACCCAGGTCACTACGGAAATACGGCGCTCCCAACCCGCTCGGCTCCGCCAGGCAAAAGATGCCGTCGCTGGCCAGTTCTTCAACATGACACTCCCCGACCGGATACGGCGCCAAGGCTGCAGCGATGGAGTTGAGCGTTCCTTCCACGGCCAGATGCGGCGGTTGCGAAGTATCCTGCCAGACCAGGGTTTGCAGGTAGCCGTCGGGAGCACTCGCCTGTCGCGGCAGATAACTGGCCACGAACCCGCCGGTCCCCAGGTTCACCAGCGCTTCCGCCTGGCCGGGGGCGATACTGGCGATCAGTGCCGCCGACTGGTCGCCCACGCTCGCCTGCAGAAGCAAACCGTTCCGCAGACGGATATCCAGCGCGCTGGACGGCTTGATCTGCGGCAAAGCCAGCTGCGGAATATCGAACAATCCGCACAATACCGGCGACCACTGCCGGTTATGAACATCCATCAGCAAGGTTCGTGCAGCCATTGAAACGTCGGTGACATGCTCCCTTCCCTCCGTCCAGCGCCAGACAAGAAAGGAATCCAGCGTTCCCGGCAGCCATTCGCCGCTCAGCAACCGCTCCCGCCAGGATGGGTTCTCGCGCAACAGCACACGCAGTTTGGGGGCCAGATAATAAGGTGTCAGCGGCAAGCCGGTAAGTTGGAGAATCGTGTCTTCACGATCTCGCAGCACGGCACAGCTTTCAGCGCCCCTGTCGTCCTGCCAGGAAACGAGCGGCGTCACCGGCTGTCCGCTGGCGCGATCCCAGATCAGAAAGGAAGAACGCTGGCTGCTCAGGCCGAGAGGTAGGCGCACTTCCGACGCGTTACCGACAAAGTCGGCCGTTTGCGGGAGCGGGCGCACATCGTTGCTGGCCAGACATTCCGACAGCACCGCTTCCGCAGTTGCGGCATAGGCACTTGCATCGCTCTCGTATCGCCCGCCGTCCACTGTGATCCGGGGTGCAGGCCTGGCGATGACGCTGCCAAGCGTGCCGCCCTGCGACAGCACCCCCGCCTTGATCGTGGTCGTCCCCAGATCAAGCGCGACGGCAACGATCATGGGCCGCAAGCCTCGACTTCGCGCGCGATCCTGTCCTCATCCCAGCCCATCACGGGCGCGACCAGCTCAGCCAGTCGCCGCACTTCTGCCGTGTCCAGTCTTGCCAGGATCAGCAGCGGCAGGCGGCGACGCAGCAGGTCCGCCAGATGCACGACCATTTCGTCGCGGGCGCACAGCAACAGATCGGCATGGATGAACGGCAGCGCCGGCACGATGCGAGCCGCCAGTTGCGGCGCCTCCCCGACCAACCGGTATATCTGCTCGATGCGGACGCCATGACGGCGCCGCAGCCATTTCGCGCACTCGGCATCGATGCCCAGGCGCTGCGCCTGCGCGCCGGTCTGATCGGACCACTCTTCAAATTTCCGCGGCGGCTTCCATGGAAAATCCCTGCCTCCGGTCGCGCAACCGGCTGCCACGCCGGACCGGGTGCATACCGTATCGACGATCACAGCCGCATCTTCGCGTGCCGAGGTAAGCTTTCCGCCGATGGCGTAAAGCAGCCCGTTCCCCGTCGTTTTCAGCTCCCAATCGCGGCTGGCGTCGGAAGGATGCGCAGCGTCGCTCTGCTTCATCACGCGCACCCCCGCATAGCTGCCGATGACGTCCTGCCTGGTCCACCCGGTTTTCAGGTAGCGGTTGGCTGCGGCAAGCAGATACGCCACGTCTTCCTCTTCCACGACCACGCGATCGACGTCGCCGCGATAGTCGGTATCCGTCGTGCCCAGCAACGTCCGGCCGTACCACGGGATGATGAAGAACACGCGCCCGTCCTGCTTCGCCGTCAACAGGATCGCCTCGCCGGTTTGCAGGGCAGGCATCACCAAATGGATGCCTCTGCTCAAGCGGCACCAGGCTTGGTCCGGAGCAATCGCTGCCATCCACGGGCCGGCGGTGCTCACGCATTGCCTGGCGCGCACTTGCGCCGTGATACCGCTCACCCCGTCTTGCACCGTCGCACCGCACACCTGGCCGCGCACTTCGTTCCAGGCAAGGAGTTTGGCGTAGTTCACGCACACGGCACCCTGCGCCATCGCGCCGGCCACCAGTTCCAGCACCAGCCGCGCATCGTCGGTCTGCGCATCGCCATAAGTGAAGCCGCCCTTCAGGGAGGCTTCATCAAGAAAAGGGAAATGATCCGAAAATTGCGCGCGACCAAAATGGCGATGCCGCATCTGCCCGTCCGGGAACCCCGCCAGGGTGTCGTACAGCGTCAGCCCGGCTTTCAATTTCAAGGTGCCGTTGCGGCTGTCGGCATACACCGGCACTCCGAAGCGCAACGGCCATACGCGATGCGGCGCGATCTGCAACAACAGGCGCCGCTCCTTGAGCGCCTTGCGCACCAGTTTGAAATCGTAGGTCTCCAGGTAGCGCAGCCCGCCGTGGATCAGTTTGCTGGACGCCGACGAAGTCGCGCTCGCCCAGTCGCCCTGCTCCACCAGCGCCACCTTCAGCCCGCGCAGCGCTGCGTCATAAGCCGTCCATGCGCCGTAGATGCCGCCGCCGCAGACCAGCATATCGAACTCACCTTGCAGCGCTGAAAAGTCTCGTTTCATCATAGTGTTCACGTTGACACCGGCAAGTTTGAATCATAGAGTAAATGCCGCTTGCGCACTCGCCGTCATCATTCCTTCGCGATGCACGAAGGAAGAACGGCAGAAATCAGAACAGGAGGCTGACGCAAGAATACCGTCCAACTTGACGCAGGTTGTCTTGTTTGGAGCCGGGATGATTCATCATTTGGATGAACCCGGCATGGGCAGCCACGCCTCCGCCATCCACGTTCAGGCCGGGCCGCGACCTGTCTACCCAAATTAAAAGCCCGGCAGGTTTCCCTGCCGGGCTGGATACAGAATCTTTCGATTCTTTATTGTAGCAACGGCTCTCACCCCGGATAAGCTACGGGTGGGATTATCGGGGAGAACAAAATGTCAGGCAAGAAGAATAATCATGGCCCGTTGACCATCGGACTGGACATCGGCATCGCATCAGTTGGCTGGGCGGTACTGGGAGAGGACCGCATCGTTGATCTCGGGGTACGATGCTTTGACAAGGCGGAAACCGCCAAGGAAGGTGAATCGCTGAACCTCGCACGGCGCACCGCACGGTTGATGCGCAGGCGTTTGCGCCGCCGCGCCTGGCGATTGACCAAGCTGGCGCGGCTGCTCAAGCGCGAAGGGTTGATCGCCGACGTGAATATCCTGAAGCGGCAACCCGCCAAAGGATTCCAGACTCCCAACCTGTGGCAACTGCGCGTGAAAGCGCTTGACCGCAAGTTCGACGCCGAAGAATGGGCGCGCGTGATCTATCACCTTACCAAGCATCGCGGCTTCCACTGGATCAGCCGCGCAGAAGCCAAGGCGGCGGACAGCGACAGCGAAGGCGGCAGAGTCAAGAAAGGGCTGGCGGGCACGAAGAAGCTGATGCAAGAGAAAAGCTACCGCACCGCCGCCGAAATGGTCGTCAATGAATTTCCAGATGCCCAACGCAACAAGCAGGGCGACTACAGCAAGGCGCTATCCCGCGAACTGCTCGCAGTTGAATTGAAGACGTTGTTCCAGCGCCAGCGCGAGTTAAACAACCAGAATGCAAGCGAAACACTGGAAGCGGCGATCCTCGGCAACGGCGACAAGAAGAGCGGGCTGTTCTGGGTACAGAAACCCGCCCTGTCCGGCAAAGACCTGCTAAAGATGCTGGGCCACTGCACCTTCGAAAAAGCGGAATACCGCGCTCCCAAGGCCAGCTTCACCGCCGAGCGCCATGTCTGGCTGACACGTCTGAACAATCTGCGTATTGTGGTGGACGGCAAGCTGCGCGAACTCACCGAGGCCGAGAGGCAAATCGTCTTGCCACTTCCCTATGAGACGGGCGAGTTGAAGTATGGGAAATTGCGCAAAGCGCTCACCAAAGCCGGGCTGTCCGATGAATTCCGCTTCGCCGGGCTCTCCTATCCGAGCGAACGCCAGCAGAAGGAAGAAAAAGCCAAAGACCCGGAAGACGAGAAGCTCATCAAGCTGCCCGCCTGGCAGGAACTGAAAAAGACCCTGAAAGACGCCGGGCAGGAGAACGAATGGCAGCAACTCTCGGTTGCCGCGCTCGATGGCAAGCCGCAACTGCTCGACCAGATCGCCGAGGTGCTCTCGGTGTACAAGGAGGATGCGGAAGTCGAAACTGAATTGCGCAAATTGGATTTGCCAAACAAGGACAAGCTGATGGATGCCCTGCTCGACATCCGCTTCGACAAATTCAGCAACCTTTCGCTCAAGGCGCTTTACGCCATTCTGCCGCACATGGAAGCCGGGCTGCGTTATGACGAAGCCTGCGCCAAGGCGGGCTATCACCATAGCCAGTTGCACGTAGTCGGAGAAGGGAAACATACATACCTGCCGCCGTTCTACTCCGGGCGCGATAAAGATGGCCGCCTGAAATTCAACGAGGACATGGACATCCCGCGCAACCCGGTGGTGCTGCGCGCGCTCAACCAGGCGCGCAAGGTCGTCAATGCGCTGGTGCGGAAATATGGCTCGCCCTATGAAGTGCACATCGAAATGGCACGCGACCTGTCGCGCAATTTCGACGAACGGCGGGATATCAAGAAAGAGCAGGATGCTTTCCACGAGCGCAACGAGAAAGACAAAGCCGCATTCGCCAGCGAGTTTAATGTCGTCGGCGCGGTCAAAGGCAAGGACTTCGAGAAATACCAGCTCTATCGCGAACAGCAAGGCAAGTGCGCGTATTCTCTGGAGCCGCTGGACATCAACCGCCTGTTCGAGCAAGGCTATGCCGAGATAGACCACGCCCTGCCCTATTCGCGCAGCTTCGATGACAGCAAGAACAACCGCGTGCTGGTGCTGGCGCGCGAAAACCGCAACAAAGGCAACATGACGCCCTGTGAATATCTGGGGGGCGCGGAAAGCAGCCCGCGCTGGCAAAACTTCGTTGTATTCGTCAACACGACCAAGACTTACCGGCAAGCCAAGCGCAACCGCCTGCTCAAAAAGGACTTCAGCGACGAGGAAGCCGAAGCCTTCCGCGAGCGCAACCTCAACGACACGCGCTACATCTGCCGCTTCTTCAAAAACCACGTCGAGCGCTATCTCAAGCTGCATGACGAAAGCAACGTCAAACGCTGCGTGGTGTTGAGCGGCCAGATGACCTCCTTCCTGCGCGCCCGCTGGGGGTTGATAAAAGCACGCAGCGACTCCGACCGCCATCACGCGCTGGATGCCGTCGTGGTCGCCGCCGCCAGCCATGGCATGGTCAAGCGCCTGTCCGATTATTCGCGCCGCAAGGAGCTGGAGAAAGTACGCGAAGGTTTTGTGGATGTGGAAACCGGCGAGATCGTGCACCCCGCCATGTTCGATAAACTGGAACAGCACTTTCCTTCGCCTTGGGCGCATTTCCGAGATGAACTGATCGCAAGGCTCTCGATTGACGATCCGGCAGTCTTGCGCACCGAGATGGAGAAACTGGGCAACTATCCGCCGGAGGCGCTGGAAGCACTGCGCCCGCTGTTCGTCTCACGCGCGCCGCAACGGCGCAACAGCGGCGCGGCGCACAAGGAAACGGTTTATGCGCAGCCGGAAAGCCAGAAAACCACAGGCGGCGTCACGCAAAAAGTTGCCGTGACCAATCTCAAACCAGCCGATATCGACAAGCTGATAGACCAGCACCGCAACGAAAAACTTTATGCCGCGCTCCGCGTCTGGGTGCAGCAGCGTGACGAGCGGGAGAAGCGCGCCAGGGACATCGAAAAAGCCGCGAAGGAAGCCAAACGCGAACTATCGGCGGATGAGAGAACAGAAATAGAGCGTTTGCACGCCCTGCCGCGCAAGCCGGACAGGAGCGGCGATCCGACTGGTCCCATCGTGCGCACCGTGACGATGGTGATAGACAAGCTTTCAGGCATTCCAATACGCGGCGGCATCGCCAAAAACGACACCATGCTGCGCGTGGATGTGTTCAAGAGCAAGAAGGATGGCAAGTTCCATCTTGTGCCGGTGTATGTGCATCACAGCGTGGCGGGGTTGCCGAACCGGGCCATCGTGGCATTCAAGGATGAAGATGAATGGACGGTGATGGACGAGGGATATGACTTCCATTATTCATTACACCCTAATGATTTCGTCAAAATCTCGCTAAAGAAAGAGACGCCGTCAGGTTATTTTGCAGGCTGTGACCGTTCAACTGGTGCCGTCAGCTTATGGGCCCATGACCGCAATCAAACCGTAGGCAAAGACGGTTTGATTCGCGGCATTGGTGTCAAAACTGCCTTGAATGTTGAGAAGTTCAACGTAGATGTCCTCGGCAACATCTTCCCCGCCCCACCGGAGAGCCGTCGTGACCTGGCGTAGCGTCGTCATCTCCCGTCCCGCGAAGCTCAAGCGGGATCATTACTCGCTCGCCATCGAGCAGGAGCGGACCGCCTGCGTTCCGTTCGAGGACATCGCGGTGATCGTACTCAACCACCGCGAAATCACCCTTACCCATCCGGTGCTCTCGGCCTGCGGCGAATATGGCATCAGCCTGTTCGCCACCGGCGAGACTCACCACCCTAGTGGTGTATTCATTCCCTTCCTGCCCCATTCACGCGCCACACGCTGGCTACGCCTGCAACTCGATCTGCCGCGCCCTGTCGCCAAACAGACGTGGGCAGCCGTCATTCGCAAGAAGATAGGCAACCAGGCAGCCGTGCTCAATATGACTGGTCGTGACGGCGCGGACAGGCTGGATTCATACGTGCGGCGAGTACGATCAGGAGATGCGGACAACATCGAAGGCCAGGCCGCGTTCTTCTACTTCACGCAATTGTTCGGCAAAGACTTCCGCCGCGACCATGAACGATTCATCAATGCCGCACTGGATTACGGCTATGCCGTGTTGCGAGGCACGATTGCACGCGGACTGGTGGCGCACGGGCTGATGCCATCCATTGGCCTGTTCCATGCCAGCGAGCAGAATGCCTTCAACCTCGCAGACGACGTAATCGAGCCTTTCCGCCCGCTGGTGGACTTGTTTGTTTACAGGATGGCGCCCCAACCAGATGATGAGTTGCACCCGGAAGACAAGGCTGCGCTGGTGAGTCTGCTCAACATCGACGTGGGCATGCCGCGCGGCAAGATGTCGGCACTTGCCGCAATCGAGCAGACGATAGAAAGCCTCGCGCGCATCTACGATGGCGGCAGTGAGAGCTTGCTGGAACTGCCAACCGTCATTGGCTTGGAGCAACACCGGCTGGAGTGCTGAGCCATGAGCACGGAAACGAGGCGATTCATGCGACTGCTCGTATTCTTCGATCTTCCCGTCGTCACCAAGGCCGAGCGCAGGGCCTACACCGTATTCCGCCGCTTTCTGGTCAATGATGGCTACGACATGATCCAGTTCTCGGTCTATGGCCGCATCCTGAATGGTCAGGATGCCCTGGAAAAACATTACAAAAGGCTGATAGACAACCTACCACCGGAGGGGTCGGTGCGATGCCTTTCAGTGACCGAGAAGCAATTTGCCAGCATGAAACTGCTTGTTGGCTTGCCGCTTTTTCAGGAAAAAGCCGTCAAGACCAACCAATTGCTGTTGTTCTAAACCGTTTCCACAAAGCAAAACACCCGCCCAGCCTAAGCTGGGCGGGCATTTGCGTCAGGTCTATCGTAGCTCATCCGGGGTGAGAGAGGGAGCTACAACATTTCTTCTTCTTGGTCTTTGTGGATGGGGATCGTAGCTCATCCGGGGTGAGAGAGGGAGCTACAACGCTTTCCTTGGCCTTCTCAAGCACTACTGCATCGTAGCTCATCCGGGGTGAGAGAGGGAGCTACAACGTATTCCGCCGCATAGTCCCCGTTCTGAACATCGTAGCTCATCCGGGGTGAGAGAGGGAGCTACAACCAGGAGGTTTAGACTGATCTTGCTGGATTCATCGTAGCTCATCCGGGGTGAGAGAGGGAGCTACAACAGTAACACTACAGAGCTGGCTGAAAGGTTTATCGTAGCTCATCCGGGGTGAGAGAGGGAGCTACAACAATAGTGCATCGGATGTAGACACGGAAAGCATCGTAGCTCATCCGGGGTGAGAGAGGGAGCTACAACGACGCCCTGAATGGGGATAACGGCAACGCCATCGTAGCTCATCCGGGGTGAGAGAGGGAGCTACAACTGGTTCGCCGTTGAGCCAGGCATCGGACAGATCGTAGCTCATCCGGGGTGAGAGAGGGAGCTACAACATCTACTCCAACGATGTATAACTTTCCGCCATCGTAGCTCATCCGGGGTGAGAGAGGGAGCTACAACGCGGTGAGCATGGGTTCGTGCTGCGAGGCGATCGTAGCTCATCCGGGGTGAGAGAGGGAGCTACAACATCAGCAGCGAGCAATACGCCACGCTGCTGATCGTAGCTCATCCGGGGTGAGAGAGGGAGCTACAACCAAGCGACTCGCGGTACTGGTCTTTCTTCTATCGTAGCTCATCCGGGGTGAGAGAGGGAGCTACAACGTTGAAGATTCCCACCCCTTGCGGGGTGGCAATTTCAACGTCGCGCTTCGCGCGGTCTAGCAATACTGCTCCCTCATCTGCAACGCCTTTTGCGGCACATCGCTGATCAGCACATCCACCCCCAGGACCAGCGCACGGCTGATCTCCTCGTCCGTGTTGCAGGTGTAGACCGCGATACTCTTGTTGCGTCCGCGCAGCAGCGCGACCATGTCCGCATCCAGCGTGGAGATGTGCATGCACAGGCCGTGCAGGAAAGGCTGCATGTCCAGCGCACGGCGCGCATCGTTCAGGTCGTGCTCCGGCTCCAGATTCAGCACCAGCGGAAACGCCGGTGCGATGCGCTGCGCGTAGGCCAGCCCCGCCGAATTGAAGGACGAGACCAGGATGCGGTCATCCGTTGCGGCGCCGGCCAGCTCCAGCGTCTGCCTGACCTTGAGTTCGCCTCTCGCAGTGACCTCCCAGTCGCGGATCTTGATCTCCAGCAGCAAGCGGCAACGCGCGCGGTAAGCCGCAATGAATTCCTGCAGGCTCATCACGCCCTCGGACGCGCCCGATCCGGCGAAATGCGCGGCGAAATCCATCGCCCGCAATTGGGCATGGTCGAAATCGTCGATGTGCTTGCCGGGCAACTTCAGCTTCTTCAGGTCGCGGTCATGCCACAACACCGCGACTTCGTCGCGACTGAGCTGCACGTCGGTTTCGATGCCGTCGATCGGATAGGCGAGCGCCTTGTCGAAAGCCGTGCGCGTGTTCTCGGCCGCTTCCCTGTTTGCGCCGCGGTGGGCAAAGACCAGCGTTCTGCTCATGGCAATCCTTGAATGAATTTCTGCATGGAGGCTTCCATCGCCGCATAGTGCGGGTTGTACATCAGTCGCCGCAACAGCCCGTGCTCAAGATTCCGCTCGCTCACTTCGCCCCACCAGACCTCCCCGGGCTGCGACATACAGGCCTTGTAACGTTCGCTGTCGTTGTCATAGTAGTGCAGGCAGTTGGTATATTCACCATTTGCGCCGTAATACGTATCTTCCGGCGGCATGACGATGGCGGTATGCGCGCTGCTCAGGATGCGCTTTTCCGGCACCGCGCTGTCCACCCACTCGACGTTTTCCTGCTCGACCTTTGTGCTCGAGTACCACACCAGCCTGCTGCACCGATGCCTTGCCCGCCGCATGAAGCGCAAGGTCGCCGCCGAATTCACGGTGGCATCGTCCTCACTGGCTACCGCGAACACCGGAATGTCCACAGCGCCCTTCGGCAAGGCTTGTGTCAGCTTGTACATCTGCGCCGCCGCATTCTTGCAGAACGATTCGTATTTGTAGAGATCGCGATCCTGCATGTTGCTCACCCAGGCTGCCTTCGGCAGCAGCCAGCTGTAGAGCTTGTGCAGGTTCGCCCACTTCGCCAGCGGAGTGATCTCGAGCGCGGGAGAAAACAGGAACAGGCCGCGCACCCGGTCGTCGTGCGCCGCATGAAACACGCTCAGTGCAGCACCGGCCGAAAAGCCCGCCAGATACAGTTCGTCGACTTCTTCATACAAGCTGTCCGCACCGTAGGCCACCGTCTTCGCCCATTCCCGCCAATCCACATCGAGCAGGTCGCCGGGCTGCGTGCCGTGCCCGGGCAACAGAACGGCCATCACGCGGAATCCGTTGCGCTGGAAAAATTCCGCCAGATGGCGCATGTGATAGGGGGAGTCGATCAGCCCGTGAGTGAGCAGCACGCCGCGTCTATAAGGTTTATCCCGCCCCTTTTCAAAGTCGCCAGACGGCGACAATTCAAAAGGCGTATTGCCTGCGACGATCTCTTCCTGGTCGTTCTTGCCGTCATGGTGACGCAGCAGCATGGCTTGCGTTTGCCGCACGTACTCCGCGAACGGCAACCCTGCGCCGGCGAATCCGGCATTCATGCCCGAGGTGCGGTGCCGCAATCCCAATATTTCCATCATCTCTCCGTCATATTAACGTAACAACCCGGCGTTATCTTGCGCACCCTAATAGGCAAGCAGGAGGACTCAATGCACAGCATTCTACCTGTCGAAAAGTACCGCACCACTGCCCGCGCACAGTTTTTGGCAAGCCAGTTCATGCCGCGCCCCAAGGAACAAGCCATGTCGCCACTCCGTGAAATCCTCGAACAGCGGCGCTTGAGCGCCCTGTTCCAGCCCATCATCGATCTCAAGAGCGGCGAGTTCCTGGGCTTCGAGGGCTTGATCCGCGGTCCGGCGGACAGTCCGCTGCACTCGCCGATCAATCTGTTCGGTGCAGCCGAACAACAGGGCCTGCAACTGGAACTGGAGATGCTGTCGCGCCAGGTCGTGCTGGAAACATTCGCAAAACTCAATCTGCCGGGCAATCTGTTCCTCAATGTCAGCCCGGAGACGTTGACTAATCCCAGCTTCAAGGACGGCCAGACGCTGGCGTTTCTGAAACAACTGGGGCTCGATCCGGCCCGCGTGATCATCGAGATCACCGAGAACCAGCCGACCTTCGATTTCGAGGGCATGCGCGATGCCTTGCTGCATTACCGCGGAATGGGGTTCAAGATCGCCATCGACGACTTGGGGGAGGGCTTTTCCAGCCTGCGCCTGTGGTCGGAGTTGCGCCCCGAGTTCATCAAGATCGACATGCATTTCGTGCAGGGAGTGGACCGCGACCCGATCAAGCTGCAGTTCCTGAAATCCATCCAGCATATCGCCGAAAGCTGCGGCACGCATGTGATCGCCGAAGGCGTGGAGACCGAAGCTGAACTGCGCGTGGTCAAGGACATCGGCATCGCGCTCGGACAGGGCTATTTCATCGCGCGCCCCAGCCCCACGCCTCCGTTGCTGGCATCCACCGAGACCAGCCGCATCATCAATTCGTCCAACATCGCCCTGTTTCCCAAGGCGGATTTCTACCAGCGTTCGCAAACCACGGCGCACAAGCTGCTGACCTATGTCGAACCGGTGCACCCCGACACACTCATCGATCACATCTTCGAGCGTTTCAACGTCAACCCCGCGCTGCGCATCATTCCGGTCGTCAGGAACAGCGTGCCGCTCGGGTTGATCAACCGTTATCACTTCATCGACCGCTTCTCCAAGCCCTTCCAGCGCGAGCTGCACAGCAAGAAGCCCTGTGGTGACCTGATCCAGGGCGATCCGCTGCTGGTGGAAAAGGGCATGCCAATCGAGGAACTCAGCCATTTCATGGCCGAGGCGGACAGCCGTCATTTTGCGGACGGCTTCATCATCACCGAGAACGGGCGCTATATCGGCGTCTCGTCCGGCCAGGACCTGTTGCGCGAGCTGACCCAGATGCAACTGGAAGCCGCGCGTTACGCCAACCCGCTCACCCTGTTGCCGGGCAATGTGCCGATCAACGAACATATCGAGCGCCTGCTGCTGGCGAACACGCCCTTCGTTGCCTGTTACTGCGACCTCGATCACTTCAAGCCATTCAACGACACCTACAGCTATCGCAAGGGCGACGAGATGATCCAGCTCACGGGCCGCATCCTGAGCTGGGCCTGCGACCCCAAGCTGGATTTCATCGGCCACATCGGCGGCGACGATTTCATCCTGCTGCTGCAGAGCCGCGACTGGAAATCGCGTTGCGAGCAGGCTTTGCGCTCCTTCGAGCAGGCCGCCGAACTCTTGTTCAAGGAAGAACACCTGGCTGCCGGCGGTTACCACAGCGAAGGCCGCGACGGCACCGTGAAATTCCATCCGCTCACCAGCCTGTCCATCGGTGCGATCCAGGCCGCCCCGCGCCAATTCCTGTCCCACCATGAAGTCTCCGCCGCCATGACCGACGCGAAAAAGATGGCAAAGAAGACCAGTGGCAACAGCCTGTTCATCGAAGTGCGCACCGCCGTTACCCGGCAATGAAGGAGATTCCCATGAAACTGTTTGCCAAGGACAACAAGGAAGTCGCCCCGGGCAGCTTCCGCAGCATACGCAACATGCTCTTCACGCAAGGCCTGGGTGGAACCCTGGAATATTTCTGCACGTTTTCCGTGTTCTCCGTTCTGTCAGAGGCTTGAACCGGGTGCACATCCTGACCAGACGACTGATCGCCCTGTTCCGTGCCGCGCGCGTCGCGCTGCATATCGGCTACGGCCTGACGCTGGCGATCGCCTATCCATGGTTCGGATTGGCCATACGGCGACGCATTTTGCAAAGCTGGTCCGCCGGATTACTGGAGATATTCAACGTCCGTATCGAGATAGCCGAAGGCGACCCGCTGCACGCCCTGCGCCCCGGCCTCATCGTCACCAACCATATTTCATGGCTGGACGTGTTCGTGCTCAATGCAGTGGTGCCGATGCGCTTCGTGGCCAAATCCGAAGTGCGGCGCTGGCCCGTCATCGGCTGGTTGTGCGCGCGCGCCCAGACCCTGTTCATCGAACGCGGCAAGGCACGCTCCGCGGCGCGCATCAATGTGCAATTGGTCGACTTGCTGCAACGCGGAGAATGTCTGGCCGTCTTCCCGGAGGGAACCACCACCGACGGCCTGAAAGTCGGGCATTTTCACTCTTCCCTGCTGCAACCTGCGATCGATGCCGGAGCGCTGGTGCATCCCATCGCCATCCGCTACCAGGATGATCTGGGGGCCCACAGCCTGGCGTCGGCATATATAGATGAAATGTCTTTCGGCGCATCGATGTGGAACATCCTGAGTACAGCCGAGCTGCACGTGCAGCTTGTTGCGACCCCGCCGCTGGACGCAAGCGGCACGGACAGGCGCAACCTGACCGGCGCGGTGCGGCAACATATCAGCACGACGCTTGCCGCCATGCACAGCGCGCCGGCATCGCTTCCTCAAATGGAGATCGCCTACGAACATGCTGGAACCGAGCAGCATTTCCAGTCGCTCTATTGCGTATTGCTCCACCCGTCACTGGTGCAGGAAGCGACACAGCATTCCGCAAAATAGCTTAATTAATTTTTCATATTCCCTTAACCCCCGTGCAACATACCGTCGCTAATCTGCTCCCATCAACTCAACGGGAGAACACCATGCTGGACCTGATCAAGCAAGAACACCGCGAAGCGCAAGGCAGACTCACTTTCAGCCTGGCACGCACCGTTGCCGAAGTGGCTGAAGCGCAGCGCGTGCGCTACAAGGTGTTCGCCGAAGAAATGGGCGCAAAGTTGCCCAGCGCAGCCCTGGGTCTCGATATCGACCGCTTCGACGAATTCTGCGACCACCTGCTGGTACGCGATCACGGCAACGACAAGGTCGTCGGTACCTATCGCATCCTGCCACCCGAACAGGCAGTCAACGCGGGCGGATATTATTCCGAGACCGAATTCGATCTGTCCCGCCTGATGCACCTGCGCGACCGCATGGTGGAAGTTGGCCGTTCCTGCGTGCATCCCGATTACCGCGACGGTTCGACCATCACCCAGTTGTGGAGCGGCCTGGCCGATTACATCGGCAAGCACGGCCACGAATACCTGATCGGCTGCGCCAGCATCAGCATGGGCGACGGCGGGCACTATGCCGCCAGCGTCTACAACAAGGTGCACAAGCTGCACGGTGCGCCCGCCGAGTACCACGTGTTCCCGCACTGCCGCCTGCCCCTGGAATCCCTGAACCAGAACCTGGAGGTCACCATCCCGCCGCTGATCAAGGGCTACCTGCGCCTGGGTGCCTATATCGCCGGCGAGCCCGCATGGGATCCCGATTTCAATTGCGCCGACCTGTTCATCCTGATGCCGGTATCGCGCATGAATGCACGCTACGCCAAGCATTTCATGAAGAAGGCAGCGTAGTTTCCCGGTTTCATTCCGTCTCCCCTTTGCGCGCACTCGGTATGGTGCGCGTTCTTTTTGCTGGAGAAGTTTCGCTGATATATTGCAGCTGCACACTTGTGTCTCAATTCAGGAGCCGTTCGATGGAAAGTCCTTACAAAGGTAAGACAGGTCTGGTGCGTTTGTGGAATGCCTTCGGCTATTCGCTGGCCGGGTTCCGTGCCGCCTACAAGCACGAAGATGCATTCCGGCAGGAAGTCCTGCTCGCCACCGTCATGATCCCGCTGGCATTGTGGTTGCCCGTAGGTCATATCGGCCAGGCGTTGATGATCGCCAGCGTGCTGCTGGTCATCATGATCGAACTGCTCAACTCTGCCGTCGAAGCCACCGTGGACCGCATTTCGCTGGAGAATCATGACCTCGCGAAACGCGCCAAGGATATCGGCAGTTCGGCAGTGCTGGTGAGCCTGATCAATGTGCTGGTGGTGTGGGGGCTGGTGCTGCTGCACTAGATGTGCAGTCATAAAACTTTCAAATTGGTTTAATCAAATATTCATGCGTACGCGGCAGGATGTGCGGCATGAATACACCAGACCATAACCTGAACAAGCCGGCGCCACTGAATATCGCGCTGGTCACCGAAACCTACCTGCCCGAAGTGAACGGCGTCGCCATCACCATCGGCCGCATGGTGCAGGGCCTGCGCAAGCGCCAGCACCGCATCCACATGATCCGCCCGCGCCAGTTCAAGCAGGATGTGGCGGCAAATGAGGAAGGCTACACGGAAACGCTGGTGACCGGCATGCCCATACCCGGCTACCCCGAACTGAAATCTGGATTGCCCGCCAAGGGCTTGCTGATGCGCCTGTGGAAGCTGCACCGGCCCGATGTCGTGCACATCGCCACCGAGGGCCCGCTCGGCTGGTCCGCCCTGTCGGCCGCGCGCAAGCTGAACATCCCGGTGAGCACGGATTTCCACACCAATTTCCACAGCTACTCGCAACATTACGGTGTCGGCCTGCTGAAAAAGCCTATCGCAGCCTACCTGCGCCATTTCCACAACAAGGCGGCGTGCACGCTCGTGCCAACGGCTTCGCTGCAGCAACAGCTGGAATTCGAGGGCTACAGGAACGTATATGTGGTCTCGCGCGGGGTGGATGCGGAACTGTTCCATCCGGCCAAGCGCAGTGCCGAGTTGCGCGCCTCGTGGAACGCGGACGAAAACACACCGGTAGTGATGCTGGTCAGCCGCATCGCGCCGGAAAAGAACCTGCATGTCGTCATCCAGGCATTCGAGCAGATGCGCAAGATCAATCCCTTGGCGCGTCTGGTGATGGTCGGCGACGGCCCCGCCCGCGCCGAACTGGAAAAGCAGCACCCGCACGTGATCTTCGCCGGGATGCTGACCGGCGAACCGCTGGCACAGCACTACGCTTCCGGCGACATCTTCCTTTACCCCAGCCTGACGGAGACTTACGGCAACGTCACGGTCGAGGCGATGGCCAGCGGACTGGCCACCGTCGCGTACGACTATGCCGCCGCTCGCCAGCACATGCGTCACGACGAGAACGGCTTGCTGGTCCCGTTTGCCGACACCGATGCGTTCGTCAAGCTCGCAACAGGCCTGATCTCGGACATGGAGCGAGTGAAGCGCCTGCGGCTGGCCGCACGCGAGACCGTGGAAGCGCTGACCTGGGAGCACATCATGGGCGAGATGGAAGCCGTGCTGCTCGATACCGTCCGCACACAGGGAGTACAAAATGTCCAACCTGAACTTTCCGCTGCAGCAGATTAAGACCTGGGATATGGAGCTCTGCGCCTTCTGCAACAGGCGCAGCCGCAACTTCACGGTGCGCAATCTGTTCCGCCTGTTCAGCCGCCTGGGCGACGGCGTGTTCTGGTATGTGCTGATGATCGTGCTGCTGCTGCAATATCAAGGTGCAGCAATTCCCGCGGTATTTCACATGATCGTCGTCGGCCTGGTCGGCACGGCATGCTACAAATTCATCAAGGGAAAGACACTGCGCCCGCGTCCGTTCAACGTCTACCCGGCCATCGTCTGCGCCGGCAAGACGCTGGACCAGTTCAGTTTTCCTTCCGGGCATACCATGCATGCGGTGGCCTTCAGCGTTGTCGCAATCGCTTATTTTCCTGCGCTGATCTGGCTGGTGCTGCCGTTCAGCGTGATGGTCGGGCTTTCGCGCCCGATACTCGGCCTGCACTATCCAAGCGACGTGCTGGCGGGCGCCGCCCTCGGCGGCGTGATCGCAGGTCTGTCGTTCCTGATCTGATTCTTCTTTCCATTCCACATTCCGGAGGTTCCGCATGATGCAAGTTTCTGCATTGCTTAAATCTCTTACCCTGCAACAACAGTTGCGCCTGATGATGGGTATCTCGCTGCTGGGCATGATCACCGTGATCGCCTTCGTCATGATCAATCTGAACCAGCTGCGCCATGAATTCGGCACCTATCAGTCCATGCAGACGATGGACAAAAGCCTGATCGAGGTCAAGGCGACCGCCCTCGCCATCAGCCGCAGCGACCCGATTCTGGCCGAGACTTCGGAAAAGCTCGAGCGCGCCGATGCTCACATACGCGAATTGCTGAAACGCGTTTCCGATTCGTCGGATCTGCCGGCCTTGCACGATTCCCTGAAAAAGATGTCTGCACAATGGAGCGCTTATGCGCAAGGATTCCGGGGTGCGATAAAGATCGCCGCGACCAGCCCCAACGATGCGCTGCAGATCCCCGACTCCATCTACGGCCTGTATCTCTCCCCGATGGTGCAGGATCTGGACAGGCTGGCTGACGCGAACAAGGAGGCCGAACTCGCCTCGGAGCACAGGATCGACAGCGTCGTAAGCAAGGTGCTGTGGGTGGTTCTGCTGCCGATGATGGCGCTGGGCATCATCACCGTGGTCTCGGAAACCCTGTTTGGCCGCAACCTGCGCAAGCGGCTGGAACATATCGTCGGCGAGATCAACCACCTCCACAACGGCGACCTGAGCCGCCGTCTGACGGCGCACAACAACGACGAGATCAGCCATCTTTCGGGGACTATCAACAATTTCATCGCACGCTTCGAAGCCATCCTTCACGAAGTGCATGTCTCGGCCAACCAGACCCACAAGACGGCGCACGGGGTCAGCCAGATGGCGCACTCGGTCACCGCGAATGCGAAGGAACAGTCTGCCAAGGTATTCCAGGTGAGCGGCGCCATCGAAGGCATGGGCAACACGATCAAGACCATCGCGGCGAATGCGGCACAGGCTTCCGCCGCAGCAAAGCAAACCTTGGCCCTGGTGCAATCGGGGAGCGAAACCGGTCGGGCCACGATACTTGCGCTGGGCCAGATCGACGAGACCGTCGGCTCTTCCGTAACGACCATGAGCGAACTGAATGCGGCCATCCAGCGCATCGGCAGCGTCAGCAGCATGATCAAGGAGATCGCCGAGCAGACCAATCTGCTCGCGCTCAACGCCGCCATCGAGGCCGCACGCGCCGGCGAGCAGGGGCGCGGTTTCGCGGTGGTTGCCAGCGAGGTTCGCAAACTGGCCGAACGAACCACCAGTGCGACCGCAGACATCACGAAGATCGTCCAGCTGATCGAAAGCGAAACGGACGAGGCGACCCGGGCAATGGCCCTGGCCAAGCAGGAAGTGGCGCAGGGGGTTCTGCACGGCGAAGGCATGGGAGCACTGCTGCGCGAGATCGAGAGTTCCGTCCTCGTCGTCACCGAAATGATGCGGCAGATCGCCTCGTCCACCGAGGACCAGTCGGCAGCAGGCGAAGACATCTGGCTGAATATCAACTCGGTCGCAACGATCAGTGCCAATACCGCGACCGATATCGAGCAGGCCGGCAATGAAATGCAGACCCTCGCCAATTCCTCCAGGGCGCTCTACGAGACGATCGGCCAGTTCAAACTGGCCCGAACCGCAGCCTAAACCTTGCTGAATACGTCCTGCGGGAGCGGGATACGATGACGCAATTGTTGCGGCGTGGCGAGCTCGATGCGCTGGCGCAGCGTGGGATCGTCGGCATGCGGATTGGCGTCCCATATCGGCTCTTCGCCCAACAGGATACGATCTATGTGCGTCAACCGTGCGCTGGTCTCGCTCAGGTAATAGTTGAACCGGCGTTGCATCCCGGCATCAAGCAAGCTTGCCCCGTGGTAACACAGGTGCGAAAGGCGGCTGGCGCGCAGCAGGCTCTCTGCACCTGCCAGTATGTTCACGCCGCGCTTGGCCAGACTGTGCGAACAGGAAAAATGCTGTGCCACATATCGGGCCAGTTCCGCGCGATGCGCATGCATCAGTTCGCTGGGCTCGGCAAAGAGTTGTGCGCGGACATGCATATCCATCGCCCACTCGCATGCCGCATGGGTAAGCATCGGGATATTTCCCCACATCTTCTCGTGCGCGGGAACAAAGTGGTTGTGGGCGATCACGTCTACCAGCAAGTGGCTTACGAAGCCGAGCGACAGCGCATATTCCTCGTCGCTCCTGGCATCGTCCAGTAACTTGCGCGCCCGCTGCCATTGGTGCGTGGTCGAGAACGGCTCGCCCCACGGATGCTCGCTCAACAACGCGAGATCCGGCAGGCAGGCGCCTGCCAATACCAGTTTTGGAAACGACTTGATCGCGCGGCGATAACGCGGGTCAGTGAGCGGGACCGCCCACAGCAGCATTTGTGCGAAATACACATGGGTGTAAAGCCCCCAGGCATTGGCATCTGCACTCCACAACAGCAGCGGAATCAACCAGCGCCAGTATTTGAGCAGATTCTTCATGGCTCGCAGTGTCGCGGCCGGATGCGAAACTTTAATGACGCTCAGATGATTTTATTGTGACGCTCCGATAAACTCCCGCGCTCTGCGATAATCGCCCGTCTTTCCAAAAGATCAAGATCAGCCATGTCCTGGTTCCTTACCAACCTCATCGGCACTGTCCTGCTGCCCCCGTTCAGCCTGCTGCTCATCGCGGCGCTCGGCCTGTTGCTCTGGAACAGGCACCCGTCGCTCGCCCGCATACTGTTGACTGCCTCCTCAGCCTTGTTGTGGCTGCTCTCCACCCCCTATTTCGCGGAAGCTTTGCTGCATGATCTGGAAGGCAGACCATTCGTCAACGACACGAGAAGATCGCAGGCAGATGCCATCGTGGTACTGGGTGGCGGCACTTATTTTTACGCACCGGAATACGGCGGCGATACGACAAACAAAGATACGCTGGAGCGTCTGCGCTACGCGGCCAAGCTATACCGCGAGACCTTGAAGCCCATACTGGTGACGGGAGGCACTCCGCTGGGCAACAGCCTCGCCGAAGCGGAACAGATGAAACAAGTGCTGGAACACGAGTTCAACGTCCCCGTGCAATGGACGGAAGGAGCATCCGACAACACGCTGGAGAATGCGCGCCTGTGCCGGCAGTTGCTCAAACAGGCCGGCATCAACCGTATCTACCTTGTCACTCATGCCTGGCACATGCCGCGCGCCGCGCGGGCGTTTCAGGCTGCCGGGTTCCAGGTCGTTCCCGCCCCGACCGGCTATACCACGCGCTACCGAACGGATTTGCTCGCTTTCATACCGAATGCCTATGCCTTGAGGGACAGCCGGGTTTTCCTGCACGAGCTGATCGGGATGTTGTGGTATCAGTTAAAATCGTGACTTAGTAATGTCTATTACGGAAGCGCCGGCGCCTTTGTCTGGGCGCGCATCAAACCAACCAACGGAGTGTCAAATGAAAGCACGCATCAAATGGGTAGAAGAGGTTTCCTTCATCGGCGAGACCGAAAGCGGTCATGCGGTCGTGATGGACGGCCCGCCCGCAGGTGGCGGCCGCAACCTGGGGCCGCGACCGATGGAGATGTTGTTGATCGGTACCGGCGCTTGTACTGCCTACGATGTGGTGACCATCCTGAAAAAAGGACGGCAGCAAATCTCCGATTGCGTGGTGGACATCCAGTCCGACCGTGCCGAGACCGACCCCAAAGTATTCACCAGGATCCATCTGCACTTTGTGGTGACGGGCAAAGACCTCAAGCGCGAACAAGTCGAGCGCGCCATCAAGCTATCCGCGGACAAATACTGCTCGGCATCCATCATGCTGGGGAAGACGGCGAAGATGACGCACGATTTCGAGATCGTGGAGGGATAGCCTTTTCGTCATTCCGGCGAAGGACGGAATCCAGTAAAGATAAATACCTTCGCGTAGCGAGGACAAACCCAACTGCATGATTGGTCAAACCACTGGATTCCGGCCTTCGCCGGAATGACGGTCAAACCCAATAAACCGTCCTCGTCATCACTTTCGACATACCCCGCATCGCCAGCTTCACCGGCAGCGGCAATTCCGCCGCACCCAGCTCAACCGCCATGTCGGCATGGCCGACTTCATCCACGTACATCTGCCGTGCCACGGCACGGCTCTTGGCGTCCTGTTTCGGCAAGCTGTCCAGATGGCTTTGCAGGTGCGCACCGACCTGACGTTCGGTTTCGGCCAGAAAACCCAGATTCCATTTGTCGCCCAGCGCACCCGCCAATGCGCCCAAAGCCAACGAACTGGTGTACCAGAACGGATTGAGCAGGCTCAGGCGCCCGCCCAACTCATGCACCCGGTGTGAAGTCCAGGCCAGGTGTTCGGTTTCTTCCCACGCCGCATGCTCCAGCTTCTCCTGCACCCCCGGATCGCGTGCGGTCAGGGCCTGGCCCTGATACAAGGCCTGGGCGCATATCTCTCCGGTGTGATTGATCCGCATCAGCGCGGCTGCGTGCTTTTTTTCCGCGTCACTCATTGCCGAATCCGTGATGTCCGCATCCGGATAGGGGCGCGCAGTCGGCGCGTTGGCGAACAAGGTGCGCAGACCTTTATCGAATTCAATGATCAGATTGTCGAGATTCAACATGTCGTCCTCCTGTGGCAACCTTGGCAATTTAGGCAATCGGCCAAGCACTGTCAAATAAAAACGGCCACCCGAAGGTGGCCGTACTGTATTACGGGGGAAAGACCGGTTTACTACACCGGAAAGTCCGATTAGAACTTCTTGTTCAGACCAACAGCCAGCATGGACGAACTACCGCCGCCAGAAGCCCATCCTGCTGCGGTGCTTGCGGCCAGCGCATCATTGATCACACTATAAGAAGCTGTGTTTGCACCTTGACTCGTTTTGGTATACGCAGCATAGAACGTCGTTGTCTTGGACAGACCTTGCAACCAAGCCAAGGTGACGCCAGAAGCACCCATATCAGTTCCAGTGCCGACCTTCGACAAGCTCGACAGAGTACTGCTCGCATCTATAGTGTTCTTGGCATAGCTGAGCGCAATAGCGCCTGGGCCGACTGGAGCTACCGCGCTGACAGACATAGCCTTGTTAGTGCCAGCCGTGGTGACTATGTTGTTGGTACCAGTTTTGGAGGTCTGATAAGTTGCAAACAGTTTGACCACGGTGAAATCATATGAAGCACCTAAAGCAATGTCGGTCGCCGAAAGCGTCGATGTTTCTGTGGCAAGCGCAGGCAGGTAGGTCGTACCAGCAGTGGCGCCCGTATACACAGCTCCGACGGACAGAGGACCATTGTCGTAATTTGCCGACAGCAAGAATGCAGAAGTTTTAGGATCGACAGCTGCAGTAGAAGGTGCAGTCAAGTTACCCACACCAGCCAGAGCGGTAGAGTAATTCACCGCGACGGTCACACCGCTCATGTTTGGAGAAATGTAGGCCAGTGCGCGTTGAGCACGAGCTGCACCTGTTGCGGAGCCGATCAGGAAAGTGCTGCCTGCGGTTACGTTTTGCAGCGGAGACACCAGCGAATCGGCCATTGGGTCAAACTTGACAGCCCAGTCATAGGCTGTGGTTTGCAGGTAGCCTGTTGCAACCGTTCCGAAATCGCCTGCCAATGCCAGCATTTGTTGACGTGCAACAACGCTTGAATTACCCACGCCGCTTGCGCCTATGGTCGAGTTGGTTTGCGGATCCAGACCGTATTCCAGAACGACGACAGCCTTCATGCCGTTGCTCAGGTCTTCCGCACCCTTCACGCCAAGGCGGGATGCAGACAGGCCGCCCGAAACAGCAATCGTGTCGCTCTTTTGGCCGTCGGCGGAAGCGTGGGCAACCGCTGCGTCAACGTTACCGTACATGGTCACATCAGCGAACGCCGGAGCAGAAAAAGCAGCGGCTACTGCCAGAGCGATGAGTTTCTTTTGCATTTGAATGATCTCCTCAGATTTAGATATTCACTTTCGTATCGGGCCAATCCCTAGCGAAATAATTGGATCGGTGGGATATCCCTCCTCGTCCGAGGCGCAAATTACACTTCCGTGCCTACCACTTCAATCAATTCCTTACAATAAGTAGGCATACGTAGTTTTCATGCAACATGTTGATATATGTCAATAAATATCATACTTTTTGCCAGTGCTGAATTTCAAAAACCTCATAATTTAACGTAATTTTAACAATACAAGAGATAAAACCATTATGTAGGCACTGGAAAACATTGCAGTTTTCCCGGCTTTTTTCCGGGTCTTTTTTCAATCGGGATAGCGGCTTTTGGAGCAGCTCGGAATCTTCTAAGTAGTGTCACAAGCTGTATCATTCCTGCAACAATCCATAGAGCCATATTTTTCCGAACTGAGTGTTCGGCATCCTCCCGCAAACAGGAATGCAGCAAATAAAGCCGCATTGATCCGTTTTACTGTTTTCACCAAGTTTTGCCTGATCGATTCAGTTTCGTGAACTTTGCTCCAAACCGGGTAGCAAATCCTACAAAACCGGGCCTTTGAAGACGATAGCCCTGCCGAGTTTATTTGTAAGCAATTGATAGTTATTGAAATAGCAATTTCGGCACACCTTTTGCTGAGACTCAATTCGTTATGTCGTTATATACATAACGAAGAGTTGATGAAGTTAAAATTCTCAGGGGTAATTTTTTTACCTTAATCATTGAATGAGTAAGGGCAATTGCCCAAGCATAAAATAGCGTTTAAATTTAAGGAGATAAGTAAAATGATCAAGCCCAGTAAAACGTGTTCCGCAGTGATCGTCATCGCATCCAGCTTGATAGCATGGCCTGCATTTGCCGAAGATTCGTCATTTTTCTCGAACTGGTTGGCCAATGTCAGCAGCACCCAGGAAGAGCAACCGCACTGGATGACCCCCTTGGTGACAGTCACCCCAAGACTGGAACAGGAATACAGGTTCGACTATAGCCATTCAGACCTGCCTAAAGGTGCAACGCTGGATAATTATGGCGGCGGCAAAGGAATCGAGATTATCCCCAGCCGCAATACCGAGATCATTGTCGGCGTGCCCGCCTATGAAGTAAAAAACATCCCGAACAAGCCCAATGTCTCCGGAGTGGCTGATGAAAATCTTCTGCTGAAATATCGGCTACTGTCGGCAAATGAGGAACATGGCAATTACATCGTCACCGCTTTCCTCGGAACGAGCCTGCAAACCGGGGGCAATGCATTTACCACCAATCACACGCTCGTCACGCCCACCATCGCTGCCGGCAAGGGGTGGGGCGATCGACAGTCCGGGTTCGATGTTCAGAGCACCTTGGGCATTGCCGTTCCATCGGGCGGATTGGACATCATCGGAAGACCGCTTACCTGGAATACGGCGCTGCAGGGACATGTGGGCAAGTTCTGGCCGGAAATCGAAACCAGCTATACGCACTGGTATAACGGGGCTCTTGCAGGCAAGAGTCAAATGACGATCACCTACGGAGCTACTATCGGCCGGTTCGAGATCAAGGATCGCGTCAAGGCTATCGTTGGAGTCGGCTATCAGGTCGTACAGGGAACGCAGGTGGTCAACCTGAATCACGCCACGCTGGCCACAATGCGTATTACATTTTAGAGATACGGCTTTCAGAAGGCTGAGTCGCGACGATTTCTGCCTTACGAAAGAGTATCAACGGGAGGCTATCCGGGCAGCCTCCCACCCTCCACCCAGTGCGCGGACAAGATTGACGCTTGCCTGCAGCCTTCTCCGGCGCAGATCCAGCGCGTCGAGTTGAACCTGCTGTGCGGTGGCCTGAGCTGTCACCACTTCCAGATAACTCGCGGCACCTTCGCGGTAACGGTTCATGGCGATATCCAGTGTGTTCTGGGTATCCCTGACAGCTGCGTCGAGCGCACTGGACTCCTCCGTCAGATTACTCAAGAGCGAAAGATTGTCCTCGACTTCCTGAAAAGCGTGCAGTACAGCGGAACGGTATTTAGCCCCCGACTCCCTGAATACGGCTTCTTCCTGGGCGACCACCGCCTCGCGCCGGCCGGCATCGAAAATAGTCATCAGGGCGTTCGGCCCGATCATCCAGAATAGATTGGGCGCAGTCAGCCATGCCGACTGGTATGTGCTTTCGTATCCCGCGGCAGCGCTGAGATTCACGGTCGGGAAAAAGGCCGACTTGGCCACCCCGATACGGGCGTTGGCTTCTGCCAAATGACGTTCCGCTGCGGCAATATCCGGCCTGCGCTGCAACAGCGCGGCCGGGACGCCCACGGGGATTGCCGGCAACGGAATGTCGACCACGGCAGGCGCAATGGAAAATTTGGAAGCGGATTGGCCGACCAGCGTCGCGATCGCATGCTCGTAAAGCGCCCTGCTTGCGGCGAGATCCGCGATCTTCGCTTGCGCCGTTTCGAGCTGTACTTTGGCACGGGAGACATCCAGGGCGGAATCGATTCCGCCCTGGAAGCGGTTTTGCGTCAACTCGAGGGCCTTGGTATAGGCGCCGACTTCATCCGCCAATAATTTGGATTGCGCGTCGAGCATGCGCAAAGTCAGATAGTTGTTGACGAGTTCCGCCCTCAGGCTCAGATGAATGGACTCCAGTTCCGCCGCAGCAGCCTGAGCGCCCGCCTCTCCGGCTTCAACCTGATTGCGCACGCGTCCCCACAGATCGACTTCATAATCGGCCATCACGCCGAGCGCGTTATCGCCATAGACATTCGGCTGGGCGGCGGAACGCAGCGCTCGATTTTGCGACTGCCTGTTGCGCGTCGAATAAGCGCCCGCCGACACGGTGGGAAAATAACCCGCTCGCGCCTGGGCTGCATAGGCTGTCGCCTGGTCAAAATGAGCTACGGCCACCGCAAGATCGGCATTGGCCGCATCCAGCCGCACAACCAGGTCGTCCAGGGCGGGCGTCTTGTATGCCTTCCACCAATCGCCGCGCGGAAGATTGTCCGAGGGCTGGGAAGGCTGCCAGATCGCGGCATCGCCTTTGTATGCCGCCGGTGCCGGAACCACGGGTATTTTGTAAGCAGGCGCCTGGGAACAGCCCGCGAATACCGATATCAAAAGTATCGACGATGCCAGCCGGTTTGCGTTCATGGCGCAGTTCCCGGCTTCGGCTCGGCAGGCTCGGCATTCTTGATGCGCACGACATCACCCTGCACGATGGAATCCGACGGGCTATCGATCACCCGGTCGGCACTGTCGATTCCGCTGTTCACTTCCACCACGCGCCCCAGATCGCGCGCAATCGCGATGTGCTTGAGAACGACCCGGTCATCGGCACCCACGGTTGCAACTTGCAGCCCCTCTTTGCGGAACAACAGTGCACTCACCGGTAAACGGAACACTTTCGAACTGGAAGGCAGGTCAAAGTGCACTTCCGCATAACTGCCCGAGAACAGCTTCCCGCCCTTGTTTTCCATCAACAACTCGACCGTCGCCGTACGCGAGGACTCGCGGATCGCGTTCGACGTACTCAGGACAGTCGCCGCAAAGCCCTGCGCGGGAAGCTCGGGAAAATAGACTTGTACCTTCATTTTCGGCTTGATCAGGTAAATGAAGTACTGCGGCACCTCGGTGTAAATCCGCAGTCTCCGGTTGTCGACGACCCGGAACAACGCCTGTCCGTTGTTGCTTCCCGGATTGATCAGTTTGCCGATATCGGTATTACGTTCGGTGACGACACCGTCAAAAGGCGCCACGATACGCTGGAACGACTGGTTCGCAAGCAGGCTTTCCAGGTTGGCTTTCGCCGCGTTCAATATGTCATGCTTGGATTTTGCATCTGCCGTCTTTTCATCCGATTCCTGGCGGGAAACCGAATTCGAGACCACCAGATTCTGCCAGCGCTTTGCCGTGATGTCGGCAATTTCCAGGTTCGATTCTGCGCTCGCCACATCTGCCCGGGCCCGCAGTATCTGCTGGTCAAGTTCCGGCGTTTCCACTTCACCCAGCAATTGCCCCTTCTTCACATGCGCGCCAATGTCGGTATACCAATTCTTGAGGTAGCCACTCACTCTGGAATAGATGGGCGCATCAAGATCGGCGCGCACATTTCCGGGCAAAATCAGTGTCTGCATAGCGGGACCCAACTGGGGCAACACAACTTTAACCGTCACATGTTTCGCCTCAACCTCCCGTTCCAGATCATGTGCGTGACTGACGCGAATCCAGATACCAACTGCCGCCACGATGGTGGCAACTGCCGCCAGCGTCACTCCGGCGAGTCGAAGGCGCGCGGGGGCGGGAACGTGATGGATAGGCTCGGTCGTCATGCGTGCTCCGGAATCAGGCGGCGTCATTCAAAGTTTCCTTAATATCCTGGTCTTGAACTCTGTGCACCAGACTGAACACGACGGGCACAAAAAGCAGTGTCGCAAATGTCGCGAAGGCGAGTCCGCCTATCACCGCCCGGCCAAGCGGCGCATTTTGCTCGCCACCTTCCCCGAGCCCCAATGCCATGGGTGCCATGCCGATCATCATGGCAAGCGCCGTCATCAAAACCGGGCGGAAACGGATAAAGCCCGCCTCCAGCGCGGCAGTGACCCCGCTATCCCCCTCACGCAGCCTTTCACGCGCAAAGCTCACTACCAGTATGCTGTTGGCGGTGGCCACGCCCATGCACATGATCGAGCCGATCAGCGCCGGCACCGATAAAGTGGTATCGGTCACGAACAACATCCAGACGATCCCGGCCAAGGCCGCAGGCAATGCCGTGATGATGACGAACGGATCCAGCCAGGACTGAAAATTGACCACGATCAGCAGATAGATCAATACGATCGCGCCTAGCAATCCGAACAGCAATCCGCTGTAGGAATCGTTCATGGCCTTTACCTGGCCGCGCATAACCACGTAAGAACCCTTGGGAACGTCCTTGACGGTATCTTTCAAAACCCGCTCCATGTCATAGGCGACATTGCCCAGATCCCGCTCCTGCGTGGAACCGAAAATATCGATGGTGGGCTCGACATCGTAATGCGACACGACGGCTTCGCCCTGCCCCCTGGTGATGGTGGCCACTCCGCCGAGCAACTGCGATTGCGAATTCGAATCCTGACCGGATGTGACCGGAATATTCTGCAGATCGCTGAGCGTATCAAGACGGGGCTGCGGCACTTGCACGACCACCGGGTAGGATACCTTGTTGTCCGGATTGACCCAGAAATTGGGCGCCGTCTGAAAGCTGCCGGATAACGAGACCAGCATGTTGATGGCCACGTCATGCTGGGTCAGTCCCAATTCCCGCGCCCGGGTGCGATTCACATCCACATACAGTTCGGGCTGGTTGAACGCCTGCTGGATGCGCAAGTCCGCCAGGCCCGGAATTTTCTTCATCCGGCTCATGATGGCCGCCGCATATTCCTGATTCGCCTTGCGGTTGAAACCGATCACCTGAACGTTGATCGGTGCGGGCATGCCGAAATTCAATATCTGGCTCACGATATCGGCAGGCAGGAATGCGAAGGACACCCCCGGAAAATCATCCTGCAGGTGCGTGCGCAATGCCTTGACGTACTGCGCAGTGGGCCGGTGCCCCTTATTCAGGGAAATCAGGATATCCGCATCGCCGGGGCCGATCGGCGATGAATTGCTGTAGGCCAGATTGATTCCGCTCACCGGCAAGCCGATGTTGTCCAGGATATTCCGGATTTCACCGGCGGGAATCTCGCTCCTGATCTGGCGTTCGATTTCGTCGCACAGACGCGCCGTTTCCTCGATTCTCGTACCGGTTTGCGCCCGGATGTGCAGTTTGATCTCCCCGGCATCTACCGCAGGAAAGAAATTCCGGCCGAGCCAGGGCACAAGTGCGAACGAGACGAATACAAACCCGAGGAAACCGGCGATGAAAGGAACGCGATTGGAAAGCGCATCCGTCAGAATCTCTTTGTATTTTTCGCGAATACGGCCAAATGCGCTTTCAAATGCCTGTTGAAACCGGATCAACGGATTCTTCGATTGCTGCAGCAAATCCCGGCTTTCCAGTTGTTCACGATGACTTTCCTGAACACGGGGCCGCAGCAGGTATTTGGCCAGCGTCGGCACCAGCGTACGCGACAAAATGAATGACGCGATCATCGAGAACATGACCGCCTCGGCCAACGGAACGAAAAGATATTTCGCCACGCCCTCAAGAAAGAACATCGGGATGAATACGATGCAGATACATAACAAGGACACAAAGGCAGGGCCCACTATCTGGTGCGCTCCATCCATGATGGATGCCTCAACGTGTTTTCCCTGCTCCAGATGCCAGTTGATGTTTTCGATCGTCACCGTTGCATCGTCGACCAGTATCCCCACGGCCAGCGCCAGCCCCCCCAGCGTCATGACGTTCAATGTCTGACCGAAAGCGGCCAGCGCGATAATCGCCGACAATATCGCCAGCGGAATGGATATCGTGATGATCAGTGTGGAACGCCAGCTACCGAGAAACAGCAATATCATCAGGCCCGTAAGTGCGGCGGCAATCACCCCTTCGCGGATAACGCCGCTCACAGCCGACTTGACGAACACCGACTGATCCCCGACCACCTTGAGGATCAGTCCTGGAGGTGCGCCTGCCTCGACACGCGGCAAAAGCGCCTTGACGTTCTCTATGATGTCCAGCGTCGAGGCGCTGCCGTTCTTCTGGATAGTGGTCAATACCGAGTGCTGGCCGTTTACCCTGACGATGTTCTGTTGCGGCGAGTACCCGTCGCGCACATGCGCGACGTCGCGCAACAGGATCGTCGCGCCGTTAAGCGATTTGATCGGCAGATCGTTCAGGTCATCCAGCACGTCCGGGCTTGCATTGAGCTTGACGTTGTACTCGAACTCTCCCATTTTTTCGGTGCCCGCCGGAAGGATCAGGTTCTGGCTCAGGATCGCGTTGGTCACATCCTGCGGCGTCAGGCCTTTGGAACGCATCGCCTGCATATCCAGATCCACCTGGACCTGTCTGTTCTTGCCGCCATAAGGAGACGGAATGGCGGCGCGCACTTGCGCCAGGATGGGACGAATGAAATTATTGGCGAGATCGAACAGCTGGTTGTCAAGCAGCGTATCGCTGGAAAGCGCCAGTTGCAGAACGGGCACGCTCGATGCGTTGTAACTCAGGATCAGCGGCGGGGTAATGCCTGGAGGCAACCGCTTCAGCACGGTCTGCGAAAGCGCGGTGACCTGGCTGACGGCGGCGTTGATGTTGACATCCGGCTGGAAGAATATCTTGACGACAGCCACGCCGGGTAGCGATTGGGATTCGATATGTTCGATATCGTTGACCGCAGTTGACAGTTGCCTCTCATAATAAGTGACGATGCGGTCCGACATGTCTTCCGGCGGCAAGCCGTTATAGGCCCAAACCGCACTGACTACCGGCACCTTGATATCCGGAAAGATGTCCGTGCGCATATTCACATAGACCAGCGGCCCGAGAATCAAAATCAGCAGCGCCAATACGACGAAAGTATAGGGGCGGCTTAATGCGATCCGGACTATCCATAACATGTGGCGCTACTCCCGGTCCAAGAATATGCCTCAGACAAATGCGGCAAAATATTTTCTGCCGAATGAAAGATCAGGGTTTTCCGCTAAAGAAATGCTTTTTTACCAGGCTTCCCAGCATTGCCTCCAGAAGGGCGTCCGGCGCGTGCACAACTTCCCGATGGAGAGTATAGGCCCGCTCGCGGAAGACCCCGAATAATTCGGGGTCGAAACGCTTGCCGCTGTCGGGCTCCATCATTTTCATGGCTTCCGCGAAATCGAAAGGATCCTTGTAAGGACGTCTCGACGTAAGCGCATCGAACACATCGACGATCGTGAAGATTCGCGCGTTCAGCGGAATTTCGTTCCCGCGCAAGCCTTGCATGTAGCCGCTCCCGTCGAATTTCTCGTGGTGGAATTCAACCACTTCTCTTGCTCCATCCAGCCATTTCGATCTGCTGATGATATCGACGCCCAGCAGCACATGGGTGCGCATTACCGCAAACTCTCCGTCGGTCAGCCCTGAGGGCTTGAGCAGGATATTGTCCCTGATGCCTATCTTGCCCACGTCGTGCAGAAATGCTCCTGCGATCAGATTGCGGATTTGCCCACTGGTGAGCCCCAGCATTTCGGCGAAGCGAATCGAATAAATGGTGACGCGGTAATTATGGCTGTTGGTATCCGAATCCCGCTTCGCGATGGCGCTGCCGAGCACGTCCATCAACTCGATGTTGCCCTTGAGCAGATCGGATGAGAGCTTGATCAGCCCTTTGTTGAGGGAAATGATGATCGGGTACAGCATGACGGTCGTGATGAGGATCACCAGGACCACCATCAACAGGGTGCCGAAGATATCGATTTCGATGTTGCGCAGGGTCTCGGCATCGACCTGATAAACGCCTTCGAAATAGCCGATCAACTCACCGTTCTTGTCCTGAAGGGGAAACATCACGCGCAGGAACGAATTCCCGTGCATCAGGAATTGGCGGAAACGGGTTGCATTTTCCAGAGGGAATGCGCGGCCGTGCTGTTCCACTTCTTGCTCGAGTTCGTCCTTGCCCGGACTTGTCTCGCGCAGGATCCGTTTTTTGTTTTCGTCGTAGAGTTCGACGATGATGAAGTGCCTCTTCAGGAATGCATCGGCCTTTTGCTTCAGTACTTCCATCCGCTCGGCGCTATGCCGGTCAAGTTCGACCGTGAAGAAGCGCGATTCGGCGATTGCGAGGCCCAATACCAATTGATCCACCTTCTTGGATTCAATATAGTAGACAGCCCCGCCGATTGCCAGGGAGAGCAAAACCCACCCGAAGAAAAGTCGTTTGAATATCTTTTTGTGAATGCTCTGAATGCGCATAGCTGCCCTTCCCCGCCCGGCCAAAATGCACAACACTCAGCAAGCCGCAGATGGCCTCCAATCGGAGTGATCGACTGGAGATCCCGCCGGGCATGTTGCCCGGCCGCACACCTCGCTGCAGTCCGACTTATCCGTTTGTTGCCGGAAGACACCCGATCGTGCCTGCTGTGCTGCAGCAGGATTTCGAATGAGCGCGCCGGTAGTTCTTCTGTTCAGTCACACAACCCGGGCAAACTTCGTCGAAGCAGAGTCGGCCGTCACTTGGCCGATATCTGAGTCACGTTCCAACCGCCGCCGACAGAGCGTATGAGATCCACGCTGGTTCGCAGCTGCCGCGTGTGCAGATCCAGCGCGTCGCGCTGTGCCGACAGGGCGGCAGCCTGCGCCGTGACGACTTCCAGATAGTTGACCGCTCCTTCGCGATAGCGATTGAAAGCGAGGGTCAGCGTTTTGGTCGCGGCCTTGACCGCATCTTCCTGTTCCAGCGCTCCCTCATGGTCGTATTTCAAGCGTGCAAGATCGTCTTCAACCTGCTGGAAAGCCGCCAGCACCGCGGCGCGATACTCGGCTCCCGCCTGCTCCTGTATCGCACGCGCTTCGGCAACCTGGGCATCGCGAAAACCCGCATCGAACAGATTGAAAATGACGCCGGGCCCAAGCGTCCAGAAACTGTTGGGGGCCTTCAGCAAATCGCCTTGCCCGGTATTCTGGAACCCGCCAACGGCCCCGAGAGTGAAGTCCGGAAAATATGCCGACCGCGCGACCCCGATCATCGCGTTTGCCGAGGCTGTCCGACGTTCGGCAGCGGCGATATCCGGACGGCGCTGCACCAGTGTCGACGGCAGACCCGTTGGAATCTCGGGAACATTCATGATTTTTTCGGCGGCAGGCAGGGAAAAGTTCATCGCGGGCTGGCCGATCAGGCTGGCGATCGCATGCTCGTAGAGCGCCCGATCCGCGGCGATTTCAGCCGCCTGAGCGCGAACCGTGCTGAGTTGCGTCTGCGCGCGTGCGACATCCAGTCCCGAGGCGATCCCGCCGGCATGGCGGTTCTGCGTCAGTTCCAGGGCGCGGTCGTATGCAGTTACAGCATCGCTAAGCAATTTTTCCTGCGCTTCGACTCCGCGCAATTTGATGTAGTTGTCGGCCAATTGCGCATGCAGGCTGAGACGGACATTCTCTACGTCGGCCGCGCTTGCCTGCGCCGATGCCTCGCCCGCAGCGACCAGATTGCGCACCCGTCCCCACACGTCCAGTTCGTAATTTGCCCCGATTCCGACAGTGTTGACAGAGTAGACGTTTGGTTGATTGGCACCCCGCAGCGGGCGATTGTCGGATTGCCGGTTATGCGTCAGCACACCTCCCGCATCCACCGTTGGGAAAAGTCCAGAACGCACCTGGCTGGTATAGGCAGTCGCCCGATCATAGCGAGCCAGAGCCGCGGCAAGATTCGGGTTCGCCTCTTCTATCTTTGATTCAAGCTCGTCCAGTACGGGGTCGCCATATATCGTCCACCAGTTGCCGTGCGGCAATTCGTCGGCCGGCTTGGCAACCTGCCACGGACTGTCTTTCCACGCATCGGCCTGAATGGTGGTGACGGGCACATGGTACACAGGCGCAAACGAACAGCCGCCCAGAAGACCGGCTCCTATCGTGGCAACTAACCAGTACCGCTTGTATCTCATCATTTGTTTTCCCCGGTCGAACGAGTTTCGGGTTGTCCTCCCACGTTGACCTTATCCCCTTCTTCCAGGAAGTCCGGCGGGTTATCAATGATCCTGTCATTGACTGACAGGCCGGTGGCGATTTCGACCGTGGCCCCCAAGTCGCGGCTGATCTGTATCGTACGATAGGCCACACGATTGTCGGAAGTCAGCGTCGCCACGGTCAGCCCGTTCTTCTGGAATTTCAGCGCACTGGCGGGTATCTGGACCGACTGCGTATCGCGCGGCAAATCGAAGTGGACTGAACCGTATCCTCCCGGCATGAGCTTGCGGTCGGCATTGTCGACGTCCAGCTGGATCAACACGGTGCCCGAACTTTCATTGACCGAACGCGAATTGTTGGAAAGTACCGCGGTGAAAGTTTGTCCCGGATGCTCGGGCACATCAAACTGGGCTTTCATACCCATGTGTATCTGGTTGGCGTAATTTTGCGGAACATCGACGTAAAGCCTGAGCTTGTGTACGTCGGCAACGGTAAACAACTCATGACCTGCATCGTGCCCGGCGTTGATCAACGCGCCGATATCCGTCTTGCGCTCCGTCACCACGCCGTCGAAAGGAGCGGTGATACGTTTGAACGACTCGAGCGCGCGCAAACGTTCCACATCCGCCTTGGCAGCGGCAACCAGCGCCTGTTTCGCCTCGAAATCGCCCTTCTTTTCATCCGCTTCCTGTTGCGAAACGGAATCGCTCGTCAGCAGATTTTGCCAGCGGGCGCTGGTGATCTCGGTGAGCTTCACGTTGGCGATGGCGGTATCGAGATTCGCTTCCGACTGCTTCAATTGCTGGTCCAGCTCCGGCGTTTCAATGTCCGCCATCTGCTGCCCGGCCTTGACCTTGTCCCCGATATCGACCAGCCAGTGTTTCAAATACCCGTTGACCCGCGCATAGACCGTGGCGGAATAATAGGCCTGCAAATTTCCGGGAAGCGTGAGCACCTGCGCATCCTGCCTGAGGGCGGGTTGCACGACGCTGACAGTCGGGATCGCCTGTTCCTGCTTCACATTTTCCAGCGCAGTCTTGTCTTTCATCCTGCTGGTCAGTCCCCACGCAACCACGCCGATGGCGATCGCCAAAGCGACCATCGCCTTGAATTTAAGATTGGCAGGTGGACTTTTGCGCAGCGGCGTCTGTATATCGTTAGAGCTCACTCTTTTCTCCATCGGTTGTAATGTGTTTGTGGTTCCTATGTATGATACTGAATACGATAGGCACGAAAAATAAGGTGGCCACGGTGGCGAAAGCCAAACCGCCGATCACGGCCCGGCCCAGCGGCGCATTCTGCTCGCCGCCTTCTCCCAGGCCCAGCGCCATGGGCGCCATGCCGATGATCATCGCCAGCGCCGTCATCAGAACCGGCCTGAACCGCGTGAAGCCGGCCTCCAGTGCGGCCCGGATCGGTTCGCCGACGATGCTCAGGCGCTCCCGCGCGAAGCTGACCACCAGAATACTGTTTGCCGTAGCAACGCCCATACACATGATCGCGCCGGTCAGCGCCGGCACCGACAAGGTCGTATGGGTGGCAAACAACATCCAGACTATACCGGCAAGGGCCGCGGGCAGCGCCGTGATGATAACAAACGGATCGCTCCACGACTGGAAGTTGACGACAATCAGCAGATAGATCAGCACCACCGCGGCGAGCAATCCGAACAGCAAGCCGCTGAAAGCGGTATTCATGGTCTGCACCTGTCCGCGCAGACTGATGGTGGAGCCTTTTGGACGGTCTTTTTCGTTAGCCTGGAGTATGCGCTCGATGTCGTTCGCCACCGCACCGAGGTCGCGATGTTGCGGCGTGGCAAAGATGTCGATCACCGGCTGCACGGCATAGTGCGAGACAACCCCGGGAGTGTTGTAGCGCGTGATGTTTGCCACCCCGCCCAGTATGAGCGCGCCATGGACAGCGTCTCCGGCAATCGGGATATTCTGGAGATCCGACAAGGTCTGGTTGCGGTATTCCGGTGTCTGCGCAACGATAGGATAAGACACGCCGTTGCGTTTGTTCAACCAGAAGGCGGGCGCGACCTGTCCGCTGCCGGCCATCGTCACCACCAGGCTGTTGGTGACATCGCGCTCGGTGACCCCCAGCTGTTTCGCACGGGTCCGGTCGACGTCCACCATCAACAGGGGATAGTTGTTGGCCTGCTGGATGCGGGCATCGGCGACGCCGATCACTTTATTGATCTGGCGCAGCAGCTTTTGTGCATACGCCATGTTTTCGTCGCCGTTCGGCCCCATCACCTGCACATCGATGGGGGCCGGGGCGCCGAAGTTCAGGATCTGGCTGATGATATCGGCGGGCAGGAACGAGAAGGTGGTACCCGGAAATTGGCGCGCGAGATTCGCGCGCAACTCGGTGACATACTCGTCGGTCGGACGATGTCCCTCATTGAGCGAGATCAGGATATCGCCATCCTGCGGGCCGATGGTGCCGGTGTTGTTATAGGCCTGGTTGATGCCGCTCACGGTCAGGCCGAGATTGTCGACGATGCTGCCCAGTTCGTCCCGCGGAATCGTGCTGCGGATACTCTGTTCGACCTGGTCGAACAGTTTTGCCGTTTCCTCTATGCGAGTGCCAACCTGCGCGCGCACATGCATCTTGATTTGCCCCGCATCGACGGCCGGGAAGAAATCCCTGCCCAGAAATGGCACCAGGGCAAAGGATAACAGGACGATCGACATGAACCCGATGACGAACTTGCGCTGGTTTTCGATCGCAAGCACCAGCAGCGAATAATACACATCGCGAATGCGCGAGAACCGGTGCTCAAATCTCTGCTGAAACCTCACCAGCGGATTGCGCGACAACGACGGCGTATGATGATCCGGCTGCATCATCTGCAGCATTTCTCCGGATGAATGCCCGCCGATGACATGCGGCTTCAACAGGTATGCCGCCATTGTAGGAACCAGGGTACGCGACAGGCAGAACGAGGCGATCATCGCGAACACCACGGCTTCCGCCATGGGGACGAACAGGTAGTGCGCGACGCCGGTCAGGAAGAACATCGGGATGAAAACGATACAGATGCACAACAGCGAGACAAAAGCCGGCGTTACGATCTGGTGTGCGCCATCCATGATCGCGGTGCGGACTTCCTTCCCTTTTTCAAGGTGCCAGTTGATGTTCTCGATCGTCACCGTGGCGTCGTCCACCAGAATACCCACCGCCAGTGCCAGTCCGCCCAGGGTCATGATGTTCAGCGTCTCGCCGATCGCATACAGGGCAGTGATGGAAGACAGGATGGCGAGCGGAATGGATACGGCGATGATGACGGTTGAACGCCAGCTTCCCAGGAACAGGAGGATCATCAGGCTGGTCAGCAAAGCCGCGATGAC
>DAIDAJ010000081.1 GCA_027310665.1 Sideroxydans sp. | reverse complement strand
CGGTATCTCGATTTCGCCTCCCAATGCCGCGGTGGCGAAGCTGATCGGCATTTCGCAATGCAGGTCGTCGCCGTCGCGCTGGAACACGCTATGCGGTTTGATATGGATCTCCACGTACAAGTCGCCGTGCGGCGCGCCGTGACTGCCGGCCTCGCCATGGCCGCTGTGGCGAAGGCGCATGCCGCTGTCGATACCTGCCGGGATCTTGATCTCCAGCGTCTTTTGTTTCTTGATTCGGCCGGTGCCGTGGCAGTCCTTGCACGGCGAACTGATCTGTTTGCCGCTGCCGTGGCAGCGCGGGCAGGTCTGCTGGACGGAGAAGAAGCCCTGCTGCATGCGCACCTGGCCGTGACCCGCACAGGTCTGGCAGGTGGTGGCGCTGGTGCCGGGTTTGGCGCCGGAACCGCTGCAGGTCTCGCACTCTTCCATGACCGGAATGCGTATCTGTTTTTCCGCGCCGCGTGCCGCTTCTTCCAGCGTGATCTCCATGTTGTAGCGCAGGTCGGCGCCGCGGTGGGCCTGGCTGCGCCCGCCGCGGCCGCCGCCGAAGATGTCGCCGAAGATGTCGCCGAAGTCGAAGCCTTGGGCGCCGCCCGCACCGAACGGGCTGCCGCCGCCCATTCCGCCCGCTTCGAATGCCGCGTGACCGTACTGGTCGTAAGCAGCACGTTTCTGTCCGTCGGACAAAGTCTCGTAGGCTTCCTTCGCTTCCTTGAACTGTTCCTCCGCTTTCGGATTATCCGGATTGCGGTCGGGGTGGTGCTTCATCGCCAGCTTACGATAAGCCTTCTTGATGTCTTCCTCGGACGCGTCGCGGTTGACGCCGAGGACTTCGTAGTAGTCTTTTTTGCTCATTGATGATGGGAAGGGAGAAGAGGGAAGGGGGAAGGGTTAGGAAGCTGCGCGGCGCTTGATCGATGCCGACAATCCCATTAGCAATCCCGAGACTTCATCCACTTTTCCGTTCAACTCCTCTGCATTGTTCACGTAGCCCAGTCTTGCGGCAAGTTCGATTAATGTGTCTAACTCGGATAGCGAGCCAGCCGCGATACTTAAAAAGTGCAGTAGTTCTTTTGTTCCGTTTCGTGCAAATCCTTCTGCGATGTTTGCAGGAACAGAAACAGCTGCACGTTGCAGCTGGCTGGATAATCCAAATTTCTCCTGGGCAGGAAAGGAAGAAGTTACCGAGTATATAGCCGTCACCAACCCCATTGCTTGCTGCCAAGCCTTCAGGTCCCGATGCGCGCGCTTCACACCCTTCTCCCTTCCCCCTTTACCCTTCTCGCTGTTACTTCTTATCCTTCACCTCGGTGAATTCAGCATCCACCACATCGGCATCATCGTGCTTGGCTTCGCCGCCGGGAGCCGCACCGCCTTGGGCACCTTGCGTCTTGGCCTGCTCCGCAGCGTACATCTTCTCGCCCAGTTTTTGTGCGGCAGTGGCCAGCGCTTCGGCTTTGGCATCGATGGCCGCCTTGTCGTCGCCCTTCACCACGCTTTCGGCATCCTTCAGCGCGGATTCGATGGCAGATTTCTCATCCGCAGACAACTGTTCGCCGTATTCCTTCATTGACTTGTTGGTGGAGTGGATCAGCGCGTCCAGCTGGTTGCGCGAGGTCACCAGTTCCATCGCCTTCTTGTCTTCATCGGCGTGGGCTTCGGCATCGGCCACCATGCGGTTGATTTCTTCCTCGCTCAAGCCGGAGCTGGCCTTGATGGTGATGTTGGCTTCCTTGTTGGTGGCCTTGTCCTTGGCGCTCACGTGCAGGATGCCGTTGGCGTCGATGTTGAAGGTCACTTCGATCTGCGGCATGCCGCGCGGTGCCGGCGGAATGTCGGACAGGTTGAACTGGCCCAGGCTCTTGTTGCCGGAAGACATCTCGCGCTCGCCCTGCAGCACGTGGATGGTCACCGCATTCTGGTTGTCTTCGGCCGTGGAGAATACTTGCGATGCCTTGGTCGGGATCGTGGTGTTCTTCTTGATGAGCTTGGTCATCACGCCGCCCATGGTCTCGATACCCAGCGACAACGGGGTCACGTCCAGCAGCAGCACGTCCTTCACTTCGCCTTGCAGCACGCCGCCCTGAATCGCAGCACCTACGGCAACTGCTTCGTCCGGGTTCACGTCCTTGCGCGCTTCCTTGCCGAAGAACTCTTTAACTTTCTCCTGCACCTTGGGCATGCGGGTTTGGCCGCCTACCAGGATCACGTCGGCGATGTCGGCATTGGTCACGCCCGCGTCCTTCATGGCGATCTTGCACGGCTCGATGGTGCGAGCAATCAGGTCTTCCACGATGCTTTCCAGCTTGGCGCGGGTGATCTTTACGGCCAGGTGTTTCGGGCCGGTCGCATCTGCCGTGATGTAGGGCAGATTCACTTCGGTCTGCTGCGCGGAAGACAGCTCGATCTTGGCCTTTTCGGCGGCGTCCTTCAGGCGCTGCAGGGCCAGCATGTCCTTCTTCAGGTCGACGCCGCTTTCCTTCTTGAACTCTTCCACCAGGAACTCGATCACGCGCATGTCGAAATCTTCGCCGCCGAGGAAGGTGTCGCCGTTGGTGGACAGCACTTCGAACTGGTGTTCGCCGTCGATCTCGGCGATGTCGATGATGGAAATGTCGAACGTGCCGCCGCCCAGGTCATACACCGCGATCTTGCGGTCGCCTTCCTGTTTGTCCAGGCCGAACGCCAGTGCAGCCGCGGTCGGTTCGTTGATGATGCGCTTCACTTCCAGACCGGCGATGCGGCCGGCGTCCTTGGTGGCCTGGCGCTGCGAGTCGTTGAAGTAGGCCGGAACGGTGATGACGGCTTCGGTGACGGGCTCGCCCAGATAGTCCTCGGCGGTCTTCTTCATCTTGGCCAGCACTTGCGCGGAGATTTCCGGAGCGGAGATCTCCTTGTCGCGCACCTTCACCCATGCGTCGCCGTTCTTGGCCTTGACGATGGAGTAGGGAACCATGTTGATGTCCTTCTGCACCATCGGCTCTTCGAAGCGACGGCCGATCAGGCGCTTCACGCCGTACAGGGTGTTCTTGGGATTGGTCACGGCCTGACGTTTGGCGGGCGCGCCCACCAGCACTTCACCATCCTCCATGTAGGCGATGATGGACGGCGTGGTGCGGGCGCCTTCGGCGTTCTCGATCACCTTGGTCTTGCCGTTTTCCATGATGGCCACGCAGGAGTTCGTCGTGCCCAGGTCGATACCGATGATTTTTCCCATGATGCTTTCCTTTCAGTTGAATTGGTTTGTATCTGTGAAACTGTTATCGCCTAAATGGGGCGAGTATTGGTTATTTCAAGAGATTTGTTGGAGAAGGGTAAAGGGAGAAGAGGGAAGGGTAACCCCGGCGCTCGTTGCTCGGAGAGTGGTTGTTACCCTTCTCCCTTCCCCCTTTAACCCTTCCCGTTTTACTCCTTCCCTTTGGCCACCATGACCAAAGCAGGGCGCAATATGCGCTCATTCAGCGAGTAGCCCTTTTGCATGACATTGACGACTGTGTTGGCTTCCTGCTCGCTTTCCACCATGCCGATGGCCTGATGCTTGTGCGGGTCGAGTTTTTCGCCGACCGGGTTGATTTCCTTGATGTTGAATTTCTCGAACACGCTGGAAAGCTGCTTCAGGGTCAGTTGCATGCCGCTCTTGAAGCTTTCGATATTCTCCGTCTGAACGGCAAGTCCTGCCTGCAGGCTATCCATCACCGCCAGCATCTCGTTGGAGAAACGCTCCACAGCGAACTTCTGGGCCTTGCTCACATCCTCGGTGGCGCGGCGGCGGATGTTCTCGCTCTCGGCTTTGGCATACATCCAGGCGTCGTAGTGCTCCTGCGCCTTGAGTTCGGCTGCCTTCAGCAGCTCCTCCAGACTGGGCATGCCCTCTGCCTGGGGGGTGGTTTGTTCGGTTTGAGGGGTGTTCTCGTTCTGTTCCATGCGGCTCTCCTGTTTTCGACTTCGGGCTAGTTGGGGCGGGATCCCGGATTTCAAGTGTCATGCTGAAAATATTTTCCCGCGTGAGATAATGCGGGCCGTTCAGCAGTCTGTCTGTTATGTCCACCACAAAGAACTATCACTGGCGCATCGCCGGCTTCTATTTTTTTTATTACGCCTTTGTGGGGATGTTCTCGCCCTACTGGAGCCTGTACCTCAAGTCCATCCATTTCGACGCCATCGAGATATCCGTCCTGATGTCGATCCAGCCGGTGATGCGCATGTTTGCGCCCGGGTTATGGGGTTGGCTCGCCGATCAATCGGGGAAACGCCTGTTGGTGGTGCAGGTGGCGGCATCGCTGAGCGCGCTGTTCTATCTCGGCGTGTTCGCTACCACCAGTTTCTGGGGCCTGTTCCTTGTGCTGGCGCTGATGAGTTTCTTCTGGAGCGCATCGATGCCGCTGGTGGAGGCGACCACGCTGACTTACCTTGGCAAGAACACCGAGCACTATGGACGCATCCGCTCCTGGGGGTCCATCGGTTTCATCGTCTCGGTGGTGGGGCTGGGCTACGCCTTCGATTACATCGCCATCGCCTGGTTGCTGTGGGCGGGACTGGTGTGCGAGGTCGGCATCCTGATCTTTGCACGTCAGATACCCAAGACCGAGGTGCTGGCGCACCATACCGACGACCAGCCGATCAGGCAGATCGTGTTGCAGCCGCGCGTACTGGCCCTGTTCGGAGCCTGTTTCCTGATGTCCGTGGCGCATGGGCCTTACTACACCTTCTACTCCATTTATCTGGTCGAACACGGCTACGCCAAGAGTGCGGTGGGCGGATTATGGGCGCTGGGGGTGATCTGCGAGATCGGCGTGTTCTTCCTGATGCCTGCGCTGGTGCGCCGCTTCGGTTTTACCCGAATTCTGATCTTCAGCTTCAGCGCAGCAGTGCTGCGCTTCATGCTCATCGGCTGGGCGGTCGACTGGGTGGTGCTGCTGCTGTTTGCGCAGATGCTGCATGCGTTCACCTTCGGCGCGTACCACGCCAGCTCGCTGGGCCTGGTGCATCAATTTTTCCAGGGGCGGCACCAATCCAGGGGGCAGGCGCTGTTCGGCAGCGTGACTTATGGTGCGGGCGGCATGTTGGGCGGGCTGGCGAGCGGACCGATCTGGCAGCATTGGGGCGCATCGGCTTTGTATTCCTGCAGTGCCGGGGCGGCATCGCTGGGCCTCCTGCTGATGTGGTGGAAGCTACGCCGCATGGTTTAGGTCGGGCGGTTGCGGTTCAAGGCCTGCCCCCGATGGGCCGTATCCTGCGTTCACGCGAATTTCATGATCCCGCGTTTTTCAGCTGACCGGGCCACAGCACCAGGGCCAGACCAGCGACGATAGGTACGACGCCCAGCAGGTCGGAAGCCGGTACCGCTTCTCCGAGGATGGTTGCCGCCAGCAAAGTGCCGAAAGCCGGATTGAGCAGGTGAAAGCCGCTGGCTCGGGCCGCCCCGCCGTGCCGCACCAGCCACAACAGCATCAGGGTGGTGCCTATGGACACGACCGCAGCCTGGTAAAAGAGGCTGCCGAAGAAAGCCATATCCGGGCGTATCGCCAGTCCTTCACGCCACCATGCCAGCGGCAACAGTGCCAGCCCGCTTACCGGTAGCTGGATCATCGCGATCGACCGGGGATCAAGATGCGTCACCGCGCGCCTGTTGAGCAGGGTGGAAGCGGCCAGGGCCACAGTGCCGATCAGTATCAACATTACGCCCGTCATATCCGCAGGAGCCGATGTTGCGCGGCCTCCCATGATCCACACCACGCCAGCGAAACCGGCCGCCAGCCCGAGTGCGCCGCGCCATCCGAAAGGTTCCTTGAGCCAAAGTGCGGCGAAGGGCGAGGCAAGCAGAGGGCTGGTGCTGACCAGGATGGCGGTGAGCCCGGCCGGCACGGTCCGCATTCCGGTGTAGGTGAGGCCGAGGTAGACGGCGTTGGTGAGCAGGCCTGCAGCGAGGGCAGCCAGGACGGCCGTGCGATTGAACCGGGGTGCAGTGATCGGTGCCGCAAGGATCCGGCCCAGTACGGCCAATAGCAGTCCCGCCAGCAGGAAGCGCAGACTGAGCAGGGTCAAGGGGCCGGTCGAGGTCATCCCCACCTTGCCGGCGATGAAGGCCGAACTCCACACGAAACTGAAAATGGTTCCGACCATGGCGATGCGTACGGCCGATGCAGGGGCGGAGGATGGAGAGCTTTTGGCGAGACTCATGGCTTTTTCCTGAAGATGAAAGGCTTGACGCAACCTTACAGCCTCATGCAAGATTTTGAAAATTGATAATTAAGCATTCAATATTGTTATTCTAAATGATGGGCTGAGATTCATGATGGGAGCAATGATGCCTAACTTGGACATGGATTTGTTGCGATCGCTGGTGGCAATCGCCGATTGCGGCAGCTTTTCAGCGGCGGCAGCGAAGCTTGGCC
This sequence comes from Sideroxydans sp., assembly GCA_027310665.1. Lineage (GTDB taxonomy): Bacteria > Pseudomonadota > Gammaproteobacteria > Burkholderiales > Gallionellaceae > Sideroxyarcus. The sequence goes on along the minus strand of DAIDAJ010000081.1, from coordinate 23,604 downwards.
GTACCCAATCGGCGATCAGTCTGCAGATCAAGCGTCTGGAAGATACCGTGGGCCATGCGCTGCTGGAACGCTGCCAGGGCCGGGTGGCCGGTCCTACCGCCGAAGGGCAGGTCCTTATCGATTATGGCCGGCGGATCCTGCGCCTGAACGACGAGGCCTGTAGTTGCTTCACACAGCCCGCGCTGGCCGGCAACCTGCGCGTCGGGTTGCCCGAAGAGTTGATGGAAAGTGTCTTTCCCAAGGTGCTCGCCGAATTTTCGCGCTCGTGTCCGCGGGTAAGAATTTCTGTCCGTTGCGATCTTTCGGTGCGCCTTGCTGCCCAGGCGGAAGCGGGGGAATTGGATCTGGCCATTGCCAAGCGGATCGCGGGACAGTCTCAGCCGGCAGAGGGTGCACAGTGGAAACTCCTTCGGCGGGAACCGCTGATCTGGCTCACGGGCGAGGGCAGCGATGCGGCGCGGCAGAGTCCCTTGCCTTTGGCGGTCTTTCACGAGGGCTGCGTATTCCGGGTGGCGGCGCTCGCCGCCCTGACTGGCGCCGGATTGGCATGGACGACCGCTTTCGTCGGCAGCAGCTATACGGCCATGCGCCATGCTGTGGTTTCCGGGCTTGCGGTGACGCCGCTGCCCTTGAGTCTGGCCACGACCGGCCTGGTCCAGGTGCGCGAGGGGCTGCCCGCTCTGCCCGAGGCTGAACTCGTGGCCCGATTCGGGCCGGGAGAAGCGTTGTCGTCGGCCCGTTATCTGCTGGAATTGTTCGAGCAGCAGTTGTGGCAACCTGCCGTTCCTTTGTCCGGGACGAAAGGATTTGACTCGCCGGTAGTAGCGGTCGCATGAGGGCCGAGCCGGGAAGCTCAAAGAGGCTGTGAACTGCGGCTCCGATCCGTGAAGTTCCGGGTCATCAGAGCGGCAGCGCGGTCTTGTCGACCACGCGGCGCAGCACGAAGCTGGAGTGGACGCCGGTAACGCCCTCAATTCGGGTGATGCGGTTGAGCAAGAGCTCCTGATAGGCGTCCATGTCTTTTACCACCACCTTGAGCTGGTAGTCGGCGTCCTGTCCCGTGATGAGCAGGCATTCCAGCACATCCGGGATATCCATTACCTTTGCCTCGAAGTTGCCCAGCCGTTCGGGCGTATGCTGGTCCATCGAGATCAGGATCAGCGCCATCAATGACAAGCCCAGTTTTTTCGCGTCCAGCATTGCGCGGTATCCGGTGATCAGGCCGGACTCTTCCAGCGCATGCAGGCGGCGCAGGCAGGGAGACGGCGTGAGGCTGATGCGGTCGGCCAGATCCTGGTTGCTGATGCGCCCATCCTGCTGAAGGATCTCCAGAATCTGCAGATCGTAGCGGTCGAGTTGCATAAGATTCCTTGAAAATTAGATAAACAGGCATATAGTTTTATATATATTCTATAATTGCGCAATATTATTGCCAATAATTATCGTTTGAAGGTGAAATACGCAAGCACATGCCGTGGGTTTGTCCATAAGATTCTATCCGCTGGATTCTTAACCGATTACCGAAGGAGCCCCTGCCATGTTGCGACATCCCGAAACCAAATACCGGCCGTTCCCGCCCGTCGATCTTGTTGACCGCCAATGGCCGAACCGCACGATCACCCAGCAGCCGATCTGGATGAGCACCGATCTACGCGACGGCAACCAGTCGCTGTTCGAGCCGATGAACGGCGAACGCAAGATGCGCATGTTCCGCACGCTCTGCGACATCGGCTTCAAGGAGATCGAGGTCGCGTTCCCGTCGGCGTCCGCCACTGATTTCAATTTTGTGCGTGAGTTGATCGAGGGCGGGCATATTCCGGAGGATGTCACCATCGAAGTACTGACCCAGGCGCGCGAGCACCTGATCCGGCGCACCATGGAATCGCTCCGGGGGGCGCGGCGGGCCATCGTGCACGTCTATAACCCGGTCTCGAAGACCTTCCGCGACATCGTCTTCGGCATGAGCAAGGCAGAGGTCGTCGACATGGCCGTCTCGGCCGTCAAGCTGGTCAGGCAGTTGGCGGCAGAACAGCCGGAAACGGAGTGGACACTGGAATACAGCCCGGAAACGTTCACTGCCGCTGAACTCGAATTCTCCCTCGAGATCTGCGATGCCGTGACTGCGGCTTGGGGTGCGACGCCGTCCAACAAGGTGATCATCAATCTTCCCACCACCGTTGAGGTGGCCACCCCCAACGTCTATGCGGACCAGATCGAATGGATGCACCGCCATCTTGCGCGGCGCGACAGCATCGTGCTCAGCCTGCACACGCATAACGACCGGGGTACGGCCGTTGCGTCCGCCGAACTCGGCCTGATGGCGGGCGCGGACCGCGTCGAAGGATGTCTATTCGGCAACGGGGAACGAACCGGCAATGTGGATATCGTGACCTTGGCCCTGAATCTCTATACGCAGGGCGTCGCCCCCGGCCTGGATTTTTCGGATATCAACGCTGTCGCGCGCACGGTCGAGCATTGCAACCAGTTGCCGATACATCCTCGCCATCCTTATGTCGGCGACCTGGTGTTCACCGCCTTCTCGGGTTCGCACCAGGACGCGATCAAGAAGGGCTTTGCCGTCCAGCAGCCGGGCGCGTTCTGGAATGTGCCCTATCTTCCCGTCGATCCGAAGGACGTCGGAAGGAGCTACGATTCGGTGATCCGGGTGAACAGCCAGTCCGGCAAGGGGGGCATCGCCTATTTGCTGGAAACGGAATACGGGATCGTCATGCCGCGCCGGCTGCAGGTCGAGTTCTCCGGCGTCGTGCAGAAGCATGCCGACAGCCATGGCGGGGAGATCAGTGCTGCGGAGATATGGCAACTGTTCTCGACGACTTATTTCGAAACGTCGGAGCCTGTGCGCTACAAGGAACATCATCTGTTCGAGCATGGCGCAGCGCAAGGCATACGGCTGAATGTGGAGGTTCACGGTACGTCGCACTTGCTGACGGGCGAAGGGAACGGCCCCATCGATGCGGCTGTCCACGCTTTGCAAAGCGCAGGCATCGACGTCCAGGTCCGCAGCTATGAAGAGCGTTCAATGAGCGCGAGCAGTGAGGCAGGCGATGCGCGTGCCTGTGCATTCATGGAAGTGGCGAATGCGGAGGGAGGGGCGGGATGCTACGGCGTGGGGCTGGATTCCAACATCGTTACCGCCTCGATCAGGGCGCTGGTGAGCGGCATCAACCGGGCCGAGTCATCCCCGCAAAGATCGATCCAAAGGCAGGCGGCGTAGCTTGCTGGATGAAGATCGAAGCCCAAAGGTCGGGTTGATTTTTGGTCTTCCGGGCGTGGCGCCCCGTGTTTCAGGCGATTTCCAACCCGAAAACACCCGCGACGGCATCGTCGCGGTTTGGGGTGCCGCCACCGCTGTGGCATAATTACCCGCTAAATCGAGGTGTGAAAATGAGCGCAAAAACGTTGTACGACAAACTCTGGGATTCTCACGTGGTGCGGCAGGAAGCCGACGGCACCGCGTTGTTATACATCGACCGTCATCTGGTGCATGAAGTGACCAGTCCTCAGGCATTTGAAGGGCTGAAGCTGGCGAAGCGCAAGCTCTGGCGTACCTCGTCGATCCTTGCGGTGGCCGATCACAATGTGCCGACCACGAATCGTGCGGCGGGCATCGCCGACCCGGTTTCGCGCTTGCAGGTGGAGACACTGGACGCCAATTGTGCCGAATTCAAGGTGACCGAATTCAAGATGAACGACGCGCGCCAGGGCATCGTGCATGTGATCGGACCGGAGCAGGGTGCCACCTTGCCCGGCATGACGGTGGTGTGCGGCGACTCGCATACCAGCACGCACGGCGCATTCGCTGCGTTGGCGCATGGCATCGGCACTTCCGAGGTCGAGCATGTGATGGCGACGCAGTGCCTGGTGGCGAAGAAATCGAAAGCCATGCTGGTCAAAGTGGAGGGCGCTCTGGGCAAAGGAGTGACCGCCAAAGATGTCGCACTCGCCGTGATCGGCAAGATCGGCACCGCGGGCGGTACCGGCTATGCCATTGAGTTCGCGGGCAGCGCGATCCGTGCCTTGAGCATGGAAGGGCGCATGACCTTGTGCAACATGGCGATCGAAGCCGGTGCGCGCGCGGGCATGGTGGCGGCGGATGAGACGACCCTGGCTTACATCAAGGGCCGCCCGTTCGCACCGCAGGGCGAGCAATGGGACAAGGCGGTGGCCTATTGGCGCACTCTTCATTCCGAGGAGGGGGCGCAATTCGATGCGGTGGTGGAACTGGATGCTGCCGGCATACGGCCGCAGGTGACCTGGGGTACGTCGCCCGAGATGGTGACGTCCATCGACGGGCGCGTGCCGGACCCGGCATCCGCTCCGGATGCGGTGAAGCGCGGCGACTGGGAGCGTGCGCTGGCCTACATGGATCTGAAAGCGAATACGCCGATCGGCGAGATCAGGATCGACAAGGTGTTCATCGGCTCCTGCACCAACGGCCGCATCGAGGATATGCGCGCGGCGGCAACCGTGGCCAAGGGCAGGAAGGTTGCCGCCAATGTGAAACTGGCGATGGTGGTTCCCGGTTCCGGCCTGGTGAAGGCGCAAGCGGAAAAGGAAGGGCTCGACAAGGTGTTCATCGAGGCCGGCTTCGAGTGGCGCGACCCGGGCTGTTCGATGTGTCTGGCGATGAACGATGACAGGCTGGAGCCGGGCGAGCGTTGCGCGGCGACTTCCAATCGTAATTTCGAAGGCCGCCAGGGACAGGGTGGCCGCACTCACCTGGTCAGCCCGGCGATGGCCGCGGCAGCGGCAATCGCAGGACATTTCATTGATGTGAGCAAGGAGTGAATGATGAAACGAATATTCATGTTGCTGTCGTTGTTGCTGGTGGTGCAATTTGCACAAGCCGAAGAAGAAAAGAGTCTGCCCAAGAAGATCGGCGATGGCGTGAAAAAAGGCGGCGAAGCCGCTGGACGCGGCATCGAGAAGGGCGCTGACGCTACCGTTAAAGGGCTCAAGAAGGCCGGAGAATGGGTCGGCAAGGAGATGGAAAAGGGCGGCGAAAAGTTGAAGAAAGAGAGCAAGTGATGCGTAAATTCGAGTTGCTCGATGGCCTGGTCGCGCCCCTGGACAGGGCCAACGTGGATACCGATGCGATCATCCCGAAACAATTCCTGAAGTCGATCAAACGTAGCGGTTTCGGCCCGAACGCGTTCGACGAATGGCGCTACCTCGATCACGGGGAGCCCGGTATGGACAACAGCAAGCGGCCATTGAACAAGGAGTTCGTGCTGAACCTGCCCCGCTACCAGGGCGCGCAGATATTGCTGGCACGCGAGAATTTCGGCTGCGGCAGTTCGCGCGAGCATGCACCCTGGGCGCTGGAAGATTACGGCTTCCGCGTCATCATTGCGCCGAGTTTCGCCGACATCTTCTTTCACAACTGCTTCAAGAACGGTCTGTTGCCGATCAAGCTCGAGGCGGCGAAAGTCGATGCGTTGTTCAAGGCGGTCGAGGCCAACGCCGGATACAGATTGAAGGTCGGCCTGGAACAGCAGACCATCACGACCCCGGACGGCACTGTGTACAAGTTCGAGGTGGATGCGTTCCGCAAGCATTGCCTGTTGAACGGTCTGGACGATATCGGACTCACCTTGCAGCATGTGGAAGACATCAGGGCTTATGAAACGAAACACCGCGCGGCACAGCCATGGCTGTTTGCGTAATTTTCCGGGGGTAACCAAATGAAGATAGCAGTATTGCCGGGTGACGGCATCGGGCCCGAGATCGTTGCTCAGGCGGTCAAGGTATTGGAAGCATTGCGCAGTGACGGGCTGAAGATCGAGATGGAATACGCGCATATCGGCGGCGCGGGCTACGATGCGGCGAAAGACCCGTTGCCGGAAGCGACGCTGGATCTGGCGAAAGCTTCCGACGCGGTGCTGCTCGGTGCCGTGGGCGGCTACCAGTACGACAATCTGCCGCGCCCGCAACGTCCTGAACAGGGTTTGCTGCGCATCCGCAAGGGGCTGGGGCTGTTCGCCAACCTGCGCCCGGCGATGGTATATCCGGAACTGGTGAGTGCTTCGACGCTGCGCCCGGATATCGTCTCCGGCCTGGATATCATGATCCTGCGCGAACTGACCGGCGATATCTATTTTGGCCAGCCGCGCGGCATCCGCACGCTGGACAACGGCGAGCGCCAGGGCTTTGATACCATGCTTTACAGCGAATCGGAGATCCGGCGCGTGGCGCATGTCGGCTTCCGGATTGCGATGAAGCGCAACAAAAAGCTGTGTTCGGTGGACAAGGCCAATGTGCTGGACACGAGCATGTTCTGGCGCGAGATCGTGACCGAAGTGGCGAAGGAATATCCGCAAGTCGCCACTTCGCATATGTATGTCGACAACGCCGCGATGCAGCTGGTGCGTGCGCCCAAGCAGTTCGACGTGATCCTGACCGGCAACATCTTCGGCGACATCCTGTCGGACGAGGCGTCGATGCTGACCGGTTCCATCGGCATGCTGCCGTCGGCTTCGCTGGATTCGAACAACAAGGGCTTGTATGAACCGTGCCACGGTTCTGCGCCGGATATCGCCGGAAAGGACATCGCCAATCCGCTGGCGACGATCCTGTCGGTGGCGATGATGATGCAATACACTTTCGGTCGCGCGGATATCGCGCAACGGATCGAAGCGGCGGTGCGCAAGGTGCTGCAGCAGGGCCTGCGCACCGGCGACATATATGAAGACGGCATGAAGAAGGTCGGTTGCAAGGCGATGGGTGATGCGGTTGTCGCAGCGTTGTGATTAATTGAGAAGGGTGAAGAGGGAAGGGAGAAGGGTAAAAGCGGTGCAGTGGTTTTCACCCTTCCCTCTTCTCCCTTGAGCGCCGCAGGTGCGTACCCTTCCCAAAGAATAGTTGAGGATAAAGAGATATGAAAGTAGGACTGATCGGTTGGCGCGGCATGGTGGGCTCGGTACTCATGCAGCGCATGCGCGAAGAGAAGGATTTCGATCTGTTCGAGGCGGTGTTCTTCACCACTTCAAATGCCGGTGGCGAAGCGCCCGCCGAAGGCCGTGGCGTGCCATTGAAGGATGCGCATGACCTGAGCGAACTGCAGGCGATGGATGCCATCATCTCCTGCCAGGGCGGCGATTACACCACCGAGGTGTTCCCTAGACTGCGTGCTGCAGGCTGGCAAGGCTACTGGATCGACGCGGCGTCCACGTTGCGCATGGAAAAAGATGCGGTCATCATTCTCGATCCGGTCAACCTCGACCTCATCAAGAAGTCGCTGGCGAGCGGCGGCAAGAACTTCATCGGCGGCAACTGTACCAACAGCATTCTGTTGATGGGCTTGGGCGGATTGTTCCATGCCGGCCTGGTGGAGTGGGTTTCGTCGATGACCTATCAGGCAGCCAGCGGAGCGGGCGCCCAGAACATGCGAGAGCTGCTGAACCAGATGGGGGTGGCCTATAACTCGGTAGCCGACCTGCTGGCCGACCCGAAGTCGGCCATTCTGGATATCGACCGCCGTCTCGCGGAGACGCTGCGTTCGGACAAGATGCCGACCGAACATTTTGGCGCACCGCTTGCGGGCAGTCTGATTCCGTGGATCGACAAGCAATTGGAAAACGGCCAGTCCAAGGAAGAATGGAAGGGGCAGGCCGAGGTCAATAAAATACTGGGAACCAGCCAACGCATTCCGGTGGATGGCTTGTGTGTGCGCATCGGTGCGATGCGCTGCCACAGCCTGGCGCTGACGCTGAAGCTGAAGAATGACGTTCCCTTGAGCGAGATCGAATCGCTCATCAAGGGTGGCAATCCCTGGGTCAAATTCGTGCCGAACCAGCGCGAGATCTCGGTGCGCGAACTGACTCCGGTCTCCGTGACCGGGAAGCTGGATGTGGCCGTCGGGCGCGTGCGCAAGATGGAACTGGGGCCGGAGTATGTCAGCGCATTTGTCTGTGGTGACCAGTTGCTGTGGGGGGCGGCGGAACCATTGCGCCGCATGTTGCGCATCTTGCTGGGAAAATAGTCTTGCAAGGTAAATCCGGTTTTTAACTGGTGGTTAACGCATAAACTTAAGGGAAAAGTGAGCTTGCATCACTAACCCTATGATGTTAATCTGAATAACGTCTGGGATAATAAAAGGGTGGCGGCGTGCTGAAATCAATTCTAAAAACGTCAGTTTATATAGCCTGTTTGGCTGGGTCTGGCATTGTCTACGCAGCTGGCTTGGGTGGCATCAACGTCACTTCCGCTTTGGGTCAACCCCTGAAGGCGGAGATCGAAGTCGTCTCCGTCGACAAGGCGGACAAATCAAGCATCAAGGCCAAGTTGGCATCTGCCGACGCCTATAAGAATGCTGGTGTCGACTATCCTTACAATGTCCCAAAAATAAAGTTCCAGATTGAAGAACGTGCCAACGGCGAACCTTATATCAAGGTGACGACTCTCCAGCCTGTGAATGAGCCATTCGTCACGCTGATGGTTGAATTGTCGTGGCCCACGGGAAAACTGTTGCGCGAATATACTTTCCTTCTTGACCCCGTCGATTACAAGGCGGTACAGCCCAAGGAAGAGGGAATCAAGCCTATCGAGCCGGTCTTGGCGGTGCCCGTGGCCGCTCCTGCTCCCGAGCCAGCACCTGTTGCTGCCAGTGAACCTGTTGCTGCTTCCGCGCCCGTAGCTGCCCAGCCTGTGGCGGAGACACCTGTTGCCGCGGAAACCCCGGCTGCCGTGCCTGTTGCCGAAAGTGCGGTTGCCGCAGTGCCGGTCGCCGAAGCTGCGCCAGCAGAGACGGTTCCTGCGGCCCAGGAATTGGCGCCAGCGAGCGCTCCTGTTGAAGTGGCGCCAATCGAGACCACGCCCATCAAGGAGACACAGCCTGTCAAGCAGGATGCTTTGAGCAAGGAAGAGTCGATTGCCGAAGCCGCGCCCGAACAGATTGTCGTCATGCGTGGAGACACGCTCGCCAAGATCGCGGCTCAGATCAAGCCTGACAACGTCAGTCTGGAGCGTATGCTCGTCGCGCTATATCGCGAAAATGCCGGCGTGTTCGATGCGCACAACATGAACCGGATCAGGGCGGGAAAGATACTCAATATCCCGAAGAACGAAGCGGTTGAGAAGATGCCGCAAGCCGACGCGGTGGAGGAAATACGCGCTCAAGCCGCCGATTGGAATGTCTATCGCCAGAAGCTGGCAGCTGCTCGCACGGCCAGGGCGGAGCATGAAGACAAGCAGGAAGCCGCAGGCAAAATCAGCACTGCGGTGACCGACAAGGCCGCGTCTGCCAAGGAGCCTGCCAAAGAGGTTCTGAAGCTATCGAAAGGCGAAGCGCCGAACGATAAGGCTGTCGGTGGCGGCAAATCGTCCGCGAAAGAAATGGCCATCGCCAAGGAAGAGGAAGCGATTGCGAAGAACAAGGCATTAAAGGAAGCGCAAGAACGTACAGCGATTCTGGAAAAGAACGTACAAGACATGAAAAAGCTGGCGGAGCTGAAGAAGGAATCCGCACCCGCATCAGAACCAGTCAGCTCGGTCACCATGAATACAGCGTCTGCCCCGAAATCTGCAAGCAGCGTGATGCCGGTCAAGCCCAGAATTGTCGTGCCCAAGGTTGTTGAACAACCTTCCTTGATCGATCAGGTTCTGGAAGAGCCGCTTTACCTTGCGGCCGGTGCTGCGTTACTGCTGGCCTTGGGTGGATTGGGCTTTGTGGTAGCGCGACGTGGCAAACAGGCTGGCAATAAGAAAAAGGTGCCGGCAAAGAAGAAAGATGAAGATGAAGGAAGCTCAACCGGACGCATCGCCGCGCCGATCGCGCCATCTCCGGACACCGGCGACTTCACTCATGCTGCCGTCCAGACAGCCTCTGTAGCTGCTGCAGGCCCTGATTCCGAAGAGGTCGATCCCATTGGCGAAGCCGACCTGTTCCTGACTTTCGGTCGAGATGCGCAGGCTGAAGAAGTGCTTAAGGAAGCCCTGAAAAAGAATCCGAACAACATTCCGGTGAAACTCAAGCTCCTCTCCATTTATTCCACGCGCAAGGATACCAATTCCTTCTATAGCTACGCGCGCGAGATCAAAGAGTCCGGCGATGAGTCCGCATGGAATCAAACGATTTCGATGGGCCGGGAGCTGGATCCAGGCAATCCGTTCTATGGTGGCGACGCCAATGCGGCACCTGTTGCCGGGAAAAAAGTGGAGGCGGCTGCGCCGGCGGTTGATTTTGATCTGGGCTTCGGAGCTGCGGCACCGGCAGCTCCTTCGTTCGCCAGCCAAAAAACGGTAGTACTCGAAGCGCCGACGTCACAAGAGTCGACCGCCATCTTGTCGTCGGAGGTCCTGCACAGCGCCACTCAATCGACACCTATGGATTTCGATATCACGGGCACAAACCCGGGATTCCCCGCGGTCAAGCCGGGGAATCAGGAGGAAACGACAGCGCTGAATATGGACGATCTGGTGTTCGATGTGACTGCGACCCATCCTAGAGTGCCGGTTCCACCGGCGCCTGCACCTGTCGCGCCGGAAAAAGACGATGGTCTTGCGTTCACGCTCGACTTCCCCCTGGAAAGCCCGGCGAAGACAGCTGCGCCTGCTCCCGATCTGGGGTTGGGGGACATCAATTTGAATATGGACAACCTGAGAGCTGCCTCCGAGACTGGAGCTGCCGAGCCTAAGAACGAACATTGGCAGGAAGTTGCCACCAAGCTCGATCTGGCCAAGGCGTACCAGGAGATGGGTGACGCCGCCGGCGCGCGCGAGATACTGGAAGAAGTGTTGCGAGATGGCGACGATCAGCAGCGCGAGTCCGCTCAAGCGCTGATGCAACAATTGTAATTTGCCGGAGCTGACTGAACGGCAGCCTGTACGGCTGCCGTTTTCATTTGAACGATATGAAATACATTCCGCATCCTGCAGTCCAGATACTCGTTTGGGTGCTGCTCGCCTTGCTTGCTCAACGCCTGCAGCCGCTGGCTTTGCTCGCGCTTGGCGCCGCCTTGTTTGCATTGGCCTTGCGGCTTTGCGCAAGGCAATTGCTGAGCCTGCTCCGGCGCACACGCTGGATATTGTTCTCCCTGCTGTTGATCTACGCGTACACGACACCCGGTACTTCGTGGTGGCCGCAATTGGGCCTCGCCTCACCTACGCGGGAAGGCTTGCTGGACGGGTTGCTGCAGCTGGGGCGTCTGTTGAGCGTATTGTCAGGGCTGGCGATCTTGCTGGAACTGTTGCCGCAGGCGCTGCTCATAAGCGGCCTTTATACCTTGGCATATCCGCTGCGCTGGTTGGGACTGTCGCGTGAGCGCATCGCCGTGCGTCTGGCCCTGACACTGGAATATGCCGAATCGGCCATGCGAGACACCGCAAGCGATTGGCGCCAGACCATCCTGGATGCCATGCTGCCGGCCACAAGCGGGGCAGAGCACATCGAATTGCGGCTGCAACGGTTCCGTCTCGTCGATGCCCTGATACTGATGTCGGGCGCGGCAATGTTGGCGGGAGTGTGGCGATGAGGATCGCGCTCGGAGTGGAATACGACGGTAACGGCTACAACGGCTGGCAGAGCCAGCCCGACGTGCCGAACGTGCAGGATGCGCTACAAGCGGCGCTGGGTGAAATCGCCGGTACAAACATCGCCATTCTTGCCGCGGGACGCACCGATACTGGTGTGCATGCACTGGAGCAGGTCGTGCACTTCGATACCGATGCCGACAGGCCGCTCACAGCCTGGGTGCGGGGCACGAATGCGGTGTTGCCGAAGGATATTGCGGTACTGTGGGCGCATCCGGTTCCGGATGAATTCCATGCGCGCTTTTCGGCTCAGGCTCGCAGCTACCAGTATGTGCTCGTCAATCGCCCTTCGCGCAGCGGCGTGCATCATGGCAAGGTGGGCTGGTTTCACCTGCCCCTGGATATTGCGGCTATGCAGTCTGCTGCCCGGTTCCTGTTGGGCGAACACGACTTCAGTGCCTTTCGTTCCTCGCAATGCCAAGCTCGGACCCCTGTGAAGAACCTGGCGTCTCTCGATATCCGGCGACTGGGCGACACGATCATATTCGACCTGACGGCCAATGCCTTCCTGCACCACATGGTGCGCAACATTCTCGGTTGCCTGTTGTATGTAGGGAAAGGCAAATACCCTCCGCAGTGGGTGCGCGAGGTGCTGGAAGGGCGCGACCGCAAGTTTGCAGCGCCGACCTTTGCACCGGACGGTCTTTATTTGCGCCATATCACCTACGATGCGAAGTGGGGTCTGCCTCAAGGTACAATGTCACCCTGTTTTTGAGCTGAAGCATTCAAATGACCCGGAACACCAGAACGCGGATAAAAATCTGCGGCATCACGCGCGAGCAGGATGTGTCGGCAGTCGCCAGCTACGGCGCGGACGCGCTCGGCTTCGTGTTCTACGAAAAAAGCCCGCGCCATGTTGGGGTCTCTCAGGCAGCAACGCTGGAGCGGGCCGTCCCCCCGTTCCTGACGGTGGTTGGCCTGTTCGTGAATCCATCTGTCGATTACGTGCGCGAAGTGCTTGCAAAAGTGTCGCTGGATGTACTGCAATTCCACGGCGAAGAGCCGCCGGAATTGTGTGCCCGGTTCGGCAAACCGTACCTTAAGGCGATACGGGTCAAGGCGGGGGTGGATTTGGTAGAATGCGCGGCTCGCTATGCCGGTGCGCAGGGCCTGCTGCTGGACGCCTATGTCGAGGGCACGCAGGGCGGCACGGGCGAATCGTTCGACTGGACGCTGATCCCGCACAATCTGGCGTTGCCGGTGATCCTGTCCGGCGGACTGCATGCGGGCAATGTGGCGGCAGCGATTGCGCAGACGCGGCCTTACGCGGTGGATGTCTCCAGTGGCGTGGAGGCGGCAAAAGGAATCAAGGATGCGGCGAAGGTCGCTGCGTTCATCAAAGAGGTTAAAGACGTTGACTTACAACTATCCAGATAACAGCGGCCACTTCGGCCAGTTCGGCGGCATCTACATGGCCGAGACGCTGATCCCGGCCGTGGAGGAACTGCGCCAGCAGTACCTGCGCTTCCGCGACGATCCAGAATTCAAGGCCGAGTTCGCCTACGAACTGAAACACTATGTCGGGCGTCCGAGCCCGGTCTATCACGCGAAACGCCTGTCGGAGAGCTTGGGCGGCGCGCAGATATACCTGAAGCGCGAAGACCTCAACCATACCGGCGCGCACAAGATCAATAATGCCATCGGACAGGCTTTGCTGGCCAAGCGCATGGGCAAGAAACGCGTCATCGCCGAGACCGGTGCCGGCATGCACGGCGTGGCGACTGCGACGGTTGCGGCGCGCTTCGGCATGGAATGCATCGTCTACATGGGCGCGGAGGACATCCAGCGCCAGGCACCCAACGTATTCCGCATGAAGTTGCTGGGCGCGACGGTCGTTCCAGTGGAAAGCGGCTCGAAGACGCTCAAGGATGCCTGCAACGAAGCCATCCGCGACTGGGTCACCAACGTCGAGAGTACGTTCTACATCTTTGGTACAGCGGCAGGCCCGCATCCGTACCCGATGATGGTACGCGATTTCCAGTGCGTGATCGGCAATGAAGCCAAGGTGCAGATGCCTGAGATGATAGGCCGCCAGCCGGATGCGGTGATCGCCTGCGTCGGCGGCGGTTCCAATGCCATCGGCATGTTCTATCCCTATGTCGAAGTGCCGGGCGTGCAGCTCATCGGCGTGGAAGCCGGCGGTCACGGCATCGCCAGCGGCCAGCATGCCGCGCCGCTCACGGCGAACGCCAAGGTCGGCGTGCTGCACGGCAACAAGGTCTACCTGATGCAGGACGAGAACGGCCAGATCATCGAGACACATTCCATCTCCGCCGGCCTGGATTATCCCGGCGTCGGCCCCGAGCACTGCCTGCTGAAGGACATCGGCCGTGCACAATATGTCGCCATCAACGATGATGAGGCGCTGGATGCTTTCGATGCGCTGTGCCGTTTCGAGGGCATCATCCCCGCGCTGGAATCCAGCCATGCCCTGGCGTACGCGATGAAGCTGGCGCCGACAATGCCCAAGGACAAAGTGCTGCTGGTGAACCTGTCCGGTCGCGGCGACAAGGATATGAACACGGTGGCAAAATTGAAGGGCATCACGCTATGAGTCGCATTGATACGACCTTCGGCAATCTCAAACGGCAGCAGCGTAAAGCGCTCATCCCCTTTATTACTGCCGGTGACCCGTCGCAGCAGCTCACGGTACCGTTGATGCTTGGGCTGGTGGCGGCGGGTGCGGACGTGCTTGAGCTGGGTGTTCCATTCTCCGACCCGATGGCGGACGGCCCGGTGATTCAGCGTGCTTCCGAGCGTGCACTCAGACACGGCATGTCGCTGCGCGGCGTACTGTCGATGGTGGCGGAATTCCGCAAACAGGATACGACCACGCCCGTGGTGCTGATGGGCTATGGCAATCCCATTGAGGCCATGGGCTGGGAAGTGTTCGCAAGGCGTTGCGAAGAAGTCGGTGTGGATGGCGTGCTGACCGTGGACTTTCCGCCGGAAGAAAGTCATGAGGCGTTCGAGCACCTGCAACGCCACAACATCGCGCCCATCTTCCTGCTGGCGCCGACCACCAACGAGGCGCGCATCGCCCAAGTCGCCAAGCTTGCGCGCGGTTATGTGTATTACGTCTCGCTCAAGGGCGTAACCGGTGCCGGCAACCTCGACCTGTCAGCCATCGAGCAGAAGCTGCCGCAGCTGCGCAAGCACATCAAGCTGCCCATCGGCGTCGGCTTCGGCATCCGCGATGCGGCGACCGCCAGGGCAGTATCCAGGTTGTGTGACGGCGTGGTGGTGGGCAGCCGCATCGTGCAGGAAGTCGAGAATTCGACCGAGCAAAATGTAGTCGCCAATGTGGGCAGACTGGTGAAAGAATTGCGACTGGCGATAGATCAATAAAGAGGAGAACACCATGAGCTGGTTCCAGAAACTGTTACCCCCCAAGATCAAGCGCCGCGAACACGCGGATGTCAAAAAGAGCGTGCCGGATGGCTTGTGGCACAAGTGCCCGTCCTGCCAGGCTGTGCTGTATCACGCCGACCTGGAAAAGAACCTCAGTGTCTGCCCGAAGTGCAACCACCATCACCGCATCAGCGCGCGTACCCGTCTCGACTGGCTGCTGGACAACGAGGGGCGCTTCGAGATCGGCTCGGAAGTCTTGTCGGTCGATACCCTGAAATTCAAGGACCAGAAAAAATACAGCGACCGCCTGGTCGAGGCGAAGAAGAAGACCGGCGAGGACGACGCCCTGATCGTACTGCAAGGCAGCATCCATGCATTACCGGTTGTGGCTGCCTCTTTCGAGTTCGATTTCATGGGGGGCTCCATGGGCTCGGTCATCGGCGAACGTTTCGTGCGTGGCGTACAGGTCGCGCTGGAACAGCAATGCCCCTTCATCTGCTTCTCCGCCAGCGGCGGTGCACGCATGCAGGAAGGACTGCTGTCACTGATGCAGATGGCCAAGACCAGCGCCGCACTCACGCAATTGAGCGAAGCCAGGCTACCGTTCTTGTCCGTGCTGACCGACCCGACCATGGGCGGCGTTTCGGCCAGTTTTGCTTTCCTCGGCGACGTGGTCATCGCTGAACCCGGTGCATTGATCGGCTTTGCCGGCGCGCGCGTGATCCAGCAGACGGTGCGCGAGACCCTGCCCGAGGGTTTTCAGCGTGCCGAGTTCCTGCTTGAGCACGGCGCCATCGACATGATCGTGGACCGGCGCCAGATGCGCGACCAACTGGCTACGCTGATCACGCTGTTGACCAAACAGGATGCGGTGGCGAAGCTGGAGGCGGCTTAACGCCAATGCTCTACTACGTGCTCAAGGTCGCGGTTTCCGCATTCGTCATCGTGGCGATAGCCGAAATCGCCAAACGTAGCACCGGCTTCGCTGCCTTGCTGGCCGCACTCCCGCTCACTTCATTGCTGGCCTTCATGTGGATGTATTTTGAAGGTGCCGAGCCTGCGCGCATCGCCGAGTTGTCCGGCCAGATATTCTGGCTGGTGTTGCCATCTCTGGTTTTATTTCTGCTTCTGCCCTTGCTGATCAGGCAAGGACTGAGTTTCTGGTTAAGCCTCTCGATTTCCGTTGCGGCGACAGCCGTCTGTTACCTGGCGATGCTGCCCGTGTTGCGCAGGTTTGGGGTGCAGCTGTAACAGCTGGGACACTGAAATGCCCAATACTCTCGCCGGCTGGCTGACCCATCTCGAAAAACTGCACCCCAAAACCATCGCTCTCGGACTGGAGCGCGTGGAGGAAGTCAAACAGCGGCTGAACCTGCAACCCGATTTTCCCGTCGTCATCGTCGGCGGCACCAACGGCAAGGGCTCTGTGTGTGCGATGCTGGAAGCCATCCTGCACGCCGCCGGATACCGCGTCGGGTGTTATACGTCGCCGCATCTGCTGGTCTACAACGAGCGGGTGCGCATCGCCAAACATCCGGCGAGCGATGCGGAGTTGTGTGCGTCGTTTGCGCAGATCGAGCTGGTACGCGGCGATATCCCGTTGACCTACTTCGAGTTCGGTACGCTAGCCGCGATGCAGTGTTTTATCGCCCATCGGGTCGATGTTGCCATCCTGGAGGTCGGCTTGGGAGGGCGGCTGGATGCGGTGAATGTGTTCGATGCGGATTGTGCGGTGGTGGCCAGTGTGGATATCGATCACACCGAGTATCTGGGCAATACGCGCGAACAGATCGCATTCGAGAAGGCGGGTATCTTCCGCCGCGATCGCGTGGCGATCTGTGCAGATAGCGACGTGCCGCAGGCGATACGCACGCAGGCGCAGCAGGCCGGCGCGGAATTGTGGTGTATCGGCAGCGAATTCGGGTTCGCGAAGCATGAAGGGCAGTGGGATTACCGCAGCAAGACGGGTTCGCGCAGCGCATTGCCGTACCCCGCGCTGCGCGGTGCCTTTCAATTGAATAACGCCAGTGCCGTACTCGCCGCACTGGATGCGCTGAGGGACGAATTGCCCGTGAGCATGGAAGCAGTGCGGCGGGGGCTGGTCGAGGTAGAACTTGCCGGACGCTTCCAGTTCGTACCGGGCAGGCCGCAACTGATCCTGGATGTGGCGCATAACCCGCACGCTGCGCGTTCACTGGCACAGAATCTCGCCAATCTGCCGCCTGCGAAGACCTTTGCGGTATTCGCGATGCTCAAGGACAAGGATATGGACGGGGTGGCGCGGGCGCTGGATGATCAGGTCGATGTCTGGCTGGTCGCCGGGATCGATGCGCCACGCGGTGCGACCGTCGCCGAGCTGGCGCAGGTGCTGCAAGGTGCTCAGGTTCGCGGCGAGGTTGCCGCCTGTGCCTCCATCGCCGATGCCATGCATGAGGCCAGCCGCCGGGCGGGCGAAAATGATAGAATTCTGACCTTCGGATCATTCTATACGGTGGCGGAAGTGATGCGGGCGCGCGGAATGCGCGGCGGTTGACCTTCCGGACATGGCGCAATGGCAAAACAGACGACGGAAGAAGAATTCAATTTGAGGCGGCAGACGAGGCGCCGCTTGATCGGTGCCGTGGCGCTGGTTTTGTTGGTAGTAGTTTTGCTGCCGGTTGTGTTCGACAGCGAGCCTGCGCCCAAGGCGGGCAACGACATCGAGTTGCGCATCCCGAACAAGGACAGTGCAGGCGAATTTCAGCCCAAGATCGATTTGCCGGAATTGGACAAGATGGCGTCTGCAGTAGCTGCGACCTCCGCTGTGGCGAGTGCGCCGGCAGCCGCCTCTGCACCCCTGTCTACTTCTGCACCCGCTGCGGCAATTGTGCTTACGCCGATTGCAAAACCTGTTGCGCCTGTTCAGGCGGCGAGCAAACCCCAACCGGAAGTAAAGCCCAAGCCGGAGGTAAAGCCCAAGACCAAGGCCGAAAGCAAGAATGCCGCACAGTCTGTGCCGAAGTCGGGCTGGGTATTGCAGGTCGGCGCCTTCGCCAATGCGGATACCGCCAGGAGCCTGCAAACCAGACTGAGCAAACAGGGGTATCACGCTTATACCGAGAAGGCCGGCAGTGTCGTGCGCGTGCGCATCGGCAGTTACCCGACACGCGAAGCGGCTGAAAAGATAAAGAGCAAACTGGAAACGCAGGGCACGCATACCAACGTGCTTAACCTCGAATAGGTTCGCCCGTGACGTTGTTCGATTACGCGGTCATTGCGATCATCCTGTTGTCCGCGTTGGTGGGCTGGTGGCGCGGCTTCATGTATGAGCTGTTCTCTCTGATCGGCTGGCTGGCGGCCTACATCGTGGCGCATACCTATTCGGCACAGGTGTTGCCGTATGTGCCCGCTGCGGTAGGCGCGAACAACATCCGGTCGGCTGCGGCGTTCGCCGCATTGTTCATCGTCACGCTGATCGTGGGTGCCTTGTTCGCCTGGTTCCTGGCTCGGCTGGCGAAGTTCGCCGGTTTGTCCGGGATGGACGGCAAATTCGGCGCGATATTCGGCATGCTGCGCGGGGGGCTGGTGGTGATCGCGCTGGTATGGCTCGGCGGGCTGACCGACCTGCCGCAGTTGCCGTTCTGGCGCAATGCCTTGTCGAGCAAGCCGTTGCAGGAAATGGCGCTATACGCCAAAGACTATTTGCCGGAAGATGCGGCGCGGAAATAGACAGATCAATTTCAACTGGGAAGCATAAACGTATATGTGTGGGATTCTAGGTGTCGTCGCGCAAAGCCCCGTCAACCAATTGCTGTATGACGGGCTGCAAGTGTTGCAACATCGCGGGCAGGATGCGGCGGGCATCGCCACGCTGGAGCGCAATACCTTCCATTTGCACAAGGGCAACGGACTGGCACACGACGTGTTCCGCACCCGCAACATGCGCGCACTGACGGGCAACGCCGGCATCGCCCATGTGCGCTATCCGACGGCGGGTTCCGCGATAGACCACAACGAGGCGCAGCCGTTCTATGTGAACTCGCCGTTCGGCGTGGTGCTGGGTCATAACGGCAACCTGACCAATACGGCGCAGCTGCAGAAGGAACTGTTCCTAGAGGACATGCGCCATGTGAACACCAATTCCGATTCGGAAGTGCTGCTCAACGTGCTGGCACACGAACTTCAGGCGAACGCGACGAACTTCCGTCTCGATCCCTCGATCATCTTCTCCGCCGTCTCTGCCGTGCATCGGCGCTGCCGCGGTGCATACGCGGTGGTGGCGATGATTTCCGGCTATGGCCTGCTGGCATTCCGCGACACGCACGGCATCCGGCCGCTGGTGGTGGGGTCGGCCAAGACGGATAAAGGCGTGGATTACCTGGTTGCGTCGGAGAGCGTGGCCCTGGATACGCTCGGCTTCAAGTTCCTGCGCGACATCGCGCCGGGAGAAGCGGTGTTCATCGATCTCGACGGCAACTTCCACAGCCAGCAATGTGCCCAGCATGCGGAACTGAATCCCTGTATTTTCGAGTATGTCTATTTCGCGCGTCCCGATTCGATGATCGACGGCATCTCGGTATACGAGACGCGCCTGAACATGGGCGAATACCTGGCGGAGAAGCTCCTGCGCGAGTGGCCGGATCACGATATCGACGTGGTGATTCCCATCCCGGATTCCAGCCGTCCCAGTGCGCTGCAATTGGCCAATCATCTCGGCATCCCGTTCCGCGAAGGTTTCGTGAAGAACCGTTACATCGGCCGTACCTTCATCATGCCGGGGCAGGCGATGCGCAAGAAATCGGTGCGCCAAAAGCTCAATGCGATCAGCGTCGAGTTCAAGGGCAAGAACGTGCTGCTGGTGGACGACTCCATCGTGCGCGGAACGACCAGCCGCGAGATCGTGCAGATGGCGCGCGATGCCGGCGCGCGCAAAGTGTATTTCGCGTCCGCCGCGCCACCGGTGAAATTCCCCAACGTTTACGGCATCGACATGCCCAGCCGCAAGGAGCTCATCGCCACCGGACGCACGGACGAAGAGATCTGCCGCGAGATCAGCGCCGACCGCATCATCTACCAGGATCTCGACGACCTGAAGGCGGCAGTGCAGAAGTGCAACCCGAACATCACCAGGTTCGACTGCTCCTGTTTCGACGGCGAATACATCACCGGCGACATCACGGCCGACTATCTGGATCGTGTGGAAGGCGCGCGGGCGGGCGGCAAGGCCAACAAGACGCTGGAAGATGACCAGTTGGAACTCGACCTGGTAATGAGCGCGAGTTCGATGTGATGCGTTGACAGCTCGTGGCGGAGGGTGTTACTTTCCGTCAGCGCCGATTTGAGGAACAGCTTGCGGGCGCTTGATAAATACTGCTAAAGCGAGGGAAACCCGGTTTAGCGCTAAGCTTTCCGGGTTTTTTATTGGCGGCGCTGTCGGCGTGGACAGGCCGCAAGGACGAAAAAAATGACCGATTCATACCAGCCGGAGACGCTGGCCCTGCGTGCGGGCAGCGTGCATAGCCAGTTCCATGAGCACAGCGAAGCGCTGTTCCTGACTTCCAGCTTTACCTTCGACAGCGCGGAACAGGCCGCCAAGCGCTTCATCGGCGAAGAGCCGGGCAATATCTATTCCCGCTTCACCAATCCTACTGTCACCATGTTCGAGGAACGTCTGGCTGCGCTGGAAGGCGCCGAGCAATGCGTGGCCACGTCATCCGGCATGTCCGCCATCCTGTCGGCCTGCATGGGTTTGCTGAAAGCTGGCGATCACGTCATTGCGTCGCAGAGCATATTCGGCTCGACAGTGAACCTGTTCAACAACGTGCTGAAGAAATTCGGGGTGGAAACGACCTTCGTTTCCGCCACGAATGTCGGGCAATGGCAGGCAGCGGTGCGCCCGAATACCAAACTCTTCTTCCTGGAGACCCCGTCCAATCCGCTGACCGAGATCTCCGACATTGCGGCGATCGCGGCCGTGGCAAAAGCCTGTGGCGCGTTGCTGGCAGTGGATAACTGCTTCTGCACACCCATCCTGCAAAAGCCGCTGGAGCTCGGGGCGGATATCGTGATCCATTCCGCGACCAAGTACATCGACGGGCAGGGACGCGTGCTGGGCGGCGCCGTGCTGGGCAGCAAGAAGCTGATGGAGCCGGTGTACGGTTTCCTGCGCACCACCGGCCCGACCATGAGCGCGTTCAACGCCTGGGTGTTCTTAAAGGGCATCGAGACGCTCAAGCTGCGCATGGAAGCGCACAGCGCCAATGCGCTGCAGTTGGCGCAATGGCTGGAGAAGCAACCCAATGTGGCGCGCGTGTACTATCCCGGCTTGCCGTCGCATCCGCAATATGCACTGGCGCAGAAACAGCAGAAGACCGGTGGCGGCATCGTGGCATTCGAAGTGAAGGGTGGCAAGGCAGCGGCCTGGCGCGTGATCGACAACACCAGGCTGTTGTCGATCACCGCGAATCTGGGGGATACCAAGACCACCATCACCCACCCGGCGACCACGACGCATGCACGTATTTCACCGGAAGCGAGGGCGGCGGCAGGCATAGGCGACGGCCTGATCCGCATCGCAGTGGGGCTGGAGGCAGTCGTCGATATCCAGAACGACCTGGCCCGGGGACTGTAAGTAATGAAGCGAGCAAAGAAAAGAGCACGTCCCGCAGTTGCAAGCGGGCAGGATTCCGGGCGGCTGTTGGCGCAGCAGGTCGGCATTGCGCTCAAGCAACACGGCATGACGCTGGTGACGGCTGAATCGTGCACCGGCGGCGGCGTGGCTCAGGCGATCACCATGATATCGGGCAGTTCGGCCTGGTTCGATCGCGGTTTTGTGACCTATTCCAACGCCTCCAAAGAAGAAATGCTGGGCGTTTCTCCGGATACACTGGAGACGCATGGTGCCGTAAGCGAGCAGACGGTGCGCGAAATGGCGGATGGTGCGCTGCAATACAGCCGCGCCCAAGTGGCGGTTTCGGTGAGCGGTGTTGCCGGGCCCACTGGTGGCT
Organism: Sideroxydans sp.; assembly: GCA_027310665.1. Classification (GTDB taxonomy): domain Bacteria; phylum Pseudomonadota; class Gammaproteobacteria; order Burkholderiales; family Gallionellaceae; genus Sideroxyarcus. Next base: position 1,717 of record DAIDAJ010000081.1, on the reverse strand, counting down.
CGCCGGAAAAGCCGGTCGGCATGGTCTGGTTCGCCTGGGGAACCAACGAATCCGTGCATGCGGAGTGCCATCACCTCTCCGGCGATCGCGATGCCATTCGCGCGAAGTCGGTGCAGATCGCGCTGCAGGGTGTGATCAATATATTGAATACAATCATAAAAGTAGTCTAAACCACAAAGAGAACGAACGTTCTGTACAAGTCCGAAATGTTGTGCCACAATCCACCCCATCGAATTTTCTGAAAGGGGAACACAAATGGATGACAACAAGAGCAAGGCACTCGCGGCGGCACTGAGCCAGATCGAAAAACAGTTCGGCAAGGGTTCCATCATGCGCCTCGCCGAGGGCGAAGCGATCAAGGATGTCGAGGTTGTCTCCACCGGTTCCCTGGGGCTGGACATCGCATTGGGCGTCGGCGGTTTGCCGCGCGGCCGCGTGATCGAGATCTACGGCCCGGAATCTTCCGGCAAGACCACACTCACTCTGCAAGTCATTGCCGAGATGCAAAAGCTCGGCGGCACCGCCGCTTTCATCGATGCGGAACACGCGCTCGACCCCCAGTACGCGCAGAAACTGGGCGTCAGGGTGGAAGACCTGCTGATCTCGCAGCCGGACAACGGCGAACAGGCGCTGGAAATCGTCGATATGCTGGTGCGCTCCGGTTCCGTGGATATCGTGGTGGTGGACTCCGTTGCCGCGCTGACGCCGAAAGCCGAAATCGAAGGCGAGATGGGCGACGCACAGATGGGCCTGCATGCACGCCTGATGTCGCAAGCGCTGCGCAAGCTCACCGCCAACATCAACCGCTCCAACACCATGGTCATCTTCATCAACCAGATCCGCATGAAGATCGGCGTGATGTTCGGCAACCCCGAAACCACCACCGGCGGCAACGCACTCAAGTTCTATGCCTCCGTGCGCATGGATATCCGCCGTACCGGCGCGATCAAGAAGGGCGACGAAGTCATCGGCAACGAGACCCGCGTCAAAGTGGTCAAGAACAAGGTCGCCCCCCCTTTCCGCGAAGCCAATTTCGACATCCTGTATGGGGAAGGCATCTCGCGCGAAGGCGAGATCGTCGAACTGGGCGTGCTGCACAAACTGGTCGAGAAATCCGGTGCCTGGTATGCCTACAAGGGCGAAAAGATCGGCCAGGGCAAGGACAACGCGCGTGAATTCTTGAAGGCCAATCCGGATATCGCTGCCGAGATCGAAAACAGCATACGCGAAGCCGTTGGCGTGGCGAAACTGGATGTCGTCGAAAAAACGACTGCGAAAGGAAGCGAAAAATCCAGCGCCAAGGCAGGATCGAAAGCAGTTGAGGAACAAGCCTGAGTTAAGCCTGCGTGTTCGCGCCATGCGCTATCTGGCGCGGCGCGAGCATAGCCGGGCAGAATTGCACGCCAAGTTGCAGCCTTACGTTCAGGAAGGCGAAGACCTTGATGCCGTGCTGGGCGAACTGGAAAAACGCAACTGGCTCTCCGATGCTCGCGCCGCCACGTTATTTGTCGATACCAAACGCGGCCGTTTCGGCACCCAGCGCATTGCCCACGAACTCCGCCAGAAAGGTATTCCGGAGAACTTGATCTCCGATGCCCTGCCGCAACTGAAAGAAACCGAACTGGATGCGGCCAGGGAGGTGTGGCAAAGGAAGTTCGGTATCCAGCCCCAAGATTCCAAAGAAAAAGCCAAACAAATACGTTTCCTGCAATCGCGC
>DAIDAJ010000080.1 GCA_027310665.1 Sideroxydans sp. | reverse complement strand
CCCATGTACAGGGCGGCGATCTTCCACCCGAACAGGCCGAACAGCAGCGCAAGGGCGATTTCGTTCACCATGGGGGCGGAGATCAAAAAGCTGAAGGTCACACCCAGCGGAACACCCGCCTGCACGAAACCGATGAACAGCGGCACAGCGGAGCAGGAGCAGAACGGGGTGACGATGCCAAGCGTGGCTGCCATGACATTGCCGACGCCTTCATGCCGCCCCGAGAGCAGGGCGCGGGTGCGCTCCGGGGTGAAATGGGAATTGATCATGCCCATGACCATCACCACGCCGACCAGCAACATCAATACCTTGGGCGTGTCGTACAGGAAAAATTGCAGTGAATCATACAGATGGCTGCCGCGCTCGACGGGCAGGGCATCCACCAGACTATGCGACAACGGCTCCAGCGCTTTGTAGATCATGAACCACAGCGCGGCGGCGATCAGCAGGAAGGCACGCGGATTGCGGCGCGGTAGGGGCAGGATATGGGCAGGCATTCGATTTACTCCGGTTCAGTGTGTTCTTGACTGGGGAGACGAACGAACCGGAAAAAGGATGCAGCTTTTTTTTAGGGTATCCGTAATTTGCGGTTGATTATGAATTTTTGGATGAGAATTCAAGCTGTAATCAAATCGTATTTTGTAGTTGATTTAGATTTGTGATGAACGTCTTCATTCGCAACCCTAAGCGGTAACATGCTATTGGAAAGAAGATTTGTTTTTATCCCACCAGTCCAGAATTTCCTTTGTTTGAAAAAATCTGAAAGATTGCTTCGTTAAGGTGTTAAAGCGCACTACCGCCTTATGAAGAACATTAATGCTGGTGTCGCTTTTAATCATTGTAACTAACGTAGGCAATATGGTTATGTCATTGGGTGGGTAATTATCCAAAGCAGCGGCACGATCTAGTTGATTTGGGCTTAATAAAAACTGTTTCATTGAATCGGGCGTTTGTTTCTCTTTGAAGGAATAGCCCATCTGAAGCCCTGATTCTGTTGATTGAATAATAGCTCCAACTGTTGCATCAGCCATATTGCGAAGGTCTGGATTAGTTGACTCAGGCTTATTGCCTAAAGCAACTTCAAGTAGTTCGTCAAAAGCTTGGCGGTTGTCACCGTGAGCTAATGTTGCGAGACTTCCTATTCGAATAGAAACGTCATATGCCGCCAATTTATTTTGGATAGGTTCGACGGAAGTTTTGACTTGCTCCTGAGTTGCTTTATCGACAGCACTACTAATGGTAGGCTGTAGTGCCTTGACTGCATCTTTGGTTTGATCTTCAACCACCTTCTGAATTTCCGGCCATTGGTCTTTTATGCCCTGTGCTACTTGTTTGGATGCTTCTGAATTTATTACTCTGGTCAGCTCTTTCTCGGTGCGCTCCTTCGCTGCCACTCCGATGAGATGTGTGATATTTTCGCTGCGAAATTCGGTATCGATTTTCTTCTGAACTTCCGTACGAATATTTTCCAGTTCTTTTTTCACAGTTATCTGGGCTTCTGTTCCAGTATTTTCCACCTGCGTGCGAAGAGCTGCCATTTCCGCTTTGTCCCGATTAAGCTCAGCATCAACGGTCGATTTCATTTCGGTTCGCTCAGCATCCGCTGAGGCTTTTATATCACCCCGCATCTGATTGACGGATGTGTAGGAAAAATAGGCAGCGCCTCCTACGAGGATAGCGAGAAATGCCACTGCATAATTGTATAGGTGCTTAAAATAGGCCCGATCTTTTTCGATTTGTCCTTGGGCAAATTCTAAGTATTTGTCGCGTCGGTCAAGTTCGTCTCGAACTATGCCCCCTATGGCAACAGCATCAAGGGGTGTGGGTGTTTTAGTTTGGTCTGTTTCTAATGCCATGATCCATTCCAAGTGTTCGTGAATTCAGTAATGATTTCCCCGTCCGAGTAGCACGGGGACTACAGATACATGAGGCAGCAATCTAACAGGAACGGCTACATTCCGCTAATGGCACAACTGAGACATTCATAATCGTAGCAAATCAACACGAATGCTAAATGGTTCATGACCAAGCTCAACCACAGAATACGGATACCCTCTCTTTATTGGGCTACGACTGCTACCCGATCAGCGCGGAACGTGATCCGTCACGCGACCCCGCTCGTCGAAACGTACCTGGCAGGCGGTGCTCATGCGGGCGCGCATCCGTTCCCGTGCGCGCAACAGCCGCGATTTGACGGCGGGGAGAGAAAGCTGTTGTGCGGCGGCGTAATCTTTTTGCTTCACACCTTCAAGATCGCATTGCTCGATGATGTCGCGGTCTTCCGGCGTGAGCTCGGACAGCACGCGAACCACGCAGGCACTGAGCGCCTGGATCGGTTCGCGTGACGGTTCGGGTTGCGGCAGGTCTTCCGGCAATTCGATGACATCGCGCCCCAGCCGGAAATGATCGACCAGCGCATTGCGCGCCACCTGAAACAGCCAGGCGCGGGCATTGTCGAGCTGGCAGAACTGTTTGCCGTGCTGCATGGCCTTGACGAACACCTCCTGCAACAGGTCGTCGGCCTGATGCGCGTCTTTGGAGCGATGCCTCAGGTAGTTGCGCAACTCGCTTTCATGCGCATTCCAGGCACGGAGGATGCAAGGGAAAGTCAGCGTCGCAGGGTTGTTCATGCCGGAGATTATACTTCGCCGATATTCCCGCCACACGTCAGAATCCGAAAAGGAAGCTTATCTCGGGATAGGTTTCGCTGCATGAATAATAGATCGCCGTCTGGCACGCAAGGTAGGATTCATGAGCCAGCCCGACCCCGATAACGCTCCTGGTTCCAGCCGCGAAATAGACACCTGCACGGGCGCCGACCGAATCGATGTCGGGCAGGCCGGAGATAATGGAATGGCGATAGAAGCCCCCCACATATGGCTGCACCGAAGACCACCACCGATAGAACACATACTGTACCGAAGGCGAGATCTTGTTGATCCCGGGACCGCTTCCCGACCAGTTCTCGTAAGACAGGCCGACCCCGACACCATCGAGCACATAATGGCTCACACCCCCACCGATCACCAGATAGTTGTTGTTGAAAGCATAACCGCCGCCAGCCAACAAGGAGAACTGGGTGCTTCCTTGTCCGAATATCCCCGCCACATCGGCAGCTCGCACCGGAAGCGCGGCCAATACAAGCAACATCGCCAGCAGTACTCTGTTCATGGCACATATCTCCCTCAAGTTATTGATCCGGCGCGGTGAAGTCTGAAGTCCGTTCGCCTTGAGCTTGTCGAAAGGTGAATGGGCTTCGACAGGCTCAGCCCGAACGGTGTTAATACTTCACAGTGCCGGATCAATAGGTTGATGATCAAGGCAAGCCAGGGTAGCCCTCGCGCGTCCTTCGGTGGCACTGACTGAGTTGTTGCCTATCATAGCAAACCGGAACACCAAGCTTCGGCGAGAATCGGTTCCACTCTATTCGTTCTCCGGATTTGTTGTATATGGCGGTCTTGTCGGGTTTGCTACAAGAGACGCTTCTGTAAATCCCATTTAAATCAATCTGCTGCCTTTGGCACGGCATTTGCGAATACGGGGGTGTCATTACCTGCGAGTGAATGCCATGCAAGCCAAGGATATCGCCGAACTGCTGAACGAACCGGCGTGCACACATAATACCAAGTCGAAGTCGGGCTGCGCGCGACCCAAGCCGGGTGCGACGGCAGGCGGCTGTTCCTTCGACGGCGCGCAGATCGCCTTGCTGCCGATCGCGGATGTGGCGCACATCGTGCACGGCCCCATCGCCTGCGCGGGCAGCTCGTGGGACAACCGCGGTACGCGCTCGTCCGGTCCGACCTTGTATCGCATCGGCATGACCACCGACCTTACCGAACAGGATGTCATCATGGGGCGCAGCGAGAAGCGATTGTTCCATGCCATCAAGCAGGCGGTGGACAGCTATTCGCCTGCAGCGGTATTCGTTTACAACACCTGCGTACCCGCGCTGACCGGCGACGACATCGGGGCCGTGTGCAAGGCGGCGGCGGAAAAATGTGGCGTGCCGGTGGTGCCGGTGGATTGTGCGGGTTTCTACGGCACCAAGAATCTCGGCAACCGCATCGCGGGCGATTCCATGTTCAAGTACGTGGTGGGTACGGCCGAGCCTTTGCCGGTGCCGTTCGAAGCGCAGCGTCCGGGCATCACTGTGCACGACGTGAACCTGATCGGCGAGTACAACATCGCGGGCGAGTTCTGGAACGTGCTGCCGATGTTCGACGAGCTCGGCCTGCGCATCCTGTGCACCTTGTCCGGCGACGCGCGCTTCCACGATGTGCAGACCATGCATCGTGCCGAAACCAGCATGGTGGTGTGCGCCAAGGCACTGCTCAACGTGGCGCGCAAACTGCAGACCGAATACAAGATCCCGTTCTTCGAAGGCAGCTTCTACGGCGTGACCGATACCTCGCAGGCCTTCCGCGATTTTGCCCGCCTGCTCAACGACCCTTCGCTGACCGAACGTACCGAGGCATTGATCGCGCGCGAGGAAGCCAGGATCAACGCCGCGCTCGATCCCTGGCGCGAGAAGCTGCGCGGCAAGCGCGTACTGCTCTATACCGGCGGCGTGAAGTCGTGGTCGATTGTTTCCGCCCTGCAGGACCTGGGCATGGAAGTGGTCGCCACCGGCACCAACAAGTCCACCGAGGAAGACAAGGAACGCATCCGCGAGATCATGGGCGAGAAGACCAAAATGATCACCGATGGCAGCCCCAAGGCGCTGCTCGGCGCGGTGAAGGAATACCAGGCCGATATCCTGATCGCGGGCGGACGCAATATGTACACCGCTTTGAAGGCGCGCATACCGTTCCTCGACATCAACCAGGAACGCGAATTCGGCTATGAAGGTTACAGCGGCATGGTCGAACTCGCGCGGCAGCTCGCGCTGACCTTGCAGAGTCCGGTGTGGGAATCGGTACGCAAACCGGCGCCGTGGGCGAAGTCTTCTGTGCCTGGCATCGAATTGGGAGCGTGAACATGAGAGCGAATCGTCACTTATTTAAGCCGTTCGCACTGAGCTTGATGGAACTACTAGCCATCCGACTAGGCTGTCCAAAGACGCCAGCCAAGTCGTTGGTTATGTCGAAGTGTGGGCGGATTAAACAATGTTCAGTTTCTCGATTGCTGTCCCGCGTGGGCACAGTAGCGTGCCCACCCTACGTCCGCTATTCATTCTTCCGTCATTCCGGCGCAGGCCGGAATCCAGCAAGAATATATAGCCCGCGCAGCGGACAAACCCGCAATGTTGCCCCGCTTTCGCGGGAGATTGTCGTCAACTGGATTCCGGCCTGCGCCGGAATGACGAGTGGGATGTCATTTGGATTTCAATTTGCAGGGAGCATGACATGGCCGAGATACTGAAACGCAACAAAGCACTCGCGGTGAATCCGCTCAAGGCCAGCCAGCCGGTCGGTGCCTCGCTTGCCTTCCTCGGCATCAACAAAGCCATACCGATGATGCACGGTTCTCAGGGCTGCACCGCTTTCGGCAAGGTGTATTTCGTGCGCCATTTCCGCGAGCCGGTGCCGTTGCAGACGACTGCGATGGATCAGGTCTCCACAGTGATGAACGCGGACGAGAATGTGCTGCTCGGATTGAAAGCCGTTTGCGAGAAAAGCAAACCGGCGCTGATCGGATTGCCTACAACCGGGCTTTCTGAAACACAGGGTACGGATATCAAGCGTCTGGTGAAGGATTTTTACGCGGCGAATCCCGAGTTTGCGCATATCCCCATCGTGCCGGTGAACACACCGGATTTCACCGGCTGTATGGAGAGCGGATATGCACTGGCGGTGAAGGCGACGCTTGAAACCTTGCTTCCCCAACACGCTCCTCACCCCAACCCTGATGAAACTACTAGCCAATCGACTAAGCCCGCAAGCGGGCAAGTCGCTGGTTATCTCCCGCCCGCGGGCGAGGGGGCAAACGTGAAAAGTAATGTGGGTAGACGCAAGAAGCAGGTCAACGTTCTGGCCGGTTCTTTCCTCACGCCCGGTGACATCGAGCACATCAAGGAATTGATCGAAGCATTCGGCCTGCGTCCTTTGATATTGCCGGACATCGGTGATTCGCTGGACGGGCATCTCACCGAAATGGAAAGCAGCCCGCTGACGGTCGGCGGCACGCCAGTGTCGGATATCTCCAGCATGGGCGAATCCATCGCTACGCTGGTGCTGGGCAACTCGCTGTTCGAGGCGGCCGATTTCCTCAAGGAACAAACCGGGGTGCCGGACTATCGCTTCAATAGCCTGATGGGACTGGATGCGGTGGATGGTTTCGTCGCGGCGCTGGCCGGGATCAGCGGCAAGCCGGTGCCGGAAAAGATAGAACGCCAACGCGCCCAGTTGCAGGATGCGATGGTGGATAGCCACTTCATGCTGGGTTTTGCGCGTGTTGCCATCGCCGGCGATCCTGACCTGCTTTACGGCTTTGCGCGGCTGGTGACCGGGATGGGCTGTGAAGTGGTGGCCGCGGTCGCGCCGGCACGGGCAACTATCCTGCAGGAAGTTGCTGCCGAGCAAGTCGCCATCGGCGACCTGGAGGACATGGAGAATGCTGCCAGGAAGAACGGCGCGCAACTCATCATCGGCAATTCGCATGCGACTGAAAGTGCACGGCGTCTGGGTATCCCACTGCTGCGCGCCGGTTTCCCCCAATACGACCTGATCGGCGGCTATCAACGCCTCTGGGTCGGCTATCGCGGCACGCGCCAGGCATTGTTCGATCTCGCCAATATGGTGGTGGAACATGTGCATCCCGAGACGGAGCCCTATATCTCAATCTATTCCCAGCGGACAGGAGATGCTGCGCATTTCCCTCACCCGTGCGTGGATGTTGCCGCTTTAGCGGCTTTACAACCACGGCCTACCCCTTGCGGGTGTAACCCTCTCCCGCAAGCGGGCGTACCAAAGGCAGGCAATCCACTGTCCGGCAAGCCGGACGTGGAATTGACACAGGGGACAAACGCGAAAAGCCATTTAGGAGAGGTGTGTCGTGCGACACCTGCGACTGGTCAAACCCATTGAGGAGGCTGAGATGACGGTAAAGATCGCTTTTGCCAGCAGTGATCGCCGCGCGGTCAATCAACACTTCGGCGCGGCCGAGGCGTTCGCGATCTATGAGCTCGACGCTAGCTCGACCCGCATGATCGAAGTCGCCGAGTTCATGGAAACCGCGATGGACGGGCACGAGGGCAAGCTTGCCGCCAAGGTCGAATTGCTGGGCGATTGCGCAGCGGTGTACTGCAACGCAGCCGGAGCTTCGGCGATACAGCAACTGCTGGCGAAGGGCATCCAGCCGATGCGCGTGGATGAGGGCACGCTCATCGACGAGCTGCTGTGCGGACTGCAAAAGAACCTGGTCAAAGATCCGCCGGTGTGGCTGGCGAAGCATCTCAAAAAGCATTCGGGCGCGGGGAACTTCGCTGCAGACGAGGAATGGCAGGAATGATTTCGGGCAAATCAACATTCATAACATTCCCTCCCCCTTACAGGGGGATAACCAGCCACTTGCCAGCTTGCTGGCTTAGTGGAATGGCTAGTAGTTTCATCAGGGCTAGGGAGGGGGTAGAAACTGAGACCATCCACGACTCTACCCCCATCCTAACCTTTCACCCGCAAGGAGTACGCCGCCAGACGCTCGACCTTCGGTCGGCATTGGCGCAGCCTCTGCAAGGGGGAAGGAACTGTCGCGGAGAACCGACATGATTAGGACGACTGCACGCGTGGTGTCAACGGACAACGGCACGATACTCGTCGAGCCCCGCAACGAGTCTGGCTGCGGCGGTTGCAAGTCGCGCAGCGCATGCGGCGTATCCGGGTTGGGGAAATATTTTTCCGGCAACCGCAAGGCCATTGAGGTGCATTGCGCCGAGGGTGTCCGTGCAGGCGACGAATTGCAGTTGAGCATGAGCGAGGGCGACATGCTCAAGTCGGGCCTGCTGGCCTACCTGTTGCCCAGCGTGCTGGCGCTGGTCGGTGCGGGTGTCGGCGCATCTTTGGATATAGGCGATATTGGGGCAGTGCTGGGTGCGGCGTTGGGCGTCGCGGCGGGATTGTTGTTGGGACGACTCTCAGGGTGGGTGCCAAATATGAGTGTGAAAAGCAAAGACAAATTTGCCACAGAGCACATAGAGATCACAGAGAAGTAAGCAGGATTTCTCTGTGTACTCTGTGATCTCTGAAGTAACTACTAGCCATTCGACTAGGCTGTCAAAAGACGCCAGCCAAGTCGCTGGTTATGTGGCTAAAACGGGTTTGAAGTAACTAACCGAAGGAGGAGTTATGTAGGGTGCGCTTGCGCACCAGATGCAATGGTGCGCAAGCGCACCCTACGTATCGAACCAGATGAAATATCTTAACGAAGGAGAAACACCATGAATCAGACAGTAGAACTGGATCCGTTGTTGACCACCGATTTCATCAAGGAGATGGTCAAGCAGATGCGCGCCATCGATAGCTACGGCACTTACGATGGCTGGCCTGCCGACCGCATCCTGGCGCCTTATATAGTGACCAAGGAACAGCGCCGCGCGATCCCGGTGATCGGCGATCCGGACGAGATCATGCTGTCGCGCATCAAGGCGTTCTACAACGCGGTCTCATCCCTGATCGAAAAGGAATGCGGCCTGATGGCGGTGCCCAGCATCAATATCACGCATGAAGGATTCGGACGCGCGCTGATCACGGTAGGCAAACTGGTGGTGATGGACCGCACCCTGCGCGACGTGCACCGCTACGGCTATGAAAGCCTGTCCAAGATGAAGGATGAGGGCGACAAGCTGTTGTCCGTGGCACTGGAGATCATCGGCAAATATCCGGAAGTGGCGGGACTTTGAAGCAGGATACGGGATTCAGGATACGGGATTCAGGGAGAAGCGGGGCTGCGGGTTTTCTGAATCCAGTATCCCGTATCCTGAATCCTGAATCCTCTCCGAAGGAGTGAACATGACTGAAGACGAACTGAAAGCGCTGGACAAGGAAGTGAAGCGGCTCAAGCGCATCTCCAGCGAATGGGCCTCGCAGTTGCACGACCTCGTCGAGGACAAGTTGCCTGCAGGATACGAGCAGATCCCGGGCATCGCGCAATCGACCTACGAGGCTTGCCAAGCATGGGCGACAGCGAATGCGAAACTGGCGGCGGCGCAGAAGGAAGCACAGGTATAAAGGAAAGAGATATGTCCAACATCACCGGTATCACCCGAGGCGGTACGCCTTACGAACCCACTTTCGTCACTGCGCTGAATGCGGCCAACTGCATCGGTTGCGGCCGCTGTTACAAAGTGTGTCCGCGCAAAGTGTTCGAGCTGGTCGAGCGCGGCGAGGATGACGAGAACTACGACGAGGATGAAGACAACAGCATGGTGATGACGCTTGCCGACATGCTGGATTGCATCGGCTGCGGTTCCTGTTCGCGCGTCTGTCCCAAGCAGTGCCATACGCATTCACCTTTGGCGGTGGGAGTATAACCATGGCGAGGCCAACCAGACATGTGTTCGTGTGTTCCCAGAACCGGCCCGCGGGCCATCCTCGCGGTTCCTGCGGGCAAAAGGGGTGCGCCGAAGTGGTGGACGAGTTCATGCAGCAATGGCAACGGCGGCAGTGTTTTGCACAGGTGCTGGTGACGCCGAGCGGTTGCATCGGGCCGTGCGGCATGGGACCGAACATCCTGGTCTATCCGGAAGGCGTCATGTACAGCAATGTGACGAAGGCGGATGTCAGCGAGATATTCGACGCGCATCTGCTGGGCGGCGTGCCCGTCGAGCGGCTGAAAACCACGGCAGATATATGGTAGTTCTCGCGCCATCGTTCCGGCTTCCTGCGGAACTCGAAGCGCTGGCCGAACGTATCGTGTCGGTCCTGCAAAGAGAGGCTGTCAACTTCACTGCCAAGGGTGCCGCACCGAAGATCGAGCTTGCTGCCTTGCAGTTTACCCGCGTCGTCGACCCCGGCAATCAACTGCCCGGCTACGAAGGAGTGTGGCGCAATGCGCGCAACGACAGGTGCGGTACACTGACCATCAACAGCGACAACAGCTTCTATGCCGAGTACGATCTGTTCTGTCCGCATCCGCGCGACCCGCGCTGGTTCGTCGAGATGGTGACGGCGTGGGGCAACGAAGCATCGTTGCGCAGCGAGGCGGCATTGATACCGAGAGTGTGAGGAGCTATGAGCAGATTTCAAATGGGTGATATGGTTTTTGCCGCGCATGACCTGTTCAACGAATCATTGGAAGAGACCGGCGAGAGCAGTATCCCCGGTGTCGAACCCGATGCGTTGCTGGCGGCAGCGGGCACGCGCGGTGTGGTGGTCAACGTCGGTCATGCGCAGGAAATGCCCAACGAAGAGATATATCTCGTGCGTTTCGAGATGGATGCGGAAGGAACCCTGGCCGAGCCCATCGGTTGCCTGAACGACGAGTTGACCGGACTAAGCTGACAATGAGTGATGTCCGTGTCGCTACCGTGATCGCATATCACGCGCGTAGCAAGCACGCCCTGGACCGATATGCCGCCGGCCCCGGTACCCTGGACTGGGAAGCGCAGCCCAAGGCGTTCCGCGACTGGGAGGGAACGGAGCAGGTCGCACTGCCGCGCGACGTCGCGGTGTCCGATATTCCCTGGGGCGAACTTCCGGCTACGCGCGCAGCGCTGCCGCTGAATGCCGCCAGCCTGGGCTCGTTCCTGCGTCTGTGCGTCGGCCTTACCGCGTGGAAAGAATACGGCGGTTCGCGCTGGTCTTTGCGTGCGAACCCTTCATCAGGCAATCTGCATCCCACCGAAACTTGGCTGATCTGCGCGGATGTGGCAGGTCTGGAAGACGGCTTGTATCACTACCAGAATCTGCACCATGCACTGGAAAAGCGAGCCTGGGGAAATGGCGCTCAGGCACAAGGTCTCTGGCTGGGCTTCAGTTCCATCCATTGGCGCGAGGCGTGGAAATACGGCGAACGCGCATTCCGTTATTGCCAGCTCGATCTGGGACACGCACTGGCCGCCGTGAGCTATGCCGCGGCATTGCATGGGTGGCATCCCCGCCTGTTGAACATGGATTCGGCCGAGATCGCGCGGTGTCTGGGGCTGGACCGTGCTGCGGATTTTATCGGTGTGGAAGGCGAGGAGCCCGAGGTGATCCTCGTACTGGAGGCTCGCGCCGGAGATCTGGCGCCAGACTGGCAACACTGGGCAGGCAACCCTTCTTTGCTCGATGCCAACCCCTTATATCAATGGCCGGTGATCGAAGAAGCGGCCGAAGCGACGCGCGGCGCGCCACCTGTCGCTGACCCGGTGATCGCCGAACCACCTGCCGCTCACGAACATGATGTGGATATCCGGGCCGGCCAGGTCATCCTGAAACGCCGCAGCGCGCAAGCGTTCGACGGCCGGTCGGTGATGCCGAACGCCGTGTTCAGGCGGATGCTTTCGGGCTTGTTGCCGGGAGGCTCGCCGGTGTGGGACATGTGGCCGTCCGTTGCGCGTGTGCATCCGGTGCTGCTGGTGCATCGGGTGGAGGGTGTCGCTCCCGGACTGTATGCGCTGCCGCGGTCCGGTGCTGCAAAGCCGTCACTGCAGGCGGCTTTTCGCGAGATGTTCTCCTGGCAGCCGGCCGACCCGGAGTTGCCCCTGTTCCAGCTGGTTGCCGCGCAAACGGGCAAGACTGCGCGCACCTTGTCCTGTCATCAGGACATCGCCACGCAATGCGCCGTCGCATTCATGCTGGTGGCGGAATTCGCTGCCCCGGTCGCCGCCGATCCGGCAGCCTACCGCCACCTGCATTGGGAAGCCGGCATGCTGGGGCATGTGATCACTCTGGAAGCAGAAGCCGCCGGATGGCGCGGCACGGGCATCGGGTGTTTCTTTGACGATGCGGACCACGAAGTGCTGGGCCTGAAAGACGACCGGTTCCAGGTGATATATCATTATGCAGTCGGGATGGCGCTGGATGATCCGCGCATATCGACTCTACCCGCATATGAATGAATCACAAGGAACACGCATGAATGACAATCAACTCAGGTGCTGGCTGCTGCAGGCAGGATTCAGGACTTCCGACACGCTGCAAACCGGGGTCAACAGGGCGCTGCCCAATGGCATGACGCCATTGATGCACGCGGCCCGCACCGGTGATATGGAGGCGCTCAAGGGACTGCTGGTGCGTGGTGCGGATACTGCCCAGATGAATGCGGACGGCAACGGCGCGTTGTGGTTCGCCTGCTGCGCCAACAGCGAAGCCTGTCTTGCAGCGCTCATCGATGCGGGCGCGCCGCTCGACAGCCAGAATGTCAACGGAGCCACCGCGCTGATCTATTGCGCCTCGGCTGGCAAGGCGCCGCTGGTCCGGCAACTGCTGGAGGCGGGAGCCGACCCGGACCTGATGACGCTGGACGATTTCACTGCACTGGAACTGGCGTCCAACCTGGAATGCCTGAGATTGCTCAAGACGGCCAGGAGTCCGGCTCATGCCTGAGCAACTCTTCAGCGTAAGCGGAACCCGGCATCGCCTGCTGGGCAAGCAGATCGAATTGCAGTTGGCGGAAGATTTTGTCCTGAAATTCACGCAGGCAGAGGCATCCACCCTGTCATTCGCGCTGGTCGCCGTGCGCGACGGCATCAGTCCGGAACGCGAGATCTACATGAGTCCTATCGCCAGCGATGCGGCATTCGTCGGAACGGTGCTGGATCACGGGATAAGCATCGCGATGCCTGCCGGCGCGTTTGAGCTGGACTGGTCGGGCGTCGGATCGCTGGCCGAATCACTTGCGGTAGCGATAGGCTGATAGCCGGCAACGCCCGCGTCAGGGCAGGTCGACCTGCTTGACGGGACGGTTCTTCAGGTCGATGAATTTATCCAGCACCGCAAACAGGTCGGTGAATATCTGTTTGCCGCAGGCTTGTTCAAGATAGGCATACTGCTTGTCGATCAGAGGGCCGATCTTGCTCAGCAGCCTGGTGCCCTTGCGCGACAGATGTACGATCACGCGCCGCTGGTCTCCCGGTATTCCGTCGCGCTCGATCAGCTCGACTTCTTCCATGCGCGACAATATGCCCGCCATGCTGGGACTCGAGATTTGGCACATGTCGCAAAGCTCCCTCGGCTCCAGCTGTCCGTGCTCATCCAGCGCGCGCAATATGCGCCATTGCTGCTCGGTCACGCCGAAGTGGTTGAGGATGGGGCGAAAGTGTGACATCAGGCTGTCCCGCGCTTTCAGTATGCGTTGGGGCAGGTTGGGGTAGGTGATGTGGTGCTTCAAGTTGTTCTCCGTTTCAACACGTGCATGGTCTGGAATTCAATCGATTTTGTCGGGCCAATTGTACATGCTGGTTCACTCATACAATGCCTGCTCGCAGGGTCATTTCACCTGCGGCGGGCAAGACCAACAATTTATTTTGGTATAGTTCGCCGACCGTTATCGAAAACGATGTGCTTCTGAAAATCCCATGTTGCGTTCACTTGGCCGCCCCGACATTCTGACCACTACCCTGGCTGCTGCCGGAATATTGATGGTGACCATGGGCGCGCGCCAATCGCTGGGGTTGTTCATCGGACCGATCGGCACGTCGACCGGGCTGGACATCGCCACGATCAGCCTGGCCTTGGCCATCGGGCAGTTCACTTGGGGGGCGATCCAGCCTGTCGCCGGCGCCGTCGCCGATCATTTCGGCCCGCGTGCGGTGCTGATCGGCGGACTTGTCCTGCTTGCCCTGGGTAGTGCCGTCACGCCATTCGTGCATTCCGGATACGGGCTGACCTTTACGCTCGGGCTGCTTGCCGCAATGGGCGCCGGTGCGGGCAGCTTTTCGGTGCTCATAGGCGCGGCAGCGCGGCGCCTGCCCATGGAAGCGCAGGGGTCGGCTTCGGGTGTCATCAACGCCGGCGGTTCCTTCGGCCAGTTTGTCTTCGCGCCGATCCTGCAAAAGCTGATCCAGACATTGGGCTGGATGGGGGCGATGTGGACGATGGCGGCGATGACCCTGGCCGCACTCCCTCTGGTTGGCAAGTTGACCAGGCCGGTGGATAAACCGATCACCCACACGGATACAGATCACGGCGTGCTGAAGGCGATCGGCAGCGCGATGAAAGATCGCAGCTATCTGCTGCTGCATGCCGGTTTCTTCACCTGCGGTTTCCATATCGCCTTCCTGGTCACGCATTTGCCGGGCGAGGTCCATCTGTGCGGGCTGCCGCCTTCGGTCGCAAGCTGGTCGCTCGCCATCATCGGTCTCGCCAACATATTCGGAAGTCTCTACGCAGGCTGGTGCATTTCACGTTACCGCAGCAAATATATCCTGGCAGCGATGTACGCGTCGCGCGTGCTTCTGATCGGGTTCTACCTGCTGATGCCGCGCACCGAGCTGACCTTCTACCTGTTCGCTGCCGGTCTCGGCTTTACCTGGCTGGCGACGGTGCCGCCGACCGCGGCCATCGTCGGGAAGCTGTTCGGCTTCCGCTATCTGGCGACGCTGTTCGGACTCACGCTGTTGACTCACCAGATAGGCGGCTTCTTTGGGGCGTACCTGGGCGGGCTTGCGATCAGCCGGTTCGGCGACTATGGCTGGATGTGGTACGCGGACATGGCGCTCGCGACTTTTGCCGCCGTCATCAACCTGCCTATCCGTGAAGCGCCTGTTGCTGCGCGGCTGTCGCCGGCCTGACTGAAAACTCATCGATATCAAGAGGTAAGCGGTGAGTATCCGGTTCGCGTTTGTCGATACCGGGAAGGTCAGGGTTGCCTTTGCCTGCGTAAGCCGGAATACTGGGCGGCCTTTTTGGCCAATAAAACTAAATCTGGGGGCCGGGTAGGCCACTCAAGGGAGAAAATATGAAGCGCTTGACCGGTCATTTGTATTTCTGGGTTCTGCTTGCCATTCTTGCCGGGGGTACGCTGGGCTATTTTGCCCCCGCCACTGCGGTGACACTTAAACCGCTTGGCGATGGCTTCATTGCCCTGGTCAAGATGCTGATCAGTCCGGTGATCTTCTGTACGGTGGTGCTCGGCATCGCCGGAGCCGGCGACATGAAGAAAGTCGGCCGTGTCGGCGGCAAGGCGCTGCTCTATTTCGAAGTGGTGTCGACGATAGCGCTGGCCATCGGTTTG
The DNA here is from genome assembly GCA_027310665.1 of Sideroxydans sp. Classification (GTDB taxonomy): domain Bacteria; phylum Pseudomonadota; class Gammaproteobacteria; order Burkholderiales; family Gallionellaceae; genus Sideroxyarcus. Next base: position 3,043 of record DAIDAJ010000080.1, on the reverse strand, counting down.
ACGGTGATGAACTTTCTCCGGCCGGGTGCCGGCTTCAACGTCGATCCGGCAACGCTCGATGCCAAGGCTGTGGCCAATTATGCCAAGGTAGCCTCCGAGCAGAGTTCGGTGGACTTCATCCTCCACATCATCCCCAAGACATTTACCGATGCCTTCACCGGTTCCGGCGATCTGCTGCAGGTGTTGCTGGTCGCCATCCTGTTCGGTTACGCCATGATGCACATGGGAAAAGCAGGGCAGCAGGTGCACCATTTCATCGAGGAGTGTTCGCACATCTTCTTTGCCATGATGAATACCATCATGAAAGTGGCCCCGCTGGGTGCCGGAGGGGCCATGGCCTTCACGATAGGCAAATACGGCATCGGGGCGCTGAAGCCGCTGGCAGCACTGATGGGCAGCTTCTACCTGACCTGCCTGCTGTTCATCATCATCGTCCTCGGCACCATAGCGCTGCTGGTCGGGTTCAATATCTTCCGGTTCATTTATTACATCAAGGAAGAATTGCTGACCGTGCTTGGTACTTCCTCATCCGAGTCGGCGCTGGTGCCATTGATGGGGAAACTGGAGCGACTCGGCTGCTCGAAATCGGTGGTGGGCCTGGTCGTGCCCTCGGGCTATTCGTTCAACCTTGACGGCACCAACATCTACCTCACCATGGCGGCATTGTTTGTCGCCCAAGCGCTCAATATCGACCTGACGCTGACGCAACAATTATCTATCCTTGGTGTCGCCATGCTGACTTCAAAAGGCGCTTCGGGCGTCACCGGCGCCGGCTTCATCACGCTTGCGGCGACGCTGGCTGTCGTGCCGTCTATCCCGGTGGCCGGACTGGCGTTGATCCTCGGGGTCGACCGTTTCATGTCGGAAGCGCGCGCGCTGACCAACTTCATCGGCAACGGCGTCGCCACGATAGTCGTCTCGAAATGGGAAAAGGAATTGGACCACGCGGTACTCAAGGATGAGTTGGGTGCTTAGAGTGCCGCTTTGCTAGCTCCGGTCAACTGGCCGGAGAAAGTCATTGCAAAGCCTGCAAGCAGTATGACTCAGCTCGGTTCCCGATACTCTGCTTCCAGCAACTTGGCCTGCGCCGCCGCCAGGCGTGCGATGGGCACGCGCGGGCCGGAGCAGGAGACGTAGTTGAGTCCGACGTGGTGGCAGAAACGGATGGAGCCGGGATGTCCGCCATGTTCGCCGCAGATGCCGACTTTCAGGTCTGGGTTGGTCTCGCGGCCTCTTGTTACCGCCATCTTCATCAGTTGTCCCACACCCTTGATGTCCAGCACCTCGAACGGGTTGTCTTCCAGGATGCCGGTCTCGTTATAGGCGGGCAGGAATTTGTTCTCCGCATCCTCGCGGCTGAACGAGAAGGTGGCCTGGGTCAGGTCGTTGGTGCCGAACGAGAAGAACTCAGCGGTTTCCGCCATGCGCCCGGCGCGCACGCAGGCACGCACCACTTCCAGCATGGAGCCGAACTTGAATTGCACGTTGATGCCGTGGGTCGCGTTCACTTCGGCATGGATGCGCTGGACGTAACTGTGGATGCGCTTGAGTTCTTCCACGGTCGCCACCTGCGGCACCATGATCTCGGGATAGATCTCGACGCCCTCTTTGGCGCACAGCGCGGCCGCTTCGAGCACCGCGCGTATCTGCATCGAATAGATCTCGGGATAGGTGATGCCCAAGCGCACGCCGCGATGGCCCAGCATGGGGTTGACCTCGGCCAGCGCCCTGACTTTCTTCAGGATCACTTCCTTCTTGCTGATCACATCCTCTTCCAGGTGGGATTCCTTGAAGTCGGCCAGCCCGCCCATGAGTTTGGTCAGTCCGTCAGCATATTGCTGATAGAGCTTGGGGTTGAGCAGCTTGAGCGTATCCGGCAGTTCCTCCAGGCCATTGATGGTGTCGCGCAACTGGTGCAGGTGCGCGATCTCCAGTTCGAGTTGCGCGGCCGTGGGCAGGAACTCGTGCATCGGCGGGTCGAGCAGGCGCACCGTGACAGGCAGTCCCTTCATCGCCTTGAAGATGCCCTTGAAGTCTGCGCGTTGTATCGGCAGCAGGCGGTCGAGCGCAGCCTGGCGGGCTTCGGTCGTTTCGGCCAGGATCATTTCCTGAACGATGGGCAGGCGGTCGGTGCTGTTGAACATGCGCTCGGTGCGGCACAGGCCGATGCCCATCGCGCCGAATTCGCGCGCGCGCTGCGCATCGCCCGGCGTGTCGGCATTGGCCATTACCTTGAGCCGGGAGATCTGGTCCGCCCAGGACAGCAGCGTGGCCAGCTCCTCGGAAAACTCCGCTTCCACCGTCGGCACTTCGCCCGCATACACATGGCCGGTGCCGCCGTTGATGGTGATGACATCGCCTTCCTGCAGAACCGTGTCGCCGATCTGGGCACTGCGCAGCACATCGTTGATGACGATCTGCTCGCAACCGGAGACGCAGGGTTTGCCCATGCCGCGCGCCACCACGGCCGCAAGCGAAGTCTTGCCGCCGCGGCTGGTCAATATGCCCTGTGCCTGGAAGAAGCCATGGATGTCCTCGGGCTTGGTTTCCTCGCGCACCAGGATGATCTTTTCGCCGGCGCGGCCGCGCGATTCCGCAGTGTCGGCATCGAACACGATCTTGCCGGAGGCGGCGCCGGGCGAGGCGGGCAGACCTTGCGCCAATGACTTGCCGTGGAAGTTCGGTGCCAGCTGCGGTACCAGCAACTGCTCCAGTATCGCCGGTTCGATGCGCAACAGCGCGCGTTCCTTGCTGATCAGTCCCTCGTTGAACAATTCCACCGACGTGCGCACCATGGCGCGCGCGTTCATCTTGCCGTTGCGTGTCTGCAGGCAATACAGGATGCCTTTCTCGATCGTGAACTCGAAATCCTGCACTTCGTGGTAATGGGATTCGAGCCGGTTGTGCAGTGTGATCAGCTGGCGATAGATCTCCGGCATTTCCAATTCCATCTCGGCAATGGCCTTGGGGGTGCGTATGCCTGCCACCACGTCCTCGCCCTGGGCATTGGTCAGGTATTCGCCGTAGATCACGTTCTCGCCGG
>DAIDAJ010000076.1 GCA_027310665.1 Sideroxydans sp. | reverse complement strand
CAAACAGCGCCAGGGTTGATTGAGTTAAATCGCCTCTGGATGGTACAATTTACGACTTTTGAATAAATAGGGTAGCTGCATGGCTCGTATTGCCGGTGTAAACATTCCAAACCATCAACACGCCGAGATCGCATTGACTGCGATCTATGGTATCGGTCGCACTCGTGCGCAGCAGATTTGTGCTGCAGCTGGGGTCGTCACCTCCACCAAGGTTAAGGATATCAGCGATTCCGATATGGAAAAGCTGCGCGACGAAGTCGCCAAGTTCACGGTGGAAGGCGACCTGCGTCGCGAAATTTCCATGAACATCAAGCGTTTGATGGATCTTGGCTGCTACCGCGGACTGCGCCATCGCCGCGGATTGCCGTGCCGTGGTCAGCGTACACGCACCAATGCCCGCACCCGCAAAGGACCGCGCAAGTCCATCGCCGGCGCGAAGAAGTAATCAAGTAGAGGATCGAAGACATGGCAAAGCCCAGCACGAGAGTGCGCAAGAAAGTTAAGAAGAACGTAGCCGAAGGTATAGCGCACGTTCACGCCTCCTTTAACAACACCATCGTGACCATCACGGACCGTCAGGGTAATACTCTGGCTTGGTCAACCAGTGGTGCGCAGGGATTCAAGGGTTCGCGCAAGAGTACGCCTTTTGCGGCCCAGATTGCTGCCGAAACAGTTGGGAAGTCTGCTGTTGAATGCGGCGTCAAGAATCTGGAAGTGCGTATCAAGGGCCCGGGTCCTGGTCGCGAATCCGCAGTGCGTGCTTTGAACGCCGCAGGTTTCAAAATAACAAGCATTTCGGATATCACGCCGGTACCGCACAACGGTTGCCGTCCTCCGAAAAAGCGTCGTATCTAAGGAGCATAGATCTTGGCTAGAAATCTTGATGCAAAATGCCGTCAGTGCCGCCGTGAAGGCGAGAAGCTGTTCCTCAAGGCAGAGAAATGTTTTACCGACAAGTGCTCGGTAGAGCGTCGTGCCTATCCGCCCGGTCAGCACGGTCAGAAAAAGAACCAGCGTCAGTCCGAGTACGGCGGCCAGTTGCGTGAAAAGCAAAAGTTGCGTCGTATCTACGGCATGATGGAAGGCCAATTCCGACTGACATACAAGCGCGCTGAGCAATCCCGCGGCATCACCGGCGAAAGCCTGCTGCAGATGCTGGAGTCGCGCCTGGACAACGTTTCGTATCGTATGGGTTTCGGTGCTTCACGCTCGGAAGCGCGCCAAGTTGTGCGTCACAACGCCATTCTGGTTAACGGCAAGCGCGTCAATATCCCGTCCTATCAGGTACGTCCGGGTGATGTGGTCGAAGTCGCTGAAAAATCAAAGAACCAGTTGCGTGTGAAAGCGGCCGTGCTGGCGGCTGAGCAACGCGGCTTCCCGGAATGGCTCGAAGTCGATACCAAGGCATTCAAGGGAACCTTCAAGGCGGTTCCTCAGCGTTCCGAATTGCCTGCGACGATCAACGAGCATCTCGTGGTCGAGTTGTATTCCAAGTAATCCACGCGGAGTAGGATATGTCTAACAATAATTTGTTGAAACCTCGCATCATTGATGTGCAGCGAACCTCCGCCACACAGGCAAGGGTGGTGATGGAGCCGTTCGAGCGCGGCTATGGACACACGCTGGGCAATGCCCTGCGTCGGGTTCTGCTGTCGTCCATGCCCGGCTACGCTGTGACCGAAGTCAAGATTGCGGGTGTGTTGCACGAATACTCATCGATCGACGGCGTGCAGGAAGACGTGGTCGAGATTCTGCTGAACCTGAAGGGTTTGGTCCTGAAGTTGCATAACTCGCGTGAAGCTACTTTGCATCTGCGCAAATCCGGCGCGGGCGTAGTGACGGCTGCCGACATCGAAGTTGGCGCTGACACCGAAGTCATCAATCCGAATCATGTCATCGCCCACTTGGCGGCTGGCGGCAAACTGGACATGGAAATCAAGGTTGAGCAGGGTCGCGGTTATGTTTCCGCCATCTCGCGCTTGCAACCCGGTGCGACTCGTCCGGTTGGGCATATCGCCATAGACGCCTCGTTCAGCCCGGTTTCCCGCGTCAGCTACGCGGTTGAGAGTGCACGCGTTGAGCAGCGCACAGACCTCGACAAGCTGATCATGGACATCGAGACCAACAGCGCGATCGATCCCGAAGAAGCCATTCGTTATGCAGCACGCATTCTGATGGATCAGCTCTCCGTGTTTGCCGCACTGGAAGGCACGCCGGCGCCGGTTGAAAAGCCGCAGACTCCAAAGGTCGATCCGATGTTGTTGCGTCCGGTCGACGATCTGGAACTGACTCCGCGCTCTTCCAACTGCCTCAAGGCTCAGAGCATCCATTACATCGGCGACCTGAGCCAGAATACCGAAGCGGATCTGTTGCGTACCCCGAACCTGGGCCGCAAATCGCTCAACGAGATCAAGCAAGTGCTGGCCGAACACGGCCTGTCGCTGGGCATGAAGCTGGAAAACTGGACGGCAATGTCCGAGCAATAAGCTTCTCCAGCCGCGAGGCTGGATAGCAAGAGAGGAAAATCATGCGTCACCGTTTAGGACTTAGAAAACTTAACCGCACCAGCAGCCACCGCTTGGCGATGTTGCGCAACATGACCGTTTCGCTGCTGCGTCACGAAGTTATCAAGACTACCCTGCCGAAGGCCAAGGAACTGCGCCGCGTCGCCGAACCTATCCTGACATTGGGCAAGAATCCCAGTCTGGCCAATCGCCGTTTGGCGTTTGCACGTCTGCGCGACCGCGATATCGTCACCAAGCTGTTCGACGAACTCGGCCCGCGCTACGCAGCCCGCAATGGCGGCTACTCTCGCATCCTCAAGTTCGGCTTCCGCAAGGGCGACAATGCTCCGATGGCACTGGTTGAGCTGCTGGACCGTCCGGCGGATGCGCAACCGGTAGACGCAGGCGAGTAAGCTTCAATTGCTGCAAGCAACAACAAACAAGGCCGGATTTGATCCGGCCTTGTTGTTTTTTCAGAACGGTTCAGGAGAACCAGCGCAGAAAGGCAGCACCGGAAATCGCCGTGATTGCCAGTACAGATGACGAAATCCAGGCGTTGCTCTTACCCTGCTCAGTCCAGCGATGGCTTTGCCAAAGGTAAGCTGCGAGCAGCAAGATCCCCAGCGTCGCGCAAACCATTTTGATTACCAACGCGTCGACGGCAATGCCGGAAATGTCGGGCAGCTGGTGGTAAAAATGGTAAGTGACCATACCGAAGGTGGCGCCGCTTACGGCTTGCGTCACCCAGCCGATCAGCACCAGATTAGCCAACCGCCGCCGCATCACGTCATCTCGCAACCGTGTTGCAATCACCGACCCGCCCACTGTCGCAACCGCACCGAAGTTATGCACAACCTGAATTACACTGTAGCTCAGATTCTGTGCAGCGCTCATTGCGCAGTGACGTCTACGCAGCTTTCCACGCCGGTCGGCGCATGTGCGCTTGTATTGACAGTCAGGCAGACGTGATGTTTGCCGACAGGCAATGGGTCAAGCTCTGCGGTTCCCTTTATTTGGCGCAACACGTCCACACGTTTGCCATCGACATAAAGGTGCAGGTGATCGCCGGTCGGGCCGAGCGTAGCTGCGTAAGTAACCGGAACCTTGTCTTTGGCGCTGACCATGGCGCCATTGGCGGGGCTGCTGATCGTGATGGAACCGTCTGCTGCGTAGGCCTGACTCCACATGAGAGTCAAGAGAAGAGGGGCTAACATCTTGATGTTCATGATCGTTCTCCTTTAGATTTGGTTGTTGGAGCAAACGCGGCAATTATCTAACAATAACCGACAATACTTGTCAAGTAACAATTGGCGACGGGGAACATGCATAAACGCCAAGGCAGATTCAATCCGGCCTTGGCGTTATCTGATACGGAATCAGTAGGGTTTCTTTCCTACCCAGTTTCCCGGCGGCTGGTACTGGCAGACCCAGACTTGGTCGCGTGAGTCCTCGCATGTGGCGACAGCACAACCGACCGTGGTTGTGGTCTTCCAGACGAGCTGTGTGTAATGCCCGCACATCTTGCCTTTCGTGCAGCTATTTTTCTTGTAGTTGTAGTTCGAGCGTTCGCTACCCCAGTCATCCACCACTGTTTTCGGACCGATCTCTTGCAGTTCGCGCCTGCCGTCTGACCATTGCACCGCGCTTGCCCAGAACAGGTTCTCTCCGTAGCGCCCGTCCGGCTTGCTGTGCTGCATCCGACAATGGTTGTCTTCTTTCAGGTGATTCGCCCATTCTTGGGCCGAAGCGGAAAGGTCGGTCGAATAGGAGAGCGGCGGCGCGCCGACAGTCTTGCGCCAGCGGTTATGAGCGGAAACCATTTCATTCGCATCAAAATCGTGCGCCTGCGCCGATAAGGCGGAAAAAAGAAGGCAGGCGAGCAAACTGCGTTTCATCATTTGCCCAGCAGTTTTTGCAGGTATGGCCCCGTCACGCTTTCCGGGTTCGCCGCGATATCTTTGGGCGAGCCCTGCGCCACGATACGCCCGCCGCCATTCCCGCCTTCAGGTCCCAAATCGATGACCCAGTCGGCAGTCTTGATCACATCCAGATTGTGTTCGATGACCACCACTGTGTTGCCCTGGTCACGCAGTGTGTGGATGACCTTAAGCAGCATGGCGATATCGTGGAAATGCAGGCCGGTAGTCGGTTCGTCGAGGATATACAGCGTGCGTCCTGTGTCCCGTTTGGAGAGCTCCAGCGAAAGCTTGACGCGCTGTGCTTCGCCACCGGACAGGGTGGTTGCACTCTGCCCGAGTGTGATGTAACCCAGGCCCACGTCGAGCAGCGTTCTCAGTTTGCGCGCGAGGATAGGCACGGCGGAAAAGAATTCGTGCGCCTGCTCCACCGTCATCTCGAGCACCTGGTGGATGTTCTTGCCCTTGTACTGCACTTCCAGCGTCTCCCGGTTGTAGCGGTGGCCATGGCACACGTCGCACGGCACATACACGTCCGGCAGGAAGTGCATCTCCACCTTGATCACGCCGTCGCCCTGGCAGGATTCGCAGCGTCCGCCCTTGACGTTGAAAGAGAAGCGTCCGGGCCCGTAGCCGCGCTCGCGCGACATGGGAACGCCGGAGAACAGGTCGCGTATCGGCGTGAACAACCCGGTGTAAGTCGCGGGGTTGGATCGCGGCGTGCGTCCGATGGGCGACTGGTCGACGTTGATGACCTTGTCGAAGAACTCAAGGCCTTCAATCTCCGCGTAAGGCGAAGGCTCGGCATTGCTGCCGTACAGATGCTTCGCCACAGCGTGATACAGGGTGTCATTGATGAGTGTGGACTTGCCCGAGCCGGACACGCCGGCGACGCATACCAGCAGGCCGACCGGCAGATCGAGCGTGACGTCCTTCAGATTGTTGCCGCAGGCGCCGACGATCTTCAATCTGCGCTCGGGATCCGGCTTGCGATATTTCTTTGGCGCTTCGATACTGCGCCGCCCGGACAGGTAATCGCCTGTAAGCGACTGAGGGTTGGCGCATACTTCCTCGGGCGTACCCTGCGCCACGACCTTGCCGCCATGTTCGCCCGCGCCGGGGCCCATATCCACCACGTAATCGGCGGTCAGGATGGCGTCCTCGTCGTGCTCCACCACGATCACGCTATTGCCCATATCGCGCAGGCGCTTCAACGTGGCCAGCAGACGGTCGTTGTCGCGCTGATGCAAGCCGATGGAAGGCTCATCAAGCACATACATCACGCCTGTGAGTCCCGAGCCGATCTGAGATGCCAGGCGAATGCGCTGCGCTTCGCCCCCGGAGAGCGTCTCGGCCGATCGATCCAGGGAAAGATAGTCCAGTCCCACGTTGTTGAGGAAAGTCAGGCGGCTGGCGATCTCCTGCACGATCTTCTCGGCAATGGCCTGCTTGTTCCCGGGCAGCGTCACGTTCTGGAAAAAAGTCAGCGCCTGCTTCAATGCCAACGCGCTGAGCTGGTAGATGGTGTGGTCGGCTACACGCACATGGCGCGCCTCGATGCGCAGGCGGGTGCCATTGCAATCCGGGCAAGTGCAGCCGTTGAGGTACTTCGCCAGCTCCTCGCGCACTGTGGGCGAGTCCGTCTCCTTGTAGCGCCGCTCCAGATTGTTGACGATGCCCTCGAAGGGATGCTCGCGCATCATCTTCTTGCCGCGCTCGTTCAAGTACTGGAAAGGTATCTCTTCACGCCCGCTGCCGTACAACACGACCTTTTGGATCTTCTCCGGCAGGCTTTCGAACGGGCGTTCCAAGTCAAAATCATAATGCTTCGCCAGGCTGTCCAGCATCTGGTAATAGAACTGGTTGCGCCTGTCCCAGCCCTTGATCGCGCCGCCGCTCAGCGAGAGCGATGGAAAAGCCACGATACGTTTAGGATCGAAGAAACTGATCACGCCCAGGCCGTCGCACTTCGGGCACGCGCCCATCGGGCTGTTGAACGAGAACAACCGTGGCTCCAACTCCTGCAGCGAATAATTGCAGATGGGGCAGGCGAACTTGGCCGAGAACAGATGCTCCTTGCCGCTATCCATCTCCACTGCCAGCGCGCGGCCATCCGCGTGACGCAATGCCGTTTCGAACGATTCGGCCAGACGTTGCTTGATGTCGGCTGAGACTTTCAAGCGATCCACCACGATCTCGACGGTGTGCTTCTTGTTCTTCTCCAGTTTTGGCAGGTTGTCCATCTCGCACACCTTGCCGTTCACACGCAGGCGCACAAAACCTTGCGCACGCAGTTCGTCAAACAGCTCCAGCTGTTCGCCCTTGCGCTCAACGACCAGCGGCGACAGGATCATCACCTTGGTACCATCCGGCAGTGCCAGCACATGGTCCACCATCTGCCCTACAGATTGCGCCTGCAACACCAGGTCATGCTGCGGACAATAGGGATCGCCAGCACGTGCAAACAGCAGGCGCAGGTAATCGTGGATCTCGGTGACCGTACCCACAGTTGAGCGGGGGTTATGCGACGTGGCCTTCTGCTCGATGGCGATGGCAGGGGAGAGCCCCTCGATCAGGTCGACATCCGGTTTTTCCATCAACTGCAGGAATTGCCGCGCATAGGCGGAAAGCGACTCCACATAGCGCCGCTGACCCTCGGCATACAAGGTATCGAAAGCGAGTGAGGACTTGCCAGAGCCGGATAATCCGGTGATCACCACCAATTGGTTGCGTGGCAGATCGAGGCTGATGTTCTTCAGGTTGTGGGTGCGGGCACCGCGTATTTTTATGTATTCCATTCCGGGTAGCGAGTCAGTAAAACGACCTGACAATATACGCGAGTTTTGATGCTTTCCCAACCTAAGAAATCGGAATAAAAACAAGGAAAGTCAATGGATGAAACGGCAAGTGCTCATGTTTCTGCGGCCATCATATTCGCGGCAGGACAACCCCGTGCCGCTTAACGCGTACTTGCGGGGGCCGGCTATCGGCGAGGCAGCTAGACCTGTTAATATACGAACCTTCTGAATTTCAATTTGTTGCTTAATGTCCGCTTCAGATTCCGCGATGACCCCGCTTGAGCGCCGTGCCAGCATAGGCCTGGCCGGCATTTACGGCCTGCGCATGCTGGGCCTGTTCATCATCCTGCCGATATTTGCCTTGTATGCCGAGAAATTGCCCGGCGGGCAGAGCCACTTTCTGATCGGTATCGCCCTCGGCGCGTATGGCCTGACACAATCCATCCTGCAAATACCGGCAGGCTGGCTTTCGGACCGTTACGGACGCAAGCCGGTGATCATAGTCGGCTTGCTGCTGTTCGCTGCGGGCAGCTTCATCGCCGCCTCGGCGGACGACATCTACTGGATCATCCTGGGGCGCGTGATCCAGGGTGCGGGGGCGATCAATGCGGCTGTGATGGCGCTGACGGCCGACCTGACGCGCGAGGAGCATCGCACCAAGGCGATGGCGATGATAGGCATCACCATCGGCATTACGTTCTCGATCTCGATGGTGCTGTCGCCGCTGCTGTACAAGTACATCGGCATGTCCGGCATGTTCACGCTGATCGGCCTGCTGGCCTTCGTTTCCATCGGGGTCGTGCTGTGGTTCATCCCCAAGCCCACCATCATGCGCTTCCATTCCGACACCGAGGCCAACACCAGCAAGCTCGCCGAAGTGCTGCGCAACAAGGACCTGCTGCGCATGGATTTCGGCGTGTTCACGCTGCATGCGATCCTGATGTCGGTGTTCATGCAGGTGCCGTTCATCCTGCGTGCGGACGGGCTGGATGCGCAGCACCAGTGGCAGGTCTATCTGCCGGTGATGCTGATCGCTTTCGGGCTCATGGTGCCGCCCATCATCATCGCGGAGAAAAAGGCGAAGATGAAAGAGGTGTTCATGATCGCCATCGCGCTCGCAGCCGTGGCGCAAGTGGCGATCCTGTTTTTGCATGGCAGCATCCTGGGCGTGGCGGTCTCGTTGCTGATGTTCTTTACCGCTTTCAACGTGCTGGAAGCCACGCAACCTTCCATCGTCAGCAAGATATCGCCGCTGGCGGCCAAGGGGACGGCGATGGGCGTGTTCAGCAGCGTGCAGTTCCTCGGTGCCTTCTTCGGTTCGGCCATGGGCGGGTTGCTGATGCAGATCTACGGAGGCAACGCCGTGCTCGTGTTTGCGGTGGTCATGCTGCTGCTGTGGCTGGTGGTGGCTTCCACCATGCAGGCACCGCGGCCGCTGGCGACCCGGATATATCACCTGAAAGAGACGGATGAAGATGCGGCACGCGCATTGCAGCTGGCGCTGGCGCGCTTGCGCGGCGTAAGCGAGGTGCTGGTCGTCGCAAACGAACAGATCGCCCTGGTCAAAGTCGAGATCAGCGGGTTCGATGAAAAAGCAGTTGAGCAATTGGTGAGCGGGACAAACAAGGCGTTCTCTCACCTCAACCCTCTCCCGGCGGGAGAGGGAGTGAAAGTCTTGAATTCTTGATAGGGGGCATGACATGTCGGTGAATAAAGTGATCCTGGTGGGACGTCTGGGTAAAGATCCGGAGACCCGTTACATGACCAACGGCGAAGCAGTGACCAATGCCACACTGGCGACTTCCGAAAACTGGAAGGACAAGGCGGGCGAGAAGCAGGAAAAGACGGAGTGGCACAACTTGGTGTTCTATCGCCGCCTGGCCGAAGTTGCGGGCGAATACCTGAAGAAGGGCTCGCAGGTCTACATCGAAGGCAAGATACAGACGCGCAAGTGGCAGGACAAGGAAACCGGAAAAGACCGTTACACCACCGAGATCATCGTCAACGAAATGCAGATGCTGGGCAGCAAGTCGGGCGCCGGCAGCTTCGAGGTGGTTGAGAATCAGTCTGCACCGGCAGCTCGCAGTGCTCCGGCGACCAAACCGGCCGCCGCACCGGCAGCCAAAGGCAACTTCGACAATTTCGACGACGATATCCCGTTCTAGCGGATATCTGCGACTCGCAGTAAAAGTATCGGATGGAGGCCCCTGTAAAGCAGGGGCTTCGTTTAATTGCAGTTGGAGTTTGTGTTGAATTCAATGCCATGGACAAAACAGTAAACATGTTGCCGACGAACTATCGCATTCTCAGGCGCGCCACGCAGCTTGCCACCTTGCTTGTGATCGCGCTTATTCCTGCCCTCGGAGTATTTCAGATCGACTGGGCTTTGGCGAGTTTCCATATCATGGGCCACCAGATATGGTGGTCGAATTTCGCCTTTATCTTCGGGTTGGCGGTCGTGCTCACTATTTTGCCAGTCATCACCTATACGACCGTTGGAGCCATCTGGTGCGGCTGGGCTTGTCCGCAGAACCTGCTTGCAGAATGGGCGAACAACCTGACCTACAAATTCCTGGGCAAACGCGCGGATGTTCGCGTCGATGGCAAAGGAGCGATCGTTGCGGCGGCAAAGAACAAGGCGCTCAATTGGCTGGTCCTGGGTGCGATATTCCTGGGTGCAGCGATGGTTCTGGCACTCGTTCCGGTACTGTTTTTCTATACGCCGCACGAAGTGTGGTCTTTCGTTACCTTCGGATCCAACAACACGTCAGGCTACATACAATTCCCGTATTTATTTTCGGTGCTGCTGATCTTCATCGACATCGCGGCCGTGCGCTATTTCATGTGTGATTACGCGTGCCTGTACCGAATGGGCCAGAAGATGTTCAAGACGCGGAACGCCTTGCATGTCTCCTATGACGCTTCGCGCTCGGACGATTGTGCCAAATGCAATTACTGCGCAACGTTGTGCATTACCGATATCCAGCCGACCAGTATTAAAATGCACGACAACTGCTTCGACTGCGGCGAATGCATCGATGCCTGCAACCAGTTGCACGAAAAAACCGGAACGCCGGGATTGTTGAATTTCAAATTGGGCGAGCACCAGGAAGGCTCGACCCGGCAAAAAATACTGGCGATCGTGTTCACCCGCTTCAACTGGCTGATGGGCAGTATTTTCCTGCTCGGCGCGGCCATGATGATGTGGGGCATCTATACACAGCCGCCGATCGCACCGCAGGTGCCGATCGAACAGCAGCTAAAGGAACGCCAGATTACAAGGGCCTGCAGCAACCAGTGCGTGGAGCAGCAGGCTTTGTGCAAGGCAGGCCGCATCGCCGAATGCTACCGTGCGTCGGCCTGCAAATGCGCATGCTTCCTGCAGCAGGATCCGGGCAATGCCGCCAGCAGCGAGTGGCGGCAATGCGTTGAGCACTATACCGCGGAGGCCGGCGCGTTTCGTAGCCGGCCGTGACGCATCGGGAAAATGGCCCGGCGAGAAAGGCCCGGCCGGACGACGGCAGGCCGGATGATGGATCCGGGACGAATCGCCGGGATGGCGCAACCCGGTTTTGAAGGAGAGGATTATGTTCAGGTTTCCCCTGGTGATCGTCTATATGATCGTCGCCTTTAACATCACCGCGTTTACCGTGGTGCTGCTGTTGAACATGCTGGTCATCGATTCGATTACCGCGAAGATAATCTCGTGCGCGTTAAGCGTGGGCGCATGGGTGCTGGCTTACGTCAACCGGCACAAGGTCATCAAATTATTCTGAGTCTGGGTTGTGGCTTAAGTCACACAACGATTCAGCCCTGAATTTCAACGGGTCAGTCCCGCATACAGCATCAGCATCTTTTCGGGCAGGCAACTGACATGGTCGACGACCATGTAGTTTCTGGCGCCGAATATCCGGGATACGTACCGGTCCGCCCTGGGGTCCAAGCTGATGCAGAATGTATTGATACCGCTGCGTCCGGCACCCTCGACCGCCTTCTTCGTGTCCCAGCGCAGGTATTCCTCGCCGCGCACGTCAACGTCATCCGGTGCGCCGTCAGTGATGAGTATCAGCAGCTTTTTGCGTGAGTGCTGCTTGTTCAGGTGATAGGTCGCATGGCGTATCGCGGCCCCCATGCGGGTGGCGCGCTGGCCGGTCATGCCGGCGATCTTCGCCTTGGGTACGTCGTCGTAGGGTTGATCGAAATCCTTTAGCCGATAGTATTCGACGTTGTGCCGGCTTTCGGAACAGAAACCGTGGATGGCCAGCGGATCGCCTACCGTTTCGATCGCATCCGAAAACAGCACGCAAACCTGCTGGGTGAGCTCCAGCACGGTGTGCTCCTGGCCCAGGACCTTTTCGTTCGTCGACTGGGAAAGATCCAGCAGCAGCAGCACCGAGATGTCGCGCGTCTTCCGCACCGTGCGCATCATGATGCGGGGGTCCGGTTGCATACCGAGCCTGATGTCGATCTGCGAACGGATGGCCGCGTTGATGTCTATTTCGTCGCCTTCCTCGAGCTTCCTGACACGATGCACTCCCCCATACCGGATGGCGTTGAGCAGGACTTTCATGCGCGACAGGAGGTGATTGTTCTGCGCGATGATGTTATCTACGATCTGTAGATCGCCGGGCGCGGCATTCATCTCCCGCAGGGTCACCCAAGACTCAGTCTCGTTCTGGCTGCGGAAATTCCATTCGGAATATTGATAGGTTTCCGGAGACGATGCTTCGCTTGCCGTCTTTTTGGATAACAGGGCAGACAGCTTGTCGAGGTCTTCGTCCGACTCCAGTTCCGTAGCAGTTTCAGCCGCTTCGTCGGTAAGCGGCTTGTCGTCGGCAAAGAGGAACTCGGCGTCGTAGAAAGTGATCGCTGATTTCCGCTTTTCGCCGTAGCCGAATCTCGCGAACTCCCATATGGAAAGGATCTTTGATTCGAAGAACGTGGTGGGCGCTATCTGCTCTTCTTCGGCGGCGGGTTTTGCGGATTCCCACAGAAGACGGTTGTCGTCGCGGTAGGCCGCCCTGTGCGCGCCGGGGCCGGGGCTGAAATCGACTTTCTTTTCCCGGAGTTCGTGCGCGAGCGCCATGCCGATGTCCCTGGCGATACCATCGTTCTCCAGGGTGTCCGCTGCCTTGAACAGTGTGCGTCCTTTGCTGATCCAGGGATCGTCATCCACATAGGCATCGTCCAGCAGCGCGCGTGCGAGGCGATCAAGATAGTCATCCGCAGTCTGATGATGCGCAGGAGTGGCCATATGCTGCGCGGCCCAGAGTTTCTTCAGGCCGGGGAACCTGCGTATTGCCAGCGCTTCCACCCGCGCATCTTCGATCGTGGAGATCGACGCTTTCTGCCATGGGGCGAGCGCGTCCGAAGCAGATCGTTTCCTTGAATAAACGAGATGGGCCGCGGCATGGGCCGAAGCTGCCCGGTAGAACTGCAGTCCCGTGAAGTGCAGGTCTCCGTTCCGGGTGAGTTCGTAATAGGCTTCCGGCAAATGGATGGCGTCGTCCTCGACGAAGGGATGGCTTCCGTGAAGCGTGGAGAATTTGACCTCCCTCGGTTTGATCACGAATTCCCGGCCCCAGAGACCTCGCAGGTACATGCCGATGCGTCGCTGAACGTCCATCAGCTTCATTCTCTCCCGTTCCTTCTGCAGGTCAGCCACGGACTTGCGGGAAGACAGGCCGAGATATCTTTTCAGCCCGAGCGTAAGGCGGTTGAAGGCGGGTTTCATATCAAGCGGCCATCCCGTCAGGCGCCATGCAGGATGAGCAGGGCATGGGAATCACGCATCCTCCGTTACCGGTCACCGATATGTCTTTCATCGGTTTCATTATCGTCGTATCGCCTATCCGAAGAACGTAGTCACTGCCGCATCGAGCGCATCGCGCATGTCCGGGTCGTCCGTGATCGGCGCGATCAGGGCGACGCAGCAAGCCTTCTTGACTTCGACGCCTTTGGAGATCAGGTTGCCTGCGTAGATCAGCATGCGGGTGGAAATCCCTTCATCCAGACCGTGACCTTTCAGGTTTCGCGCCATTTCCGCAATCGAAACCAGCTTGCCCGCGATTTCGCGTGCCACGCCCGTCTCATGGGAGACGATCTCTTCTTCGATCGCATGTTCCGGATAATTGAAGTCCAAGGCGCCGAAGCGCTGCTTGGTAGACTGTTTCAGATCCTTCATCACGCTCTGGTAGCCGGGGTTGTAGGAGATCACCAGCTGGAAATCCGGATGTGCGTTGATGAGTTCGCCGGTCTTCTCCAGGGGGAGCACCCGGCGGTTGTCGGTGAGCGGGTGGATCACCACGGTCGTGTCCTGGCGCGCTTCCACGATCTCGTCCAGATAGCAGATCGCACCGAAACGGGCCGCGATGGCGAGCGGCCCATCCTGCCAGCGGGTGCCGGTCGCATCGAGCAGGAAACGGCCCACCAGATCGGAAGCGGTCATGTCTTCGTTGCACGCGACCGTGATGAGGGGCTTCTGGAGTTTCCAGGCCATATATTCGATGAACCTCGTTTTGCCGCAGCCTGTCGGTCCCTTGAGCATCATGGGCATGCGCACGGAATAAGCCGCGTCAAAGACAGCCAGTTCATCCGATACGACGCGGTAGTAGGGTTCCTTTTCGATCCGGTATTGGCTGATGATGTCTCTCATGATTCTTCCTCTTTACATTCTCTTTACATTCAAAACGGTGCTGAAGTTCGCACTGAATTATCGTTCATTTTTTTGCTGTTGATTTCGGGTTTCCCGATTCTCTGATCGATTTTTTTCATGCAGCCATTTCATTGCTTCGCCGGCCAACACGGAAATTCCCTTTCCGTGGCTACACATTCGCCGATTTCACTGGTTGCCGGTTGATGGTGCTATGCTTATCTCATTAAGCTGTATATCCGGCGTACGCGAGATTGCAGAGACAACACACCATGCCCCGATCCGTCCATCGTGAATCACATCGTTTTCAGCGCATAGGCTGGCTGCGCGCCGCCGTGCTGGGCGCAAATGACGGCATCGTCTCGACCGCCAGCCTGATGGTCGGGGTGGCGGCGGCCAATGTGGGGCATAGCGAGCTGCTGGTGGCAGGTGTGGCCGGGCTGGTGGCGGGCGCGATGTCGATGGCGGCGGGAGAGTATGTGTCGGTCAGTTCGCAGGCTGACACGGAACAGGCCGACCTGACGCGTGAACGCGCCGAACTGAAAGCGCAGCCGGAGCATGAACATCAGGAGCTGGCGGAGATCTACATCAAACGCGGGCTTGCACCGGAACTGGCAGTACAGGTGGCTCAACAACTGATGGCACATGACGCACTGGGCGCCCATGCCCGCGATGAGCTGGGCATCAGCGATTCCCTGAGTGCCCGGCCGGTGCAGGCCGCATTCACTTCTGCGCTGACCTTCGCTGCGGGTGCGGCCTTGCCGCTGCTGGCTGCACTCGTAGCTCCACCAATGCTGATACTTTCTGTAGTCGCCGGCGTCTCCCTGGTCGTCCTCACCGCTCTCGGCGCATTGGCAGCCAGCGCTGGCGGAGCGCCGATACTTCGGGCGTCACTGCGTGTGGTCTTCTGGGGCGCACTGGCCATGGGTCTGACCGCAGGTGTCGGCAAGCTGTTCGGAACCGCGATGTAAGTCAAAAAGCATCCCCGTCGGCAATCGATGGGGATTTTCATTGCTTGTCACAAACCCTACAACACCCCATCCCCGTCTTGTTCCACACAGGCGAGTTGGGCGTGCGATTCCGACAATCCCCCAATTAAACAGTCTGTTGATCTGATCGGCAGGGGGTGGCACGCAGTTTGCGATTACTCAGGCACAGACCACCTGATAGGAGCGAACCATGATCAACCTGACACCCAACGCGATCTCTGCGGTAGAGAAATTCATCAAAGGCTCGGCCACGCCCGTGGCGGGACTGCGCATCGCCATTTCCGGCGGCGGTTGCTCCGGCTTCCAGTACGGCATGTCGCTGGAAGAGGCCAGTAACGAGGACGACACCGTGCTGGAATACGGTGCGGTGACGCTGCTGGTCGATCCTTTATCCGCACCTCTGCTCGAAGGCGTGACAGTCGATTTCGTCGACAGCCTGAACGGCAGCGGCTTCAAATTCGAAAACCCGAACGCCAGCTCCAGTTGCGCGTGCGGTTCATCATTCTCGGCCTAACGATCATGAACATGATCGTTTCCCTCACCCCCGTTCCCCCTCTCCCCAAGGGCGAGGGGTACGGTCGGACGCTACGCAATTTTAGATACTAGGAGCAAACCATGTGGGACTACTCGGAAAAAGTCAAAGAACATTTCTTTCAACCGCGCAATGCAGGTGTGCTTGAAGGTGCGAACGGCGTGGGCGACGTCGGCTCGATTTCATGCGGTGACGCGCTGCGCCTGATGCTCAAGGTGGAGCCGAAGACGGACGTCATCCTCGACGCACATTTCCAGACCTTCGGCTGCGGCTCGGCCATCGCGTCTTCGTCTGCACTCACCGAGATGATCAAGGGCAAGACGCTGGACGAGGCGCTCAAAGTCAGCAACCAGGACATCGCCGATTACCTCGACGGCCTGCCCCCGGAAAAGATGCATTGCTCGGTGATGGGACGCGAGGCGTTGCAGGCCGCCGTGGCCAACTATCGCGGCGAAGTGTGGAGCGATGATCACGAAGAAGGCGCGCTGGTGTGCAAATGTTTTGCCATCGACGCGGTGCTGATCGAGGACACCATCCGCGCCAACAACCTGTGCTCGGTGCAGGACGTGACCAACTACACCAAGGCTGGCGGCGGTTGTTCCTCCTGCCACGAAAGCATCGAAGAAATATTGGTGAAAGTGATGACCGAGCGCGGCGAGGCCTTCAAGCCGGGCACACCCGCAAAGGAAGAAGCGAAGCCTGCTGGCATGACCAACCTGCAACGCATCCGCAAGATCGAGGCAGTGCTGGAAGCGGTGCGCCCGCAATTGAAGCGGGACGGCGGCGACATCGAGCTGGTGGATGTGGACGGCAAGACCATCTACGTCAACATGACTGGTGCATGCGCAGGCTGCCAGATGGAAGCGCTCACGCTACAGGGTATCCAGCAAAAGCTGATGGAAGAACTGAAAGAGTTCATCAAGATCGTGCCAACCAAGGCTGGTGCATTGAGCAGGGCGACTTGTCATCCGTGATGAATTAACTCCCTTCTCCCGCAGGCGGGAGAAGGGCAGGGGATGAGGGGCTGTGAGTAACAAAAAGAGTGAAGGTTATTCACCATCCCTCACCCTAACCCTCTCCCGCCTGCGGGCGAGGGAACAAAGAAGATAAGGAGCAGAAAATGGAAGGCATCTATTTCGACAACAACGCAACAACCCGCGTCGACCCCGCCGTGGTCGAGGCCATGCTGCCGTATTTCACCGAACAGTTCGGCAACCCGTCGTCGATGCACAGCTTCGGCAACAAGGTCGGGCTGGCGATCAAGAAGGCGCGCATGCAGGTGCAGGAGCTGCTCGGTGCAGAACACGATTCCGAGATCATCTTCACTTCATGCGGTACCGAATCGGATTCCACCGCGATCATCTCGGCATTGAAGGCGCAGCCGGAACGCAAGGAGATCATCACCACCACCGTCGAGCATCCGGCCATCCTCACGCTCTGTACCCATCTGGAAAAAGAGGGCTACAAGGTGCATCTGCTCAAGGTGGATGGCAAGGGCCGCCTCGACCTGGAGGAGTACAGGAAGCTGCTCACCGATCAGGTCGCCGTGGTGTCGGTGATGTGGGCGAACAACGAGACCGGCACCTTCTTCCCGGTGGTCGAGATGGCCGAACTGGCGAACGCCGCCGGTGCGATGTTCCATACCGACGCGGTGCAGGCCGTAGGCAAGGTGCCGCTGAACCTGAAAGATACCAAGATCGACATGCTCTCTGTATCGGGACACAAGTTGCACGCGCCCAAGGGCATCGGCGTGCTGTACCTGAAGCGCGGGACGCGGTTCCGTCCGCTGCTGCGCGGCGGTCATCAGGAGCGCGGCCGTCGTGCCGGCACCGAGAACACCACTTCCATCGTCGGGTTGGGCAAGGCAGCCGAGATGGCGCAGGAAGCGATGGCATTCGAGAACAGCGAAGTGAAGCGGCTGCGCGACAAACTGGAAGCGGGGATTCTGGCAAAGGTTCCGCGCTCATTCGTCACCGGCGACCCGACAAACCGCCTGCCCAACACCAGCAACATCGCGTTCGAGTTCATCGAGGGCGAAGCCATCCTGCTGCTGCTGAACAAGTTCGGTATCGCCGCCAGTTCGGGTTCTGCCTGCACTTCCGGTTCACTCGAACCTTCGCACGTGATGCGCGCGATGGGCATTCCTTATACGGCTGCCCATGGCACGGTGCGCTTCTCGCTGTCGCGCTACAGCACCGAGGCCGAAGTCGACCGCGTGATCGCCGTGGTGCCGGAGATCATCGCGCAACTGCGGAAACTGTCGCCGTACTGGGAAGGCGACGGTCCGAAGGCCGAACCGGAAAAGGCGTTCGCGCCGACATACGCATGATCATGAAAAACATTTTAGCCACAGAGAACATAGAGCACACAGAGATGAACCACGCAAATCGAAATCCGTTCGCCCTGAGCCTGTCGAAGGGCCGTTCATGGTTCGACAAGCTCACCACGAACGGACCACTATGGGCACGGATGTTTTTCTCTGTGATCTCTGTGTTCTCTGTGGCTAACGGTTTTGGGATGAAGTGAATATTATGTCCAGAATGATCGTCATCGACGACACCACCCTGCGCGACGGCGAACAGACCGCCGGGGTGGCGTTCACGCTGGAGGAGAAGCTGGACATTGCACGCAAGCTCGATGCGCTTGGCGTGCCGGAACTGGAAGTCGGCATTCCGGCGATGGGGCATGAAGAACGCGAAAGCATCAATGCCGTCGCCGCACTCGACCTGGATGCGAAGCTCATCGTGTGGAGCCGCATGTGCAGATCCGACATCGATGCCGCCGACCAGCTCGATGTGCACATGATCGATGTGTCGATTCCGGTGTCGGATATCCATCTTGCCAAGAAATTGAAGCGCGACCGCACTTGGGTGCTCGACACCATCTTTGAACTGGTGCCGCTGGCTTACGACTATGGCTTGGAAGTAATCGTCGGTTGTGAAGACGCTTCGCGCGCCGATCCGGAATTCATGCTGCAGGTGGCCGATGCCGCACAGGCCGCCGGTGCGCGTCGCATTCGCTATGCCGACACGCTGGGCGTGATGGAACCGTTCGGGGTACACAGATCCATTGCGGCATTGCGCAGTGCGGTGGATATCGAGATCGAGATGCACGCGCACGACGATCTCGGCTTGGCCACTGCCAACAGCCTTGCCGCCGCGTTGGCCGGTGCGACCCACATCAACACCACGGTGAACGGCCTGGGCGAACGCGCAGGCAACGCACCGCTGGAAGAAGTCGCGATGGGATTGAAGAAACTCTACAACCTGGAAACCGGCATCGACCTCTCGCTTTTCCCCTCCCTGTCGACTCTGGTGGCTGCCGCGTCGGGTCGTCCTGTGCCGTGGCAGAAGAGCCTGGTGGGCGAGGGTGTATTCACGCACGAGGCGGGTATCCATGTCGATGGCTTGCTCAAAGACCCGGATACCTACCAGGGCTTCGACCCGGTCGAAGTGGGTCGCCACCACAAGCTGGTTGTCGGCAAGCATTCGGGCGCGCATGGCGTCATCGCGGCCTACGCCACGATGGGGCTGAATCTCAGCCAGGCCGAGGCGCGTGCGCTGTTGCCGGACATCCGCAGTTTTGCGGAGCGTGCCAAACGGTCTCCCGCAGACCAGGAATTGCTGTTCCTCTACCAACGCTACATCGGGCGACAGCCCAGTGCGGCGCATTAGGAGATGAACATGCCACTAGATGCTCACCCTCTCCCCAACCCCTCTCCCGCAAGCGGGAGAGGGTGGCCCACAGGGTCGGGTGAGGGGTGTGTTCAGCGCGCCGAAAAGGTGGGCTTGCTTCGTCTCTTGCGCGAAGACGTGCACTGTGTCTTCCAGCGCGACCCGGCTGCGCGTTCGCGTTTCGAAGTGCTGACCACTTATCCCGGCGTGCATGCGATCCTGCTGCAACGCGTCGCGCACCGATTTTGGAAGTCCGGATTGCGGTATCCGGCAAGACTGCTTTCCTGGTTCGCGCGCTTCATGACCAACATCGATATCCACCCGGGTGCGACGATCGGCAGGCGCTTCTTCATCGATCACGGCGCAGGCGTGGTGATCGGCGAGACCGCCGAGATCGGCAACGACGTGACGCTGTACCACGGCGTCACGTTGGGTGGCACGACCTGGAACAAGGGCAAGCGCCATCCGACCCTTGGTGACGGCGTCGTGGTCGGCGCGGGTGCAAAGATACTGGGGGCGATCACGCTCGGCGAGCAAGTGCGTGTCGGCGCCAACTCGGTCGTCGTCAAGGATGTGCCTGCGCACCGCACCGTGATCGGCATTCCCGGCAAGGTCGTATTGCGCACCGAAGAAGCCGGCACCGACAACATCTACGGCATCAATCTCGACCATCACCTGATCCCCGACCCGGTAGGCCGCGCCATCGCTTGCCTGATGGAACGTATCGAAGTGCTTGAAGGCCAGCTGCGCAGACAGGGCGAACCGGTGGACGGGCAATGCCGCACTTGCGACGCGGACGAGCTTTGTGCCACCCGGGATACAGGATACGGGATACAGGATTCAGCCGACCCCAGCTCCGTATCCTGTATCCCGTATCCTGCATCCTCAAGGAATTGATATGGATCTGCTCGATTTTGAACAAGCCGAGTTGTATTTCGACGAGCCGCTGGCACAGGACGTTTCGCGCCTGATCGTGGCCGCTGCGGACAAATACGGCAGCGAGGAATCAGAGAGCCTGCTTCTGCGTGCCAGCCTGCTGGCGCCGCAACACCTGATGGTGCTGGTGGCACTGTATCGCTATTACTTCTACCAGCACCGTTTCGAAGATGCGCTGCTGGTGGGGGAAAGCACGCTGGCCGTGGTCGGCCGGCGGCTGAATTTCCCCGAGGCATGGATGAACCTGAACGAAGCGAACCTGGGCGAAGGCGTGCTGCGTTCGATGGGCCTGGTGCGTTTCTATCTGATGGTGCTCAAGGCGACCGGCTACATCAACCTGCGCCTGGGATATTTCGACATCGGGCGGGCGATGCTGGAGAAACTGGTGGAGCTGGACAGCAATGACCGCATGGGCGGAAAGGCGCTGCTGGAAGTGCTGCGCCAGGCGATCGATAACGATGGAGCGATGCAAAGGAGAGCGTGATGGACGACCTGACACTGGACGAGGCAATGGAGGAGCTGGTCTCCGCCGAGGATTTTCTGAATTACTTCGACATCGAATACGATCTCTCGGTGGTGCAGGTGAACCGTCTGCATATCTTGCAGCGCTTCCACGACTACCTCGGCAAAGCGGCGATGCCGGATGATGAAGCAGCGCAGCGTGCGGTGTATGTCACGCTCCTCACGCGGGCATACCAGGATTTCGTGAAATCCGACGCGCTGACCGAGAAAGTGTTCAAGGTATTCCACATGCACGAACCGCAGGTGAAGTTCGTGCCGATCAGTTCCATCACTGTGAATAAAGCGGGGTCGTGATGAATTTTCTGAGCCGTCATTCCGGCGCAGGCCGGAATCCAGCAAATCAAATACGCCGCGAAGCGGCACAACAAAGCGGCTTGGTTCGCTACGCGGGTTGTGTGTTATTACTGGATTCCGGCCTGATGGAACTGCTAGCCATTCGACTAAGCTGGCAAACAGCGCCAGCCAAGTCGCTGGTTATCCCCCTGAACGGGGGAGGAAATCAGGCACCTTCCCCCTTTCAGGGGGAAGGTTGGGATGGGGGTGACATCTCAAACCTGGCAACAAATCTGGATGTGAGCAATGCTGCCTAAATTCGAATTCGGAGACGAAGTCCGCATCATTCGCAATGTGCGTAATGACGGCACTTATCCCGGCGTGCCCATCGGCATGTTGTTGATCCGGCGCGGCTCTACCGGCTTCGTGATGAACGTCGGCACCTTTCTGCAGGACCAGCTGATCTACACCGTCAACATCCTCGAACAGGACAAGATCGTCGGCTTTCGCGAGGAGGAGCTCATCGGCATCGACGACGTGTGGATACCCAGCAAGTTCGAAAGCCGCGAGAGGGTGCGCAGCCGGATCACGCTTACGGTGTGCGGTGAAGTGCGCGTCACGCCGGGAATGGAGGGCGAGATACTGAAAGTGTTCCGCGATGAGAATAACGGCGTGCTGTACCACGTGATCTTTCACGACCAGGTGCTGCAAGTGTCGGAGTCCGCCCTGGAGGCGACCAAGGTCTACGACGACGAGGAGAAGAGCGATGCAGCAGCTCATTGAGGCGGACGTGGCCTATCTTGCACTCAAGGCGGCGCAGAAGCTCTACGGCAAGTCGCCTTCCGCATTGCAGCCGGAGGAATTCGAGCGCGCACAATCCATGGCGCAGCAGCAACACAAGCTGGAAGCACGCGTGCTGGCCGCGGCCGAAGCGCGCGATGCGATCGTGCCGCCTTTCACGCTGAAAGCCGCCATGCAGGAAATACGCGGCCGCTACCCGAACGAAGAAGAGTTCGCCGATGATCTGGCGCGCAATGGATTGGACGAAGCCGGCCTGGCAGTCGCGCTGGAGCGCGAAATGAAGGTCGAGGCCATCCTGGAGAAAGTCGGTGCACAGGCCGCCAAAGTCAGCGATATGGATGTGGAGCTGTACTACCAATATCACCCCGAACAATTCCGCCGCCCGGAAACGCGTCTGGCGCGCCACATCCTCATCACGATCAACGAAGCCATCCCGGACAACACCCGCGCTGAGGCGGGCAAGCGCATCGCCGCCGTCCAGGCAAGATTGGCAAAGGAACCGCAGCGCTTCGAAGAACAGGCGCAAAAGCATTCCGAATGCCCCACCGCGCTGGACGGCGGAAAACTGGGCGATCTGCCACGCGGGAAACTTTTTCCCGAACTGGACAAAGCCCTGTTCGAAATGAAAGCGGGCGAAGTGAGCGGTGTGCTGGAATCCGAGCTAGGCTTTCATGTCCTGCGCTGTGATGCGATCACGGAAGCAGGAGTGCTGGGTTACGATCAGGCAAGGCCGCACATCCGGAAATTGATGGAGCAGAAACGCAAGCGCGTTTGCCAGCAGGCGTGGATGAAGCAGTTGCTGGAAGCGAAGTAAAAGACCGGCGGATAAACTCGTTACGATCCGTTAGAAGATGAATTGCCCGACGAGCCAGAGGTCAATGAATTGAGCGCCTGAGTCACGGCGTACTGGGCGCTGAGGACTGCATTCTGCGCTGCCTGTTGCGCACTGGTGCTGCCTGTCGCCGGAACGATGCCGTTCGGCAACGCATTCCCAAGCAAACCACTGGTGGCGACTGTTCCCGGCAAGCTGAACAGTGAGGAGGTGTCCGTGCTTGAGGAATTTGACGACGTGCCGGATATCAGCGTATTCATGGTCTGGGTGATGGCGTACTCGACCTGGAGAAGTGCATTCTGGGCAGCCTGTGCCGGCGTGGTGTTCGAAGTGTTCGATGTCCCCTGCTGTAAGGTACTCAGCAAGCCGGCCGCGTTATAGGTCAATGGCGAAGGTGAACTGCTGCCCAATGACGTCAGCGTTTCCATCACGGCAAGCTGGGCGGCAGCAGCTTGTACTGACGGCGCGCTGGTCGGGTCAGCGGTTGGGGCCGTGTAGCCATAAGTGCCTGTTGCTGAAATGCCGGGAATTGTTGACATGGCGGTCTCCTCTACTTCATTGCTGCGGTGATACGCGAACTGATTCTACTCTTCTGGAATTTTTATCACCAGTTTGCCGGTGTCCGTCTCGTCATTATGGGTAATAGTTTACGCTTCGCATTAACACCCGGTTTGTGCTGCCATTAACGGATCGATGGAGGTTGCTGCAACCTTCCGGTTGTCGGCCGTGGACTAAACCGCTAGCGCGGTATGGGCGCTCCGATTCACGAGTTGATGTAAGTTGAAACACAGATTCTTTTCCTTGATGTTGTGAGTAAGGCAATCCGCCTTATTTCACGACAGGAGAAGAATCATGAGCACATCCAATCAAGCTGTTCAAACCATCTCCCCGCTGCGCCAGCGCATGCTGGAAGACATGCGGATGCGCAAGCTTTCGCCCAAGACACAGTCCGCCTATATTCGTGCAGTGCGCAACCTTGCGCGCTTCCTCGGCCGGTCGCCAGATACGGCGACGCCTGATGACCTGCGGAGCTACCAGCTGCATCTGGTGGATAGCGGCACATCTGCCATCACCATCAATACGACGATCACCGCGCTGAAGTTCTTCTTCGAAACCACCGTTCGCCGCACCGACGTAATGGACATGATGGAATCGGTGCATGTGCCGCACAAGCTGCCTGTTGTGCTGAGCCGGGATGAGGTGGCGCGCCTGATTCAGTGCGCCGGTAGCCTGAAGTACCAGGCGGCATTGTCGGTCGCCTACGGCGCCGGATTAAGGGCAAGCGAAGTAGTCGGCCTCAAGGTCGGCGACATCGACAGCGAGCGCATGGCGTTGCGCATCGACCAGGGCAAGGGCTCCAAGGACCGCTACGCCATGCTTCCGCCGCTCCTGCTCGATTGTCTGCGCGCGTGGTGGCGGGAGGCGCGCGCACGGGGGCAAATGCTCGACGGCGGCTGGATCTTCCCCGGACAGGATCCGGTCAATCCGCTCACGACCCGCCAACTCAATCGTGCTATCCATGCTGCCGCCACCGCTGCGGAAATCGACAAGCGCGTCTCGATGCACACCCTGCGCCACAGTTTTGCCACCCACCTCCTGGAGCAGAAGGTGGACATCCGGGTGATCCAGGTGCTGCTCGGGCACAAGAGAATCGAGACCACCACGGTCTATACCCAGGTCGCAACGGCACTGCTGCGCGAGGTGATCAGCCCGCTGGAGATATTGCGCCGCACGTAAGTCGTGCGTCCCGCACTGGAAGTCGCGGACATCTTCCGCGCCCATGGGCCGCACTACCGGCGGGCTCAGAGTGGCCATCTGAACCTCACTCAGCTCAAGGTCATGTCGGCCATCGAACAGTGCCGCACTGCGGCGCTGGGGGGCCATGCATTGCACTGCAATGCTTGCGGCCATGCCGAGCTGTCCTACAACTCCTGCCGCAACCGTCATTGCCCGAAGTGCCAAGCCCGTGCCGCCCAGCGCTGGCTCGAAGCAAGACAGGCGGAGCTGCTGCCGGTGGAGTACTACCATGTGGTGTTCACCCTCCCGGAGGAGATCGCCCAGATCGCCTATTACAACAAGGCGCTCGTCTACCGTCTGTTGTTCGAAATTGCCGGAGAAACGCTCTGTACCATTGCCGCCGACAAGAAGCACCTGGGGGCTCAGATCGGTACAACACTGGTGTTGCATACCTGGGGTTCGGCGCTTACGCACCATCCGCATGTGCATGGCATCGTGCCGGGAGGTGGCATCTCGAAGGATGGTGAGCGCTGGGTGGCCTGCAGGCACGGCTTCTTCCTGCCGGTGCGCGTGCTGTCGCGGCTGTTCCGGCGGCGCTTCCTGGAAGAGCTCGACCGCGCATACCGTGCAGGGCTGCTGCAGTTCTTCGGCGAGCATGCTTCCCTTGCTCAACCGGAACGGTTCGCCGCCTGGATTGGAGAACTCAAGGAACCGGAATGGGTGGTTTATGCCAAGCGCCCGTTCGCTGGCCCCGAGGCGGTGCTGGCCTATCTCTCGCGTTACACCCACCGGGTCGCCATCTCGAATCGTCGTCTTGTTTCAATGGACGAGCATGGCGTCACCTTCCGATGGAAGGATTATCGGGCCAAGGGGGCAACGAAACATAAGACCATGACGCTCGACACAAACGAGTTCATGCGCCGCTTCCTGCTGCATGTCCTTCCCAAGGGATTTCACCGTATCCGCTATTACGGGTTCTTGTCCAACAGCGGACGCTCGAACAATATCGAGAAGGCCAGACGTCTGCTTGATGTTGCGCCTCTTGTTTCTGAAGCACCTGCCGACGATGACAGACCGCAGCAGCAGCGGTCTGTGTTCGTGTGCCCGGATTGTGGCGCGGAAATGATCGTGGTTGATGTGGTGGCACGCACGCTGCCCATCCGCGCGCCGCCTGTCTTACGGATCGGATCATGAGTGCTCCGCTAAACTATCACACCTTGCATCGTCGGCGACGGACGACAGGGATGCGCTTTGCCTCATCAAGGGAAACAGCCGTGTCCGCGCAGCAACTTCGTATAGGAATCTATTCCACCAACCGTCACAGCCCTTGGTCGGCATCATTCAACAGCCACTCGGCAGCAACTTCTCCAGCGCTCGCGCATCGGGCGAAACATACAATCCCCATAGCCTGTGCCCTGAACTAGCCTTGGCAGCACCCACCGCGGTTTCCTCCCTGGAGGCTTGTACGACACCTGCCTCGGTCGCAGCTCATTCACGATTGGTGGTTCATCGTCGGCAGGCATCCTACAAACCTTAACCAAAGCAGCCATTAATGGTATCTTTGAATTACTTCCGCTATGTGCGACAAAGCAGACTCTACGAACGTTAATTGCGCCCCTACTTGCTATTTACTATTATGCGGTCAGCCCAATGCACATCATTGTGTATTTTAAAGAAAAACATCATGACAATTTCAATCAATTGTTTACTGTTATACGGATCCATGCATCTGTATAACAACTGTTAGCCCCCTCAATGTCTGTTTGCGCCTATTGCCGGCAAGATCGACCGCTCACACGGGAGCATGTCATCCCCGCCTTTATGTACAACTTCCAGAAGCAACTGGAACAGTCCGTTATTGGGTGGAATGAAGTGGCCCAGCGCATGGTGGGTGGCGAGGGCAAAGTCAAGGATGTCTGCGCCGACTGCAACAATCGAGTGCTAGGTGAACTCGACGCATACGGTAAGCAAATGCTGATCAACTCGGGGCTACTCGTTCAGAACTATACAAAGCGCGAGCTGACATTGCAGTATGACTACTCTCTCTTGCTCCGGTGGCTTTTGAAGGTGTCGTTCAACTCGTCGAGAACAGATGACGCCCACAGTCATCTCTTTGAAAGATACGTTCCTTTCATGCGGGGACTGGAACCGTCCCCGTCGCGTAATCAGGTCGCTGCTCTTCTTTATCTTGCCCGCCCGGAAACACTTGGCGCCTCACGGATCGCTGATGAACCTTTTGTCCGGATCGCAAATGGATCATCATTACTGAATCCGTTTCTAGTTCGCATCTGTTATGGCGCCATTCCCGGCGAACACCGATATGTCTTACGAATAAACGTTTTCGGACCAGCAGTCTTCTTTCTCATGATGTTCGAGAACACCATTCTGCCGGGACACGCTGCATCTGCAATTCGGCGCCTGACAAAGTTGACTCCGGGTTCAGTTGAACTTATTCCAAATCGAAAGGTAGTTGAGGTCCGGGCTGGCGAGAAGAGCTGGCTTGATCTTTATGAAGATCAAGTCGCCCGCGTACATGCTCTTGGCGTAGGTGGCTAGGTGAGCCTCTGTACGGCGCAATGCCCGTTGGTTATTGCGCCTGTGGGCTTGCAAAGCGCGTATCTGCGATTACACAAAATATTTTTGATATATAGAATCTGTTTCTTGTGAAGAATGACTTTCCAGTCCAAGCGGTAGATGTATCTTCGGACCTTATGAATAAAGAGGTGCCGGAAGAACGTTGGTGCCGATATATCCTCCTGCAGGGCTCTAATCCTAACCTAATTGGCATCACGCAAGTCCCCTTGGGCATGGACGTGGATGATTTCTTTCCCCCATTCCATGCAGCAAATTGTGGTGAGGGAGACAAGTACGCATTAGCTCTGGCAATTTTTGATGGCAGCGTATTGATTGCCGAATCAAATTTTGAGCCACGCAGCTTGCTGGCCTACCGCCTTGATGACCCAAACTACTGGTATGGCCGCGAGGAGACGCTAAAGTACTTGGGTGTTATAGATTTTAGACGTGCTTGCTAGATCGTGACTGCTTCGTAAAGAAGCGATCTAACATGACAGATATTGATACTGGCAAATCGCAAATAAAGAAAAGGAATAGATGTCATGACTGCGCTACATTTCGTAGACCTCTTCGACCCAACTCGTGACACTGATTGCTTACCACAAGTAGTGCAAATCTATCGAAATCAGTTCCCCGACCTTTATCGGGCAATAGATCGGAGTGAACTCAAAACCTCAACGGGATCCTCGGTAACGCTTGGGGGGGACACCCTCATTACGTACCGGAGCGCAATCCAAAGAATTTATGGCAAGGCATTTCGGTTTCTGGACTCGACTACGCAGAAAGACATACGGTCAGCCCTTGATACTTATTCAAACACTACTGAGAAGCGAATCCAGTATTGGGATGGCGAAGTTGTGATCAATAACCACCAAATTGGAAACATGATGCCATTCCCATCTGATACACCATCGCTGAACTCACTTCGTGCCGATGTGGTCAATATTCCCACTGCTCAGCGGTATGACTACTACAGAGATCTTCGACAACAGTTCTTCGGGGACAACGAGGGTAAGCCGCTTGTCACCGAAAGGCTCTACGACTACTTCGATAGGTTCTTAGCTGAAGTAAAAAAATACTACGCAGAGTCTGCGGACTTTCGCCCAAAATCTGAACTACAACTAGCCATTTACTACCAACGCGGTTACTTTGATTTCTTCCAAACGTATGACAAGTTTGTCGAATACAACCTATTGCATGATTTCGTCGGCAAAGACTTGTGGGCTATTACCGACTTTCGGGAATACTTGCAGGTCGCCAACGAAATTATTGACAGCAGAGGTAAGCGATTCACCGCATCCGCTGAACAACACTGAACGAGAAACTTGAATGGCCGGATTGGGTTGCGAAAGCGGAAGTAAAGCCCGTTAATTCTAGATGACCGCTATGGCCGAGTAGCAGGCATCTTGATGGGCGATAAGCATGTTCAGGATGCGCCGACGAGGCAAATCGATCGCGCACAACCATTATGCGACCGATGTGCTTCGTGCCCATCCTGCCGAGTTGCACTATGAACCCCTTTAGCGGGTATTTAGCTGAACTGGCCCGGCTGGTAGCTCCCCGCGGGTGTGCCGAACGGGATCGCCAGGCGGTTCCAGCCGTTGATCGCCACGACGGCAAGAGTGAGGTCGACGAGTTCCTTTTCGTTGAAGGATCGCAGCACCTCTTCGCGCAAGGCTTCTGAAATACCGCCGTTCGCGATATCCGTCAGCGCTTCGGCCCAGGCCAGTGCCGCGCGCTCTCTCTCGGAATAAAAAGGCGTTTCGCGCCATGCCTGTAGCGCATAGAGGCGTTGTTCAGTTTCGCCGTTCGCTCTGGCATCCTTGGTGTGCATGTCAATGCAGAACGCGCACCTGTTAATCTGCGAAACGCGGGTCTTCACGAGTTCCAAAAGCCCATGATCGATCCCCGAGCGGCGCACGTAAGTTTCCAAACCCAGCATGGCCTTGAGCCCTTCGGGTGCGATCTGTGCATAGTTGATGGGTTGCTGCATGGCAAACTCT
>DAIDAJ010000034.1 GCA_027310665.1 Sideroxydans sp. | reverse complement strand
AAGGTTTTGGTTTCACTCGAAAGTTCCCTTTGCCGATATACGGCTGGCACACAATGGCGCGCATGATACCTGAAATACCCGGGCTTCCCAACGGGCATGGTTGCAACTTTTACACTGCTTCTGTAGTCTCACGCACGTTCGCTGGAACAGAACCGTCTTCATAAGGAGTAAAGCATGCAATACGACACACCATCCGTAATACCCGGTACCGCGCTTGGCGCCGAACAGAATAAAGTTCTGCGCAACACCTACATGATGCTGGCGCTGACCATGATTCCGACGATCATCGGCGCTTTCGTCGGTACCTCGATCAATTTTTCGTTCATGGCGGGACATCCCATCATGGCAGCACTGCTGATGTTCGGCACGATGATGGGCCTGTTGTTTGCGGTCACTGCGCTACGCGACAGCGTATGGGGTATCGTCGCCCTGCTCGGATTCACTTTTGTCGCGGGCGTGTTCCTCGGCCCCATCCTTCAAGTCGCCCTGCACCTGAAGAACGGCGCACAGCTTATTGGCTTGGCAGCGGGCGGTACCAGCGTCATCTTTTTCTCGCTGGCGACCATCGCCACCACCACAAAGAAGGATTTCAGCTTCATGGGCAAGTTCCTGTTCATCGGACTGATCCTGCTGATCGTGGCTTCGCTGGCGAACATGTTCTTCCAGATCCCCGCACTGTCGCTGACCATCTCGGCGATCGCAGTCATGATCTTCTCGGCCTACATCCTGTTCGACGTGAGCCGGATCGTGCAGGGTGGCGAAACCAACTATGTGATGGCGACGCTGGCGCTGTACATGGACATCTACAACTTGTTCATCAATCTGTTGAGTCTGCTGATGGCATTCAGCGGCGAACGCGACTGACGCGGCAGGCAGCATAAAGAAGGCGACCTTCCGGTCGCCTTTTTTTATGGTTCGCGCAGCCATCTTCGGCCCGGCGGATATTGCATCCGCCCGACAAGCGCAGCATCAGACCTTGAAGTAAGCCATGTCTTCCTTGAGTCTCCCGGCCAGCGCATTCAGCTGGTCCGCGGCAGCGGCGTTGCTCTGGGTCGCGGCATTGGTCTGTTCCGTCATGGTGGCGATGCTCTCGACGTGCCCGGCGATCTCGTTGGCCGTCACCGCCTGTGCCTTGGTGGCATTCGCCACCTCCCGCGCCTTGGACAGGGAATCCGTCGCCTGACGCTGGATATCGTCGAGCAAACCGGTCGCCTGCAGCGCCAGTTCCTGGCCCTGCTTCACCAGCGGCGTCGCACTTTCCATCGCGACCACCGTCTGCTGGGTGTCCGTCCGGATGGCGTCGACCATCTTGGAGATCTCGGCCGTCGCCTGCGACGTCCGCTCCGCCAGCTTCCGCACCTCGTCTGCCACCACCGCAAAACCCCGTCCTTGCTCGCCTGCACGTGCCGCCTCGATGGCGGCGTTCAGCGCCAGCAGGTTGGTCTGGTCGGCGATCTCCTTGATCACCTGGGTGATCTTGCCGATCTCCTGCGAGCGGTCGACCAGGGACTGGATGCGCCCGGTGGAATCCTGCACCGAGGCGGCGATGTTCTCGATCTTGTGGGCGGCCTGGCGCACGACGTCACCGCCTTTGCCGGCCAGGTCGGCCGTCTCGCGCGAGTTGGCTTCCGTTGTCATGGCGATCTCCGACACCTCGTTGATGCTGACGGTGAGTTCCTCGATGGCGGCGGCCGTCGCGGCACTGGACTCGGCCTGGTTGCGCGTGGCCACGCTGATCTCGTTGGCGGCCACCGACAATTCTTTGGATTCTTTGGCCAGCACTTCGGTGCTGGCCAGTATGCTGCGCACGATACCGGCCAGCCGGTCCTGCATCGTCCCCAGGGTCGCCAGCAGGTTGCCCGGCTGGTCGCTGGACGA
>DAIDAJ010000063.1 GCA_027310665.1 Sideroxydans sp. | reverse complement strand
AAATAACCAATCTCACCTTCGACTACCCCGGCCATCGCGCGCCCAACGACGTCACGCTGACCGTCGCCAACGGCAGCGTCACCGCACTGGTCGGCCCCAACGGCGCAGGCAAGACCACGCTGATGCGCTGCATCGCCGGGCTGGAGACGCCGCTCACGGGCACCATTACGGTTGCCGACATGGATGTCAGCGACCGGACTCGCGACGTGCACCGCGTCATGGGTTACCTCTCGGATTTCTTCGGCCTCTACCAGGACCTCACGGTTGCACGCTGCCTGGAATACGCCGCCGCCGCGCAAGGCCTGCCGGAAGCCGACATCCCTGCCGCGATCGAACGCACCGCGCAACGGCTCAACCTGAGCGACCGCCTGCAGCAGACCAGCGGCAGCCTGTCGCGCGGCCTGCGCCAGCGCGTCGCCATCGGCCAGGCCATCATCCACCAGCCCAAGGTGCTGCTGCTGGACGAACCCGCCTCCGGCCTCGATCCCGAAGCGCGCGCCAGCCTGGCCGAGTTGTTCCGCCAGTTGCAGGCCGACGGCATGACCTTGCTGGTGTCCTCGCACATCCTGTCCGAGCTCGACGAATATTCCACGCACATGCTGGCGCTGCGCGACGGCCGCATCCTGGAGAACCGCGAAATCAAGCTGGCGCATCAGTCCGATGTGCATCGTTGCCTGCATCTCGACCTGGCGCAGCCGGACGCGCTCCTGCCGGAATGGCTGCGGGCCTATGCCCAGGTCACCGTGAAAACGGCGACCGCGGACCACGCCGAGTTCGATTTCCACGGCGATATGCATGCCCAGGCCTTGCTGCTGAAATCGCTGATACACGAAGGCTTCACCGTGAGCAGCCTCGCCGAACACAAGGAGAACCTGCAACAGTCCTATCTGCGCTCCGTCGCAGCCCATCTGGAGGCGCAGCAATGAACAATCCCGAATTCAAGCGCAACCTGTGGCTGTCTTTCTCCCGGCATCGCCTGATCGGCATGCCGTCCCTGCTGGGGCTCACCTTCCTCGCGCTCACCTTTACCGACCAGCAGGGCGAAGTCGCCGGGAGCCTGTACAACGTTTCCATCTGGCTGTTCATCTTCATCGTCTGGGTGTGGGGGGCACGCAACGCGAACGCTACCATCGTCGATGAACTGCGCGACCATACCTGGGACCAGCAGCGCATGAGCGCACTCGACCCGTGGACGATGACCTGGGGCAAGCTGTTCGGCTCGACCTCGTTCAACTGGTACGGCGGCCTGATGTGCCTGATGGTCGTCGCCATATCGGGCTTCGGCGCCGGCAAGCCGGATGTCATCGCCACGCTGCTGACCCTGTGCGCCGTCGGTGTGCTGCTGCACGCCAGCCTGATCGCACTCAACCTGCACACCAGCCGGTTCGAGTCGCGCATCATCCAGCGCGGTGGCCTGGGCTGGCTGATGATCGTACTGGTCTTCATCTTCATGCCCGCCTTCGCCCTGCAACCCGCGCAATCCGTAACCTGGTGGGGCATGGAGATCGACCATGCGGCCTTCTGGCTGGGCAGCTCCCTGCTGTTCGCCGGCTGCGCCACCTTTGCGGCCTGGCGCGTCGTCTGCAACGCGCTGCAAGTGCGCACCCTGCCCTGGGCCTGGCCTGCGTTCGCCTGCATCCTCGCCTTCTATCTCGGCGGTTTGGTGCCCGGAGGCGGTATCCAGCCACTGCTGGTGATCGGCCTGCTCGTCTCGGTCACGATGTCCTACATCGCGATGTTCACCGAACCCAACACCCTGTTGCGCTGGCGCAAACTGCGCCTGCTGCAGGAAAGACAGGACAGCCGCGGCTGGCTGGAACACCTGCCGCTGTGGCCGACCACGCTCGCGCTGGGCTTCCTGTTCGCTTTCCTGATCCTGCTGACTGCGCACGACGTGCAACCGGGAGTTGGCAGCATGGCGTTGATCGAAGCGCCGCATGCGCTCACCATCGCCCTGATGCTGTTGCGCGACACCTGCATCCTGCTGTTCTTCGCGTTCGCACCGAACGCGAAGCGTGCGGCGGGCACCGCGATGCTGTACCTGGTCGTGCTCAACCTGTTGCTGCCTTTTCTGGCGGGCGTCGCGGGCCTCGACCTCGTGCGTTATTTCTTCCTTCCCTTTGAAGGCGAGTACGACCCGTGGAGCAGCGTCCTCGTGATGACCATCCACACCGGCATCGCGATCGGGCTGGTCAACTGGCGCCTGCGCAACTCGGAACAACTGTGAACGATCTCAATACCGACATCGCGAAGCAGACGCCGATGATGCAGCAATACCTGCGCATCAAGGCGCAGCATCCCGACATGCTGCTGTTCTACCGCATGGGCGATTTCTACGAACTGTTCCACGACGACGCGGTGCGCGCCGCCAAGCTGCTCGACATCACGCTCACCCAGCGCGGCGCATCGGGCGGATCGCCGATCAAGCTGGCCGGCGTGCCATACCATGCCGCCGAGCAATATTTGGCGCGGCTGGTGAAGATGGGCGAATCCGTCGCCATCTGCGAACAGATCGGCGATCCTGCCACCAGCAAGGGCCCGGTCGAGCGCAAGGTCGTACGCATCGTCACCCCCGGCACAGTGACCGATTCCGCGCTGCTGGAAGAGAAGCGCGACAACCTGCTGCTGGCGTTGCACCAGCGCAGCGGCAAATTGGGCCTGGCGTGGATGAACCTCGCCTCCGGCCAATTCTTCGTGTGCGAGACCGCCACCGATAACCTCGCCGCCGAACTGGAACGCCTGCAACCTTCCGAGATCCTGCACGCCGAAAACGCTGCCCTGCAGCCCAGTATCCACGCGGCTTTCAAGGCATTGCCGGAATGGCATTTCGAGCTGGAGACGGCGCGCCGCGGCCTGTGCCAGCAGTTCGCCACCATCGACCTCGCCGGATTCGGCTGCGACGATTTCACGGTCGGAGTCGAAGCTGCCGGCGCGCTGCTCGGCTACGCCAAGCTCACCCAAGGGCAGGCCATCAGCCACATCCGCAGCGTGCAGGTCTACAGCGCCGACCGCTACGTGCGCATGGATGCCGCGACCAGGCGCAACCTGGAGATCACCCAGACCCTGCGCGGCGAGCCCGCCCCCACCCTGCTCTCGCTGCTCGACACCTGCGCCACCAACATGGGCAGCCGTTTGCTCGCGAACTGGCTGCATCATCCGTTGCGCGACCGAACAACGCTGCAAGCCAGGCTGGATGCGGTAGAACAACTTCTATCCATCCCCTCCCCCGCAGGCGGGGGAGGGGCCGGGGGAGCGGGTTACCAAGCAGTTCACGACCAACTCAAACCCAGCGTCGATGTAGAACGCATCACCGCCCGCATCGCCTTGCGCAGTGCAAGACCGCGCGATCTTTCCGGTCTGCGCGATACGCTGAAGACCTTGCCGCAACTGCACGCCACGCTGGCGAACAGCAATGCCGCGCTCATTCAGCAATTGGCCGATGCACTTCACCTACCCGTTCGTCCCGAGCTTGTCGAAGGATCAGCGCAAAGCGCCGGCGGACCTGAAAACATACGCCCAGCCAGCGCGCCCGCCAACCCTTCGACAAGCTCAGGGCGAACGGGTGATGAATTGATGGAGTTGCTGCAAAAAACCATCAAACCCGAGCCCTCCTCCGTATTAAGAGAAGGCTCCGTAATCGCCGACGGCTTCGACGCCGAGCTGGACGAGTTAAGAGGAATCCAGACCAACTGCGGCGATTTCCTGATGGAGCTGGAACTGCGCGAGCGGGCCCGCACCGGCATCGAAAAACTGAAGGTGGAATACAACCGCGTGCACGGCTTCTACATCGAGGTGAGCTTCGCCAATGCAGACAAGGTGCCGGACGACTACCGCCGCCGCCAGACGCTGAAGAACGTCGAACGCTACATCACGCCGGAACTGAAAGCCTTCGAGGACAAGGCGCTCTCCGCCAACGACCGCGCCCTGGCGCGCGAAAAGTTCCTCTACGAACAACTGCTCGACCAGCTCGCGCCGTTCATCCCGCAACTGCAGCGCATCGCCGCCGCCATCGCCGAGCTGGACGTGCTCTCCACCTTCGTCGAACGCGCCGCCACGCTGAATTTCAGCGCGCCGCAATTCGCCGAGGATGCGCAGATCAGCATCGTCAAAGGCCGCCATCCGGTTGTGGAAGCGCAGGTGGACCAGTTCACGCCCAACGACACCACGCTCAACGACGCACGCCGCACGCTGCTGATCACCGGCCCTAACATGGGCGGTAAATCCACTTACATGCGCCAGGTCGCCATCATCGCGCTGCTCGCGCACGTCGGCTGCTTCGTTCCCGCGCAAGCGGCGGTGCTGGGCCAGATCGACCAGATCTTCACGCGCATCGGCGCATCGGACGACTTGGCCTCCGGACGTTCCACCTTCATGGTCGAGATGACCGAGGCCGCCAACATCCTGCACAACGCCACAGAGAAGAGCCTGGTGCTGGTGGACGAGATCGGGCGCGGTACCAGCACCTTCGACGGTCTCGCCCTCGCCTACGCCATCGCGCGCCACCTGCTGGAAAAGAACCGCAGCTACACCCTGTTCGCCACGCACTATTTCGAACTCACGCGACTGGCCGAAGAATTCACCCAGCTCGCCAACGTCCACCTCGCCGCCGTCGAGCACCAGCACAGCATCGTCTTCCTGCACTCAGTTAACGAAGGCGCCGCCAGCCAGAGCTACGGCCTGCAAGTCGCCGCCTTGGCAGGCGTACCCAACGACGTCATCCGCGCCGCGAAGAAACAATTGCTTAAACTGGAACAGAACAGCGCTGCACAGAATCCGCAGGGCGACCTGTTCGACAGGAAACCGGAGCTGCCGGAACCGGAAGAGCATCCGCTGGTGTCGGCGCTACGCGATCTGCATCCGGATGAGATGAGTCCGAAGGAAGCGCTGGAGAGGATTTATCAGCTTAAGAAGCTGGTATAGATCATCGTGCTAAAAGTCGAACTGCAAACTAATGAAATTCCAGATTTGTTCGTTCGATTTAAGGATGTCATTGATGAGCGATATTGGCTAAAACGTATTCATCAAATCAAAGAAGACATTCACGGCCATTCATTTTTGGCGAATTTCCTTGCAAAGGAAAATGAGATTGCTATTGCGTTTGCCAAATGCAGTAATCTTGTTCATCGGTATGGTCGCATCCCTATGCAGGAAATTGATAATCGCGACTTATACTCGGCAATAAGCCTAGCTGCGCAAGTGCTCTCCATCATGGATCATTCTTCTAAAAGTGAGGCCGCAAAACTCAAACAGCGTATACGTGGCGCATTTAAGAACCCAGACGATATGCGGGCAATTCAGTTGGAATTTATGGCTGCAACACATTTTGTGCATCGCGGCCACACGGTCATCTGGCCAGAAATGGAGGGACTTGGGAGATTTGATCTTCTGATCGAAGATATTGGCACGAACGGTTTAGAAGTTGAGTGCAAATCAATCTCGGAGGACAAGGGGCGAAAGATACACCGGCGCGAAGCAATTGAATTTCATCATCTTGTTAAACCTGGACTTCAAACATTGAGTCGCGCGCTTCAATCTGGAGTCTCTATCGTACTGACTATCCCTGAACGCCTGCCCATGATGTACAAACAAAAACAGGCACTAGCAAAACAGGTAATTGATTCAGTTCTTGCTTCAAAAAGCATTGTTTTAGATGATGGTAGTGATATCCGCGTATCGGAATTTGATATGAAGAGCCTCGAAATTTCCGAGACTGAGAATGGAACTACAATTGCAAGAGAAGCAATTGACAAAATTACTGCAACAAATAATCGCGAAGTAATGATTCTAGGCAACAAGAAGGGTGCTATTGTTTTCGCGCTCCAAAGTCGACAAGACGATACGATGTTGGAATCCGTTTTCGCTACTGTGAGCGAATCAGCCAAGCAACAACTTAGCAAAAATCGACCCGCATTATTTCTTGTTGGCTTACACGGCATCGAAGCTGAAAGCCTGTTGAGCATAGCCGCACAAGACAGCGACCCAACTCAGCCACCTACAGCGCTTCGATTAGCAGTAAGCAACTATCTCGCTAAACGAAATCGAGATCACATTATTGGCATAGGGTTCTTAAGCAAAGGAAACTTAAACCCGGAACTAAATGGCGTAGTAAAGAGTGGTGGCAGCGCCTATATTTTTCCGAAAAAGGAAAGCAGCTTCTGGCATCAGGATTTCACTGGATTGTTTTCAGAAAGGGAATTGCAACAATAAGGGGAAAGCAGTATGACCGCTGTTTCCTTATCCCGCCAGCAGCTCGACTACGACAAACCGCAACACCAGTTGATCATTCGCAGGATTAAACGGGCCATGGTCGAGTTGATCTCGCCGACCAACAAACTCAAGCAATACACTCGATCAATGTTTCATGCACAATGACGAGTTTGTGTTTGGCGCTGAGTTCGACGAGTTGCGGCCAAACGCGTTGCAGGAAGACGAATAAATCACGCAAGCGCATGTTGCCGATTCGCAGGTGAATCACTTTCGGCGGCGGGTCGGATAGCATGACCCAATCGGAAAAGTCCGCATCCTTGCTGACGATGATCAGGTCGTGTTCCTTTGCATATTGCCAAATTGCAGCATCCGCCATGTCGTCGCCCAGATCGTAAACATGCAGGTAGTCTTCGCCATGCCACAGCGCGAAGCGATAGGGCAGATTGGCGTCGATCAGGAACCGGGGCATCAGGCTACTTTGGCGAGGTCGTAACGTTGGCCCATTACTTCGGTGGCGAAACGCAGGCATGCCCGAATGTCGTCCGCGTCGAGGCTCGGGTATTGAGCTAATATTTCGTCAGCACTGTCGCCTTCGCTCAAATATCCCAGCACGGTTTGCACGGTGATGCGTTTGCCACGCAGAGTGGGTTTGCCGTTGCAGATGGCGGGATCGATGGTGATGCGTCCTTCGGAATAGTTTGGAAGAGACATGGTTGGTTCCTTTCTGTTGTTACAATCGAATTCATAATTCGATCGTTTCAGTGCCAGTGTTCGCGCATATTTTCACATGCGTAAGTGACAGCGCTTTCCTCCATACCACGCGGGGTTTTTTGTGCATTGCAACACGCAACTGGCTCTCCAATTGTTAGTGCAGGGCAACGTGGTGTTGATAGGCGTTTGCCCACTCTACCGACTCGGCTTCGTCGCCGATCAAGCCTTTCTGGTAGCGATCGAAGAACGTCTCCGAATCCATGCTGTGCTGATTTTCGTACAGGCTGAGTTGCTTGCTCACCGCCACCAGTGCATCCAGTGGGGATGTGTAGATTTCACGTTGTTTTTTCATGTTGCATCCTCCTTTCCATCTCTTCCGTTACCGTCATCGGCAACGTCACAGCGTGGAGCGTTGGTCGGCGAACGAGCCGAAATGCGCGTTGAAAGAATTCAAGATTTTTGCAACGATTTTTGCGCGCTTGATCCGTTGCGCTGTCTGCTTGCCGGTCAATTCGGTGTAGCCCATCTCACACCCCGCTTGATTTGATTGTTGCGGGAAGTATAACCCGACAAGATTTGGCATGCTATCTGCGCGCACATACCCTAATTTTAAAGCCAGAACCTCCCTCACCCCGCCTTTAGCACCAGGATCTTCCAGAAGAGAGACCTCAGGCTCAGCTTCGCATTCCACCAAGGTCTCAATCCAGAATTTGATAAGGCTCCATGGCGACCCTTTCAACCCGATCACCGAGCATGACCACTTTCCCTTCCCGCCTGCTGTTACCCGTTTCACTGAATTCGAAACGATAGGTGCGGCGCAACACCCTACGTCCATACGCATTGCGCGCCAGTGCCAGTTTGGTGCTGGCAACGGTGTCATCCAGGAATTGAACGTCCATCCTGTCACAGGCTTGCCTGCCCGCTGCGCGAGCAATCTCGAGGATGCGGATGCTGTGCAGCCAGAACCAGAACCCAAGGCCCAACACTGCCAGTAGCAACAAGCTCGCAAAGTCCACCATGGATCCTGTTATGAAATTGATCGGCAGGCCGTGGCTCAGCCCAAGGGGGCGAAGCGCGGCACGGTTTGGCCCTGGTGTTGCACTTGCTCGAAGAAGGCCGCCTTGGGGCGCGTCCAGATCAGGCCTTCTTCGGACTTGTAGACCATCATGATGACGTCGGGGTCGGCCTCCAGCTTCGCCTCACAGACGATCTCGTAGATGCCACCCTTGTAGTGCCGATATTTCATTGCCTCTTCTCCCCGCACTGTTGCTCTGTTCATTCCGGTACAGCATGCACCCTTGCCCTATTGTGCCCGATTGAGACGGGAAATAACCGGGTTGGCATTCAAGGAGCAATCAAGGGGGCCGGCTGCCCCGGCCCGCACGACAGACAGAATCACCCCCAATGACTTCTACGGAGTGAACTGAAAGAGTCAGCTTCAAATAGCCCATTGGGGCCATTCTTCCTTTGCTTGTCATCCATATACTAACCAGGCACGTTAAGTGAAGTGCTCGTGGTCAATTTTGTCCAGGTGTGGTTGCCGTTTCGGCTGCTGACGGGATACGAGCTTGTACTTATATCTTTCATCGATACGATCCAGTAACTTATAGACAGGGGTAGTACTGCTACCCCGGCAAGGAGAAATGATATGAGTACCCTCGTGATGGAAATGGACGGAAGCGATATCGAGCATGTAGCGCCCGCGATCGAAGAGTACGGCGACGAAGTGATGTGTGCGGGATGGAACCCGCAACTCACACTGGTG
This sequence comes from Sideroxydans sp., assembly GCA_027310665.1. Classification (GTDB taxonomy): domain Bacteria; phylum Pseudomonadota; class Gammaproteobacteria; order Burkholderiales; family Gallionellaceae; genus Sideroxyarcus. Next base: position 17,063 of record DAIDAJ010000063.1, on the reverse strand, counting down.
GGCGAAAGCCCCGTTGCGCAGACGAACAAGCACGTCAACCTGACGGCCGATCTGGCGAGCGTTGATGTGGATGCTTTTCTGAAAAAGATGTACGAGTTCGCGTGCTGATAGCTGGCGGCTCGGAAGCGGAGCAAAGAACTTTGCTCCGCGGTGGCACTTGTATGTCTTGATCGCGTACGCGATCGTTCCCGATCCCTCAAAGCACAGGCGCCGGACTCCAGGCGCTTGCAAACATCCAGATATCCCCGGACAACTTGTCCTCATCTCCCTGGCGAGCAGCTCTGCAGCAAATTCCCTTCCATGACCTTCCATTGATCCGGCCTCGTGCCGCGTGAATCCCGCTTTCCTTGCCGGGATGCCTGATCTTTCAACATGCGTTAGCCGGTTACCACCCTCCTTTTGCCGATTGCTGCAAGAATGGATCCTCGGCATGGAGGTGCGTGCCCCCACAACAAGGAGAGAAACATGGCTGCCAAAAAGATATTGATGCTGGTCGGTGATTTCGTCGAGGATTATGAGGTGATGGTTCCGTTCCAGGCGCTGCTTGCGGTCGGCCACACTGTGCATGCCGTGTGCCCGGACAAAAAGGCGGGTGATAGCGTCGCCACGGCGATCCATGATTTTGAAGGTCAACAGACTTATTCGGAAAAGCGCGGACACAACTTCGGACTCAACGCAACGTTTGCCGATATCAAGGCGGAATCCTACGATGCGCTGGTGAGCCCCGGCGGCCGCGCCCCGGAGTACCTGCGCCTGAATCCGCGCGTGCTGGATATCGTGCGCCACTTCTTCAGTGCCAACAAACCGGTCGCGGCGATCTGCCACGGCGCGCAGATCCTGGCGGCGGCGGGTGTGCTCAAGGGCAAGCGTTGCTCTGCCTATCCGGCCTGCAGCCCCGAGGTCGTGCTGGCCGAGGGGAAGTTCGCCGAGATCGCGATCGACGCCGCGGTGACGGACGGCAACCTGGTCACTGCCCCCGCCTGGCCCGCGCATCCGGCGTGGATCGGCCAGTTCCTCAAGGTGCTGGGAACCCGCATCGAACTCTGACGCTTTCATTCGCAGCTGAAACGGTGCTAAATTGCCCCGTGGGAATGCAGCGGCATTCCCACTGATCCTGACAGGGAGATTAGGCAATGTGCAAAATCTTTATCAGCGCGGACCCGGAGTTGTATCGTTGTCGTTCAAGGTCATTGCGGCTTTCCGGGGTTGCCACGAGCATCCGGCTGGAGAACCAGTTCTGGCAGGTGCTGGAGGAGATCGGCAGGCGCGATGGCCTGAGCATCGCGCAACTCATCACCCGTTTGTACGAGGAATTGGCTGACACCGGCGGCGACTGCGCCAATTTCAGTTCATTCCTGCGCGTCAGTTGTCTGCGCTATCTCGCGCTGCAATTGTCCGGCCGCATTCCTGCCGATGTCGAAGTACCCATACGGTCGCTCGACGCGGACTGGGTACTTGCCGGAGAAAAGCAATCGCAGCCTATCGGTGAAAAGAGGGCGTACTGCGCCCCCTGGCGATTGACGGATCGATAGCAGCCGCGCAACATCCGTCGCACAGCGGCCCTGCTCGCGCGACATCAATATCTCTACCGTAACGGCGACTGCCGGAATACCGGTTTATACGTATATATTTCATGCACACAATCAGCTAGCTTGTATGCAGGGCGAGAGTTGGCGCGCCCTGCAAGGAGGTGTGACATGGCTACCATCGCAATGAACAAGGACGGATGCGATACCGAGCATGATGCGCTCATGCTTGAAGAGTATGGCGATGAAGTGATGTGTGCGGGGTGGAACCCGCAACTCGCACTGGTGGGTGCGAGCTCCATCGAGCAGATCGGCGAACACGCGAACGATGAGGAACGCACCACGGTTCCCGGCGTTGTCCTCGATTATGCACCGGAGGAAGCGATCGAGAGCGTCAAGTTCCTGCGATCCGCAACCATCCCGCAGTGCCCGTAAACAGGCGATCTGCAGGCTAACACCCGTCGTCTTGCCGGGACATCCGGCGGTCCGCGCGACCGGCAAGTCGGGTTCGACATATTTTCTTCATTTGTGTGCCGTAACCTATTCCCGCACTGCACGATTCCCTGTGCCGGTCCATTGCGGATCGGTCGGGTTAGACGTACCATAATATTAGTAATTTCTAATATTAAAGGAGTCGATCATGGATATGGAGCAAACAGGCACGCTCGGCGAACAGGCCTACGCGAAAGCGCTCAAATACGAGCTGGCCTACGGGTGCTGCCCGCAGTGCGTACTGGCGACCGTGCAGGAGACCGTCGGCATCGTCGACGACCAGACAGTGAAGGCGAGTCACGGCCTTTCGGGCGGTGGCGGCCTGCTCGGCGAAGGCGTATGCGGCGCACTCACGGGCGGGTTGATGGCATTGAGCGCAAAGTATGGCCGCGACCGCGACAAGCTGGACAGCGGGCGTCACATCAACAACTTCAGGAAGGCGAAGGAGCTCACCGAACGTTTCCGCCAGGAGTTCGGCGGCGTCACTTGCCAGCAGTTGCAGCAGCAGTTCACAGGACGCACGTACGACATGTGGAACGCCGAAGAATACAAGGCATTCGACAAGGCCCGCGGCCAGCAGTGCGCCCATGCGACGGGAACGGTGACGAAGTGGGTCGTCGAGATGTTGTGATGCCCCAGGCAAAAGATACATTGCAGGAAAGCATTGCGCAGCAACGCACGGAGCTGCTGCAGATCATGCAGGAGCCGCTGCAGCAACTTGCGGCGCGCTGTTATCCGGTGTGGTTCGATCGCGCAAGACTCGATCTGGTGCTGAGCGAAGGATTGAAAACACTGCCTTTCGGCAAATCACTTTATGCGCTGGATACCCGCGCGATCCAGATCAGCAGCAATGTCAGCGCCGAAGGATTGGCGCCGGCATCGTTCGGCCGGGATCGCTCGCGGCGCCCCTACATGAGCACAGTGTTGCCTGTCGAGGGCACGCTGCTTTCGGAAGCCTACATCAGCCTGCTCGGGCGGCGTCCTTCGCTGACTGCCGTGCAGATCGTGCGCGACCTGTCGGGCACGGTGCTGGGATTCATCGGCACCGATTTCGACCTGCGCGACCTCCCGCTAACGCGCAAGCTGTACGACGAGCCGGTATTCTGGCGACAGCTCAAGGGAGACCCTTCCATTCGCGACACGGTCTTTCACCAGAACCGGGCGGAAAGCGCGATGGACCAGCATATCGACACTGTACTGGGGGTGATCGAAGAGTTGATGGTCTACCACGGCATTTACCACGTGATCCTGCACTTCTCCAGCAGCCGGGCTGTCATCTGGGTGATGGAAGATCCCTACCGCTATCGCCTGCTCGACATCGACGCGCTGAACGATCCGGATATCTGCCTCGCCTACCCCAGAACGCCTTATCCGAATGATGCGCTGGTGCCGCGCGACCGCATACGCGCCGTGCTGGATCTGTTTCGCAAGCTGCGATACATGGATGAGATGTTCTACCTGCGTTCAGGCACCCTGAATCTCTTCAACGGCATCGTCGGTCTCACTTTTTCGTGCGACGGTTCGCATTACATTCCCCACGATGAGTTTTTGACTGCGGGATACGATTTCTGGATCGGCAACAAATAACCGACGAAGACAGCGCGCTGGCCGGATCAGACTATGCTATCCAGCTTACCGCCCGTGGCAAGACTTGATATCTTGGCCAGCACGACGGAAAGTTCTTTCACCTTGGTTTCCAGCACGGCCAGCTTGTTGGCCATCTCGGCCTTCTTCTCCTGGTCCTGCCTGGCGTTTTCCCGGAGCTGCTCGACCATCTTCATGTATTCGATCAGCTTCTGTTTTTCTTCTTCAAGCTGTGCGTTCTTCCTGGCGAGCTGGTTCTCTTCTGCCGTGGCCAACTTGCTCAGTTGAGCCTGCTGTTCGCCCATTTTCCTGGCCATCTCGGCGCTCTTTTCCTGCTCCTGCCTGGTGCTTTCCCTGAGTTGCTCGATCATCTTCATGTATTCGAGCGACTTCTTCTTCTCTTCTTCGAGCTGGATGTTCTTCTTGACGAGCTGGTTCTCTTCCACTTCATCGAGCTTGTTTAACCGGGCTTGCAGTTCGACCGACTTTGCCTGTTCCTGCTTGAGGCTCTCGCGCAACTGCACGATAGTTTTCAGCAGTTCGAGCGACTTGCTGCGTTCTTCTTCCAGCAGCGCATCCTTCTTGGCAAGTTGTTGCGCCGTGCTTTCTTCCGCAAGATTGCTTCTCGCGACATCGTTCCTGGCGGCGTCGGTGAAAGCACGAAGTTTGAATGTCTTATCCATGCCGGCTATTCTCGTCAAATCCGGCCAGATGCGCAACACAGCACAAAACTTGGATGCTTGCGAATGTTTCCTCTTGTCAGGCACATGGACAAACCCCTCCTATTTGCTTTGCACGTCGACCGGGGCGGATCCCTGATCGGTCGCCGCAGGTGCAGAGATCGGGGTGCCATGCCTGCCCAGGGGGGCAGTCAATTGAATGATATCGACAGGACTGCTTGCAGGCTGCGCGGGCACAACAGACGAAGTTGCGGTGACAGGGGCAGCGATCTGCTTCGGCGGCAACAACCTAGCCGATGGATGCGCCTCAACCGGGTTCGAGGTCTGGTTGCTTGCGGCAGGCTGCGCTGCCTGCAGCTTGCCATCTGCCAGCGGCTGGGGCTTGACGGGCTGGACAACCACTGGCTTCCTTTGAAGCATATGCGGCTTTGGTTGCACCGCAACCGGCTTCGCAGTCTGCGGTTCATTTTTCTGCATATCCTTTACCGGCTCTGACCCACTCTTCGTGACGACCAAGGGCTTATCGAACTCCACTTGAGCCTGCGTGTCCGGCTCTTTCCTGGCCGCCGGAGGAATCGCGGGCGAGGCGATGTTTTCAGACTGGAATGCGGGAGGACTGACCTTTTCCTTTGCCCGGGCCGGAGGTGGCAAGTCTTCGCTTTGCACCGGCCCGTCCGGATGCCGGGAAAGCAGGCCCTGCCAGACTGCTGCTGCGACCACGATGGCCGCGATCCCGGTCAGCCACAATATGCGGTGGGTATTGTCATGCTTGCGGATGATGCGGACCTTGGCCCTGCCAAAAAGCGTATGGGTGACTTTCGCCTCGCCGATCTCTGTCCAGACGTTCGGCCGTGCGCCGCCCGCCAGCAGTTCGCGGTCCGGAATATCGGGCTGGTTGACGTCGTGAGTCATTGGTTCTGCTCCGTGTATGTTGCAGGTCTACGGTTACATCATAGCAAGTAATGGAAGGGTTACAACCGGCTATATCTGGCAACGGGAGAGGGGTGATTCCCGCCGGCCCCCTACTCCAGGGACAACTCTATTTTATCCAGCACGATCGCTGGCTGCTGCAGCTTTTCTTCCTGTTCCTTTTCGTGCTGCATCCTTTCCTGTTGCTGTTTGGCGAGTTGCGCTGCTTCGAACTGGCGCTTGTGTTCTTCCTGAGCCGCCAGCTCATTCTTCCTTTCCTCCTCCAGCTCTTCCGGAGTCTTGTGTATGTGCAGGGAAAGCTCCATGCCCGAAGCACTGCCCGGCTCTCCGCGCGCGCTCTTGAGCTTGATGTTCAGGCGCAGCTCGTTGGCGGAATCGGCGTTGCGTATCGCATCCTCGTAGGAGATATGGCCTTCGTTATACAGCTCGAACAAAGACCAGTCGAAAGTGCGCATACCGAGCTCGCGCGATTTTTCCATGATGCCCTTGATCTCGTGGAATTCGCCCTTGAATATCTTGTCGGCGATGATGGGTGTATTGAGCAGTATCTCGATGGCGGCCTTGCGCCCTTTGCCGTCCGGCGTGCGGATCAACCGCTGCGAGATGAGCGCGCGCATGTTGGCGGAGAGATCCATCAGCAACTGGTTGCGGCGTTCTTCGGGGAAGAAATTGATGATCCGGTCTATGGTCTGGTTGGTGCTATTGGCGTGCAGCGTACCCAGGCACAGGTGGCCGGTCTCGGCGAAGGCGATGGCGTGTTCCATGGTCTCGGCGTCGCGTATCTCGCCGATCAGGATCACGTCCGGCGCCTGGCGCAAGGTGTTCTTCAGCGCATGATGCCAGCTGTGCGTATCCACGCCCACTTCGCGGTGGGTGATCAGCGATTGCTTGGACTGGTGCACGTATTCCACCGGGTCTTCGACGGTGATGATGTGGCCTTTGGAAGTGCTGTTGCGGTGGTCGATCATCGCGGCCAGCGAGGTTGACTTGCCGGAGCCGGTACCTCCGACCACCAGTACCAGCCCGCGCTTTTGCATGACGACTTCTTTCAGCACCTCGGGCAGGCCGAGTTTTTCAAAGTTGGGTATCTCGGCGGCGATCGTGCGGATGACCATGCCGACATTCTGCAGCTGCACGAAGACATTGACGCGGAAACGGGAGACGCCGGGCACGGAGATGGCGAAGTTGCATTCCATCTCTTTTTCGAATTCCGCGCGCTGCTCTTCGTTCATCAGCGCATGCGCCAGTTGACGCGTGATCGTTCCGTTGAGTTTTTGCGATGTCATCGGCGTCATCTCGCCGTGCGCCTTCATGCTGGGCGGAAAATCGTTTGAGATGAACAGGTCGGAGCCGCCTGCCCTGCTCATGGCAGTGAGCAGTTTGATGATGTATTCGTGCGCTTGCTGATCGGTGAGACCTGATGACATTGCATTTCCTCGAACGGTTATGACTAAAAAACTGGCCGGGCATTTTATCAGCAAGCTGCGCGATAAAAGTCACACCGCTCAAATGGATTGGTATTGCGACGCTCATGTAACCGGGCCGCGTATTTTTAGGATATTGTCTGTTTATTCAAATAAGGGGGCGATATGAAGCATCGCATATTGATTCTGGGCCATGGCAAGATGGGGCATGCCATGGAGTGTCTGGTATCGGAACGGCATGATGTCCGCATCTGGTGCATCGAAGAGAAAGGCGACGCCCCGCTGGAAGATCTGGCCGCTTGGGCGCAGATCATTCTGTTCTGCCTGCCGGTGAATCCGCACCATGAGGTCGTCACGTGCATCGAGCCGTATCTTGCGCAGGGCAGTCTGTGCCTGACCATCGCCAAGGGGCTGGACGAAGCGGGACGAACGGCGGCGCAGGTGTTTGAAAGCATATTGACCGAAGGGCATCACTACGGCGTGGTCTACGGCCCGATGATCTCGGAGGAGATCAGGACCGGGCGTTATGCCTTTGCCGACGTCGTGTTGTCGGATACTGCGGATTTCCAGGTGATATTCGATCTGTTCCTGGGCACCCGGCTGATCTGCGAGCAGGCGTCGGACATGCACGGCAGGAGCTGGTCGGTGATCCTGAAGAACGTGTACGCGATCATGTTCGGCGTGGCGGATGAACTGAAACTGGGCAACAACATGCGCGGGCATCTGATGGTGACGGCCATCTCTGAGTTGTCGGGCATCGTGCAATCGTTCGGCGGGCAGGCGCACACGCCCTACAGCTACGCCGGCCTGGGCGACCTGCTGACGACGGCCACCAGCGAGGACTCGCATCACCATGCGCTCGGCAGGCAGCTGGTGCGCGGCGAATGGTCGAATATCTCCGGTGAGGGAGTGCATACTTTGCAGATGGTGGTGAAGCACCACCTGTTCGATTGGCACGCCTTCCCCCTGTTCACGCTGGCGCACGACATCGTCACCGCACCCGCAACGCTGAATGAACGGATCGAGGGTTATTTGGCGCAGCTGCGGGAAAGGGTGAGCTGCGCGATATGAACGCATGCCGTTTTCTGACTGCATGAAGACACAGCCGGCAGGGTCAATTTGGCGTACGCGCCAAGTCTGACATTACGGCGTAAGATGAGCCATGCATGCTGGTGATTCAACCTGCGTTACTTTAGATGCAGCGAGTTAGGGACGTTTGTTTTGGCAAACGATTTAACGAGCCTGGCAATTGAAAGGAGCGGACATGAAGCATCACAAATACCTCATTGTCGGTGGCGGCATGACTGCCGATTCGGCCATCCGCAGTATTCGGAAGATCGACAATAGCGGCAGCATCGCCCTGTTCTGCGATGAGAGCGACCCTCCCTATGACCGCCCTCCGCTGTCCAAGTCGCTATGGACGGGCAAGCCGTTCTCCTCCATCTGGCGCAGTCCCAACGGCCTCGACGTCGACATGCATCTGGGCAAAAAAGTGGTCGCGCTCGACACCTCCAAAAAAACCGTGACCGATGACGCGGGAAATTCTTGTTCCTATGAAAAATTGTTGCTGGCCACGGGCGGCGCCGTGCGGCGCCTGCCGGACGCAAACGGGAACGTGATCTATTTCAGGACCGCGGGCGACTACCGAAAACTGCGCGCGTTGTGCGAACACGGCTCGGATTTTGTCGTGATCGGCGGCGGCTTCATCGGTTCGGAAGTGGCTGCCGCGCTCGCCATGAAAGACAAACGGGTCACCATGATCTTTCCTTCCAACGGGATCGGATCGCGTGTCTATCCGCCGTCGCTCGTGGCATTCCTGAATTCCTATTATGAAGTGAAGGGGGTCAAGCTGCTCGAGTCGGAGAGCGTCAAATCGGTGCGGACGGCGGGAAACAAGACGATCGTGACCACGGGGAAAGGCATAGAGATCTCTGCCGACGGCGTGGTGGCCGGACTGGGCATCGAGCCCAATACCGTGCTGGCTGAGCAGGCCGGGCTCAGGGTGGACAACGGCATCGTGGTGGACGAAATGCTGCGCACAAGCAATCCCGACATCTATGCTGCCGGGGACGTCGCGAATTTTTACAGCGCAGCCCTGGACAAACGCATGCGCGTGGAGCACGAGGACAACGCCAATGTCATGGGGGAGATGGCGGGCAGGAACATGGCCGGGCAATCCGACATCTACAGCCACCAGCCTTATTTCTATTCCGACCTGTTCGATCTGGGCTACGAAGCGGTGGGTGAACTCGACTCGACACTCGATATCGTGGAGGACTGGAAGGAACCGTTCCGCAAGGGCGTCATTTACTATCTGCGCGATGGCCGCGTTCGCGGCGTCCTGCTGTGGAACACTTGGGGACAGGTTGCTGCCGCTACACAATTGATCGCGGAAAAGAAACAGCATTCCAGCTCGACGCTGCAGGGGAAAATAAGCGATTAAGCGCGCTTCTCAAATAGTGTAAATTACCGGATGGTCGTGATCGGCATGTCCTGACTCAATCGGGCAGCCCCATCGCGCCGCGTTTGAACATTCCCTGCACCACGGTAATTGAAAGCTATCCAGGACATGCCCCATCTCGTTGTTTCCATCTCCGGTCACGGCTTCGGCCATGTCGCACAGACCGCACCCATCCTGAACCTGATGCATGAACGCGTACCACAGCTGCGCCTGACGGTGCGCTCCGCGGTTCCGCTCGCACATCTGCGTTCGCGCATCCGCGCGCCCTTCGATCACCTGCCCAGCGAGGGCGACATCGGCATGCTGATGTCGTCGGCGCTGGACGTGCGCGCCGACGATAGCTGCGCGGCCTACCGGGCCTTCCATGCGGATTGGGATGAGCGTGTCGCCGCCGAGGCGCGTCTGTTGCGCGATCTCGGTGCTGATATGGTGTTCTCCAATGTGGGCTATCTGGCGCTTGCCGGGGCGCAACGGGCCGGCATCGCCAATGCGGCGCTATGCTCCCTGAACTGGTCAGATATCTATCGGCACTATTGCGGTGAGAACGCCATCGCTGCGCAGATACTCTCCTGTTACGCCAACACCGATGCCTTCCTGCGCGCCACGCCAGGCATGGCAATGGGCGACCTGCCCAATCTCGTTCCTGTCGCGCCGATCGCAGTCGTCGGCCACCACCGGCGAGACGAGCTGAACCGCCATTTGAAGTTGTCGCGGGAAGAGAAGCTGGTGCTGGTGAGCATGGGCGGCATCGCCGGCCGTTTGCCAGTCGAGGGCTGGCCGCGCATCGACGGCGTGCGCTGGCTGGTCCAGGAGACCTGGCAAGTGGCGCATCCCGATGCCGTCGTGCTGGAATCACTGCCGATGAATTTCAACGACCTGCTCGCCAGCTGCGACGCGCTCTTGTGCAAGCCGGGCTACGGCAGCTTCGCCGAAGCGGCATGCAGCGGCATCCCCGTCCTGTACGTCGACCGGGCGGACTGGCCGGAAGCGCCCGCCCTGGTCGAATGGTTGCGGCGGCATGGGGTTTGCGGCGAAGTCTCTCGCAGGCAATTGGAAGGCGGGGACATCGCGGATGCACTGTTCAGCCTCTGGTCCGTACCCGCAAGTGTCCCTCCCAAGCCCGATGGTGCGGCACAGGCGGCGGACTGGATCTCCAAACGGCTCTCCCTTTCGGGTTATTGATTCCTGCCAGCCTGCACGGCAGGATGGGACCATTCCAACTTCCTGAGGTAAGCGCCATGATCGACTACATCTTCTTCGATATCGCACTGCGTGACAAATTCGTGTCCTATGTCGAAAAACGCGGAGTGCGGTACGAGGCACCCGAAGACAACATGGGTATGGTCGTGGCGATCCCCGAGGACATTCCCGAACGCGTATCGGACGATATCGAGGACTATTACCGTACGCTCGAGGACGAGCAGGAAGAACAGAGCGAGACGGAAGGAGAACTGAACCGCCTGGCCGGGTTCAATTTCACCCTGCCGAACGGGGAATCGCGCATGTTGCCGCTGCAGATCGACATGGCCAACCGCCTGATGGAGATTTTCACACTGAAGGAGATCCAGGAGTTGCTGAATGCCGTGGCGGAATGCACGCTGAACCCGAACGACGAGCATCTTTGTCACATCCTGGCCGCCCAGAAGGCTCAGTAAAGGGATTTTCCGAAGCGTGCGATGCGCGGCATCCAGTCATCCAGGATGGCGGCAGAAACCAGGATGCGCTCGGCGCGCCCGATCAGCGCCTGGCGCGGGATGAAGCCGATGTAGCGTGAATCGGCGCTGTTGTCGCGGTTGTCTCCCAGCATCAGGAACTGGTCCCGGGGAATGACGACCGGCCCGAAACCGGACGCCCGCGACAATTCCGGCAGCCATTGGATCGACCGCTGATCGTTACCCCATCTTTCGGTGAGGTGCAGCACCGGCAAGGTCGCGCCGTCCGCCATCGGCTCGACTGCAGCATCCAGCATTTTGTAATCAGCCTTCACACCGTTGATGAGCAGCTGCTTGTCGCGCATTTCAACCACATCGCCGGGCAAAGCCACAAGTCGCTTGATCAGGCGCTTTCCGTCTGCAGGGGAAGTGAACGTGACGATGTCGCCGCGCCGGGGTTCGCCCAGATGCGCGAGAATGACATCGGTCAAAGGCAGCTTGAGGTCGTAGGCAAGCCGGTTGACGAACACCACATCGCCTTCCAGCAGGCTTGGACGCATGGAACCGGAAGGGATCGGATTCCAGTCCGCGATCGCGGTGCGGAAGGCGCCGAACAGCAGGATGAAAACGATGAATCCGCGATTTTCCCGCAACCACCTCTTCATGCTCATGCCTCCGCGATCAGACCCTTCGGCTTTCTGGCTTAGTGGTGATGACCGCCATCGCCATGCACGTGGCCGTGCGCCAATTCTTCCTGCGTGGCGGCACGCACGCCGGTGATCGTGCCGGCAAAAACGAGGGCCTTGCCTGCCAGGGGATGATTGCCATCCACTGTCACCTCTTCGTCGGTGACTTCGGTGACGGTGTAGAGCACATAGTCTTCGTCATCGTCGCCTTCGGCACCGCCCTCGAATTGCATCCCGACGGCGACGTCCTTCGGGAACATGCTGCGCGGTTCGGCGCGCACGAGGTCGTGTTCGTATTCGCCAAACGCATCGTCCGGCTCCATGCTGACGGAGAACTTGTCGCCCACAGCCTTGCCGTGCAGCGCTTCTTCGACCAACGGGAAGATGCCATCGTATCCGCCGTGCAGATAGCTGATAGGGTCGCTGTTCTTTTCCAGCAGCGCGCCGCTGGCGTCGGTCAGTTCATAGGTCAGCGAGACAACGGCGTTCTTTTCAATCTTCATTTCATTTCCTTTATCAATTTAAGAATATCCTGGGCGTGTCCGTGGGCGTGGACACCGTACAGGACATGGCGCAACTCGCCCTGTTTGCCGATGACGAAAGTCGAGCGCTGGATGGAGAGCTTCTTGTGGCCATCCACTTCTTTCTCGTAAAGCACGCCATACTTTCTGCAAACGCGCCCGTCGGTATCGGACAACAACTGCACCGAAAGGCCGTACTTGTCGCGGAAGGTGGCGTGGCTGATACAGTCGTCGCGGCTGACGCCGACCACGATGGTGTCGTGCTTGGCGAACTCTTCCTCGCAATCGCTGAATTCGTTCGCCTCCATCGTGCATCCCGGCGTGTCGTCCTTGGGATAGAAATACAGCACGATGTTCTTGCCGCGTTGCCCGCTCAGGCTGAACATCTGCATATCCGCATCTGCCAGCTCGAATTCCGGCGCATCTGTTCCGACTTGTAGCTGTACTGCCTGTATTGGCATAGCGCCCTCCCGCCGGAGCATTCTAACCGAGTTTCATTTTGTACCAAATGGTTTCGCGGAGATTATAATCAACAGATGAATATTAAATTACCCCTCCTCGGCGGACTGACCGTCAACGAATTTCTTCGCGACTATTGGCAGAAGAAACCCTTACTGATCCGGCAGGCTGTGCCCGGCTTCAAAGGCCTGCTCGATCCGCAACAATTGATCGATCTGGCATGCGTTGCCGACGTTCAGGCACGCCTGGTGACCTATCAGCGCAAGCAATGGAAATTGCGTCACGAGCCGTTCGAACCTTCGGATTTCGAGGGCCTGTCAAAGAAGGGAAAGTGGTCAGTGCTGGTGCAGGGCGTCAATCACTTCCTGCCGACAGGTGCCGAATTGGCGAAGCAGTTCAACTTCATCCCGCATGCGCGTTTCGACGACCTGATGGTGAGCTACGCGCCCAAAGGTGGCGGGGTCGGCCCGCATTTTGACCATTACGATGTCTTCCTGCTGCAAGGACTCGGGCATCGGCGCTGGCAGATCTCCACGCAAAAGGACCGCACGCTCGTCGAAGGAGCCCCATTGCGATTGCTGAAAGATTTCAAGGTGGAACAGGAGTGGGTGCTGGAAGCCGGCGACATGCTTTATCTGCCGCCCCAATGCGGCCATAACGGCATCGCGGAAGACGACTGCATGACCTATTCCATCGGATTCCGTACCCCGTGGTATCAGGAACTGGCAGAGCAGTTCCTCGTCTATCTGCAAGACCGGATCGAGATCGAAGGCATCTATGCCGACCCCGGCCTGAAAGCGCAGAAACATCCGGCCGAGATCAGTGCAGACATGCTGCAGCAAGTCGGACGAGCCATCCGCAAAGTGAAGTGGGACGATGAGGACATCGCCAATTTTCTGGGATGCTACCTTTCCGAACCCAAGCCCCATATTTTCTTTGATGCACCCGCCAGATCCCTGACCGAGGAACGTTTCGGGCAGTCATTACAAAAGCACGGCGTGATGCTCGACCTCAAGACCCAGATGCTGTGCCACGACAACACGATATTCATCAACGGCGACGCACATCAGGTCGGCATGGGCTGTTACCGCATTTTGCGCGAGCTCGCCGACGCGAGGAGCCTCCCCGCGTCGCGCAAGTTCACGCGCGAAGCAACCGATCTGCTTTACCAATGGTACCTGGATGGATATTTAACACCTCGCGCCAAATAGAAAGGATCCGGGATTGAGCGACGATGCCCTGCAGCACTCGACATTTGACGGTGTAGCCGACTACATCGCCGCCCTGGATACAGTATGCTCATCGGCTCAACGCACGCTGAATATCTTCGAACGGAACTTTGAAGGCATCGGTTTCAATTCCGAAGCTCGTTTCGATATGCTGCAACGCTTCCTGCTTTCCAGCCCGATCAACCGCCTGAACCTGCTGGCACATGATCCGCAGCACCTGGTCCGCTATTGTCCGCGCATGATGTTGTTGCTCCGCCAGTTCGGCAACAGCATGTTCATCTATCAGACTCCGAAGAGCCTGCTGCACGTCTCAGACCCTTTTGCTGTCGCGGATAATATCAATTACGTGCGCCGTTACCATTTCGACGATACGCGCGGACTGCTGGGAAAAAACGATCCGGAAGAAGCACGCCGGTTGAATTCCCGCTTTAACGAAATGTGGAATTCATCGCACCCCTGTGTTTCAGGGACGACGCTAGGATTATAACAGAATATCCACATTCCCTGATACTTTGCAAGGATAGTGGTAGAATGCCGCGCCTTTCGCAACGAGGGAGACTTTGGCGAATGGGTACCAAACAAATCTAGCACTCCCGTAATTTTTATATCAACTGAAGGAAATGAAATGAAATTGACCTCTCTGATCGCTGTCGTGTTCGCTCTGTCCCTGTCCGCTTGCGGCAAACAAGCTGAAGCTCCGGCACCTGCTGCCCCTGCCGCCGCTCCCGCGCCTGCTGCTGCTTCCGCTGTTGCTGCTCCTGCTGCTTCCGAGCCTGCTGCCGCTTCCGCTGTTGCCGCTCCTGCTGCAAAGTAAGAAGCTGTACAAGCTTGATAAAAAAGCCGACGCAAGTCGGCTTTTTTAATTTCCGCAGATTTTCCGGCGATCAGGAAATCTCGCACCAGTCCAATCCCAGCTCCTGCGTTGCAACAGCGATCCGGTCCGTTGTGCAGCCCAAAGCTCCGCTCAGTGCTTCCACTGCCAGCTCCACTGCATTGTTCTTGCGGCTCAGGTGCGCGGCAACGATATGCTGCAACCGGCTGTTGTCCAGTCGTGCCAGCAAAGCCGCCGCATCGTCATTGTTAAGGTGTCCGTAACGCCCGCCTACACGCTGTTTCAGATTGTAGTGGTAATCGCCCTCGGCAAGCATCCGGGCATCATGGTTGCACTCCAGTACCAGCGCATGACAACCGCTCAAGGTCGCTTCGATATGCGGCGTTGAACTGCCGGTATCGGTGAGCACTCCCAGCCTGAAAGCGCCGTCGCTGAACACGTATTGCACCGGCTCTGCCGCATCGTGCGGCACGGGATAAGGCTGCACCTGCACGTCACCGATGGCAAACGGCAGATGCGGATTGATCTCGGTGACGGAGAGTTCGGCGAATGACTTGTTTTGCGTGCGCAAGGTGCCGTGGGTCAACCATACAGGAAGGTTGAATTTTCGCGCAAGCCGCGCTACGCCTGAAATGTGATCACCATGCTCGTGGGTCACCACGATGCCGCTCAGTTGTTCGGCTTGCAGACCAAGACGCGCCAATCGCGACACCGTCTCGCTCAGGGAAAAACCGCAATCAAGCAGGACATGGGTTCGCCCGACCTGCACGACGAGGGCGTTCCCCTCGCTGCCGCTACCGAGAAGTGCGAACCGCATCTCCGCGAGGAGGGCGAGGCTGGTCGCCGGGATTGCCCTTGTCCAGGTTCTGGTAAAGCACTTCGACAAGCCGAGTCGTTTCCGCGTTGCTCTTGCCGCTCTGGTCGACCACAGTGACTTCGCTGCCCGCTGCATTTTCGTGCACGATGACCTGATAGTCCGGCAGTTTCTTTTTGTCCTTGTCCGCTGTCGCCGAGATGAAATAGATGCCCTTGCTCCGATCCTTGTCAGTCGTGACGAGGTGTGCATGATCCAGTGCCAGCCCGACCCTGCGCCAGCTACGATCGAACGGCTCACCCAGCGATATGCTCTTTGTGCCGTTGCCTTCCAGCAACTTGGCGGTCGGCGCCGGAGCCGGTTGCGGTGCGGGAGTTGCCGCAACCGGCGCACTCACCGGGTTCACGCAGGGCTGTTCCGTCTTTCTGGTGTATTCCGAATAACTGGCGACCTTCTCCCCGTCCGTCCCGGGAATGATATAGCGCTGCTCCGTCTCGGGTACCGTCAGATCGGGCGGGACTTCCAGCGGCGGCGTCTCCACCGCGCCTGCTTTGTAATCCACCGGCTTCCGGTCGAACATGCTGCATCCAGCAAGCAACGATACTGCAACGAATCCAAATACGATGTTCCTTGACTTCATGTCTGATCCTATCAAATGACGCCAGCCTGGCGCATGGCGGCTTCCACCACCGGTTGCGCTCCGGCGGTAAGCGGAGTCAATGGCAAACGCAGTGCGTTCTTCATCTTGCCCATGCGCGCCACCGCCCACTTTACCGGTATCGGGTTGGCTTCAACGAACAGGTTGCGATGCAGACCGAGCAGGCGGAAATTGATCTCGCGGGCCTTGGCCAGCTCGCCATTCAATGCTGCCGTGCACATCTCGTGCATCAGCCTGGGCGCGACGTTGGCCGTCACCGAGATCGAGCCATGCGCACCCAGCAGCATCAACGCCAGCGTGCTGGCGTCGTCTCCGCTGTAGATGGCGAAGTCCTTGGGCGCTCTCTGCAACAGGTCGCTGCCGCGGGAGATATCGCCGGTCGCTTCCTTGATGCCGACGATGTTCTCGATCTGCGCAAGGCGCAGCACGGTATCGTTGTGCAAGTCCGCGCCCGTGCGTCCCGGCACGTTGTACAGGATATGCGGCATGTCCACCGCTTCGGCGATGGCCTTGAAATGCAGGTACAGGCCTTCCTGGGTCGGCTTGTTGTAGTAGGGAACGACAGTGAGCGAAGCATCCGCGCCGGCCTTCTTTGAAAAAGTGGCCAGCTCGATCGCTTCCCTGGTCGAATTCGCGCCGGTTCCGGCGATGACAGGAATACGTTTGGCGGAATGCTTCACCGCTTCCGCGATGAGCAACTCGTGCTCTTCCACATCGACAGTAGGGGATTCGCCGGTCGTACCGACCACCACGATGGCGTCGGTGCCTTCCGCTATATGAAAATCGATCAACGCGCGGAAAGCCGCCAAATCCAGGCTGCCGTCCTCTTGCATCGGCGTGACGATCGCTACGAGGCTACCTTTGATCATGTGTTTCTCTGCCACAAAAATAAAGATGGCATTCTACCCTATTAGCCCCGCCCTACGCGACAAGAGCGGCGCCCGTGTGGAATAATGCAGACAACTGGAATCCATTCGACCATGCCCTCCCTCACCCTGGCCCATCTGCAACCCGGCGATATCGCCACCATCGTCTCCATCCACGCCGAAGAAGCATTGCATCTGCGTCTGCAGGCGCTGGGATTCCGCAGCGGGAAGCAGATAGAGCTGATCCGC
>DAIDAJ010000060.1 GCA_027310665.1 Sideroxydans sp. | reverse complement strand
AGAATTCAAGATGTTCCTTTACGGCTTCTTTGACAGGGAAGGTCGGAATATATATCATGCGCGCCTCATGTTTGCACGGCCTTTCATAGACAGCGTGGACTTTGCCCGAAACGGCAAGGAAATGCGCGGCGAGATAGCGGTGTTGGCGCTGTCCAGACTGGCTGACGTGCTGGCGAAATCAGGCGGATTGCTGACTTATATAATACGCGGCTATCGCGAAGAAGGCCGCGACATGCTGGAGGTCTCCTTGCAAGGGGAGTGCACCTTGAGATGTCAGCGTTGTCTGGGGGAGCTGGATTTCCCGGTGAACCTGATATCCCGGCTGTGGCTGCTTCCGGCGGACAAGCTGGATGAGGCTGAAGAAAATGACGAGATGGATGCGATCGAAGCCGAGCCCAGGCTGGATGTACTGGCATTGATCGAAGAAGAGTTGTTGTTGAGTTTTCCGCTCGCTCCCCGGCATCAGGAGGGCGAGTGTGTTCCGGCAACAGGTGGTTTACAACAGAAGGCAAGCCCGTTCGCGGTGCTGGCCGGATTGAAGAAGTAATACGGTTTTTGTGAGGAGTAGATAAATGGCAGTTCAGCAGAATAAAAAATCCCCGTCCAAGCGTGGGATGCATCGCGCGCACGATTTCTTGACCAGCCCGGCATTGGCCATCGAGCCTTCTACCGGTGAGCCACATCTGCGTCATCACATCAGCCCAAGCGGCTATTATCGCGGCAAGAAAGTCGTCAAGACCAAGGGCGAATAAGCCCATTCGGTCTTTGGTTGGGCTCTCCTGTTGCGAGGGCCGAACCCTGTCCATTTTTCGCGCCTAAGAGGATCGCCCAGTGGATATCACGATAGCTATTGATGCCATGGGCGGCGACCACGGGACACGGGTGACCGTTCCCGCGGTCGTCGCTTATCTGAAGAAACACCCTGACGATACTGTGATACTGGTTGGCTTGGCTGATGCAATCGAAGCCGAGTTGGCCAAACTCGGCTATGCGGATCGTACACGCCTGCGTATCCACGCTTCGACAGAAGTCGTCGGCATGGATGAATCGCCCCAATCTGCTTTGCGCGGCAAAAAAGACTCCTCCATGCGCGTTTCCATCAATCTCGTCAAGAATGGCGAGGCATCTGCTTGCGTAAGTGCCGGCAACACCGGCGCGTTGATGGCAACGGCGCGCTACGTGCTCAAAACACTGCCCGGTATCGACCGGCCTGCGATCGCTTCATTCCTGCCTACTGTCAATGGCCAGGTTTGCATGCTGGACCTGGGGGCGAACGTGGATTGCACGGCCGAGCATCTGTTGCAGTTCGCGCTGATGGGAAGCACGCTGGTATCCGCTTTGGAACACAAGGACCAACCCACGGTTGGCCTGCTGAACATCGGCAGCGAGGACATCAAGGGAAACGAGGTCGTGAAGCAGGCTGGGGAATTATTGCTGGCCAGCGACCTCAATTTCTACGGCAACGTGGAAGGGGACGACATCTTCAAGGGGGTCACGGATGTGGTGGTATGCGACGGGTTTGTTGGCAACGTCGCTCTGAAGACTGCCGAAGGCGTGGCCAAGATGATGGGCGGGTTCCTGAAAGAGGGCTTCAGCCAGAACTGGTTCACCAAACTGGGCGCGCTGGTATCCATGCCGGTACTCAAGGCCTTCAAGCACAGACTGGATCATCGTCGCTATAACGGCGCCAGTTTTCTGGGCCTGAAAGGCATCGTGGTGAAAAGTCACGGTTCCGCCGATTCCTTTGCATTCCTTTGTGCCATTGAGCGTGCAGCCGAAGAAGCGCGCGGCGGGATGTTGAATCACATCAGCGAACACGTCGAAAAATGGCATCACGCACGCCAACAACCATCAGGAGAGGCGCTTTGACTTTTTCCAGGATCATCGGCACCGGCAGCTATCTGCCGGCCAGGGTGCTGACCAACTACGACCTCGAAAAGATGGTCGAAACCTCGCATGACTGGATATTTTCACGCAGCGGTATCGCCGAACGGCGTTTTGCCGCGGATGATGAAATGACCAGCGACTTGGCTTTGCAAGCCAGCCGCAAGGCGATCGAAGCCGCAGGCATCAGTACCGACGAGATCGATCTGATCATTGTGGCCACGACTACGCCGGATATGCCGTTCCCCAGTACCGCCTGCATCCTGCAAGACAAGCTGGGCATCAAGAATGGCGGGGCGGCCTTCGACATGCAGGCAGTATGCGGCGGGTTCGTTTACGCCTTGAACACGGCAGATTTGTACATTCGCGGCGGACAAGCCAAAACCGCCCTGGTGGTCGGCGCCGAGGTGTTTTCGCGCTTGCTGGACTGGAACGACCGCACCACCTGCGTGCTGTTCGGTGACGGCGCGGGAGCGGTCGTGTTGCGTGCTTCCGACGAACCCGGCATCGTTGCGGCAAAATTGCATGCCGATGGCGTCCATCGCCATATGTTGAAGTCCGACCCCCTGGTTTCGATGGATGGGAAGGCTGTATTCAAGTTTGCTGTCAAGGTGTTGAGTGAAGTGGTTGAGGAAGTGCTGGAAGCTCAAAAAATGGCCGGTTCCGAGATCGACTGGCTGGTGCCGCACCAGGCAAACATCCGCATCATCGAAGCCACAGCCAAGAAACTTGGCCTGGAAATGGATAACGTGGTGGTGACCGTCGCCAAGCATGGCAACACGTCGGCGGCGTCGATTCCCTTGGCACTGGATGTGGCGGTTCGCGACGGACGCATCAAGTCCGGGCAAAACATCCTGCTGGAAGCCGTAGGCGGGGGCTTCACCTGGGGCGCAATCTTAATCAAGTGGTAAGCTCAATCTCAATATGACAAAGTTCGCTTTCGTATTTCCCGGCCAAGGTTCGCAATCGCGCGGCATGATGAACGGCTATGCCGATTTTCCCGCTGTACGCGATACCTTCACTGAAGCTTCGGACGTATTGAAACAGGATCTGTGGAAGCTGGTCGCAGAAGGCGACGATGCCGACCTGAACGCCACGGTCAACACCCAGCCCATCATGCTGACTGCGGGCATCGCGGTGTACCGCGCATGGCAATCGCAGAGCGGCGCGAAGCCGGCCATCGTGGCCGGGCACAGTCTGGGCGAATACACCGCGGTAGTCGCCTCGGGCGCATTGAACTTTGCCGACGCGTTGCCATTGGTACGCTACCGCGCACAATGCATGCAACAAGCGGTGCCGGAAGGCGTGGGCGCCATCGCCGCGATCCTCGGTCTGGACGATGACCTGGTGCGCGCCGTCTGTGTCGAAGGCGCTCAAGGCGAGGTTCTGGAAGCGGTAAACTACAACTCACCCGGACAAGTGGTCATTGCCGGGAACCGTGCGGCGGTCGAGCGGGGCATGGAGCTGGCCAAGGCAAAAGGTGCAAAACGCGCCATCATGCTGCCGATGAGCGTTCCTTCCCATTGCGCCATGATGAAAGATGCGGCCGAACAGTTGCGTGCACGCCTGAATAATGTCCCTGTGAAAACCCCGGACATACCTGTGATGCACAATGCCGATGTTGCGACTTACAGCGATCCGGCCAAAATCAAGGATGCACTGGTGCGCCAGTTGTATTTGCCGGTACGCTGGGTGGAAACCATACAGGCATTCGGCAAGCAGGGCATCACGCATAATGTGGAATGCGCACCGGGCAAGGTACTGGCAGGGCTGAACAAACGGATCGACACCAACCAGCAGGCAATGGCCCTCAATGACGGCGAAGCATTGAAAGCAGCCTTGGCTGCACTCGCATAAGGGGAAAGGACATATGACGCTACAAGGACAAATCGCGCTGGTCACCGGCGCTTCACGCGGGATAGGGCAGGCCATTGCACTGGAACTGGGAAAGCAGGGCGCGACCGTGATCGGCACCGCCACCAGCGACAGCGGCGCGCAAGCCATCAGCACCTACCTGGATGGAGCAGGCGTCAAGGGCAGAGGCTTTGCATTGAACGTCAACGACGTCGCCCAGACAGAGCAGGTATTGGCCGCCATCCGCGAGCAGTTCGGCGAAATCTCCATTCTGGTGAATAACGCCGGCATCACCAAGGACAACCTGCTGGCACGCATGACCGACGAAGAGTGGGATGACGTGCTGACAACCAACCTCAAATCCGTATTCCGCCTGAGTCGCGCCGTCTTGCGCGCCATGATGAAGGCCAGGGGCGGGCGTATCATCAGCATCTCCTCGGTGGTGGGCAGCATGGGCAACCCGGGTCAAGCCAACTACGCGGCCTCCAAGGCCGGCATGGTAGGCTTTACCAAATCCCTGGCGCAGGAGATCGGCAGCCGCAACATCACCGTCAACTGTGTCGCGCCGGGCTTCATCGATACCGACATGACGCATGCATTGGGCGAGGAACAACGGGCAAAACTGGTTGAGCATGTGCCGCTGAAACGCCTCGGTCAGCCTGCAGATATCGCAGCTGCCGTCGCATTCCTGGCCAGTCCGGGCGCAGCTTATATTACGGGTGTGACCTTGCACGTGAACGGCGGGATGTACATGGAGTAATGTGGTGTTTTGGAATTTGGCGCAAGTTTGGTAGAATACACGCGCTTTTTGAACTTTAATCAGAGTAGGAGAATCAGGGATGTCTAACGAACAACGCGTCAAGAAAATCGTAGCTGAGCAACTGGGTGTGAACGAGTCCGAAGTCAAGAACGAGTCTTCTTTTGTGAACGACTTGGGCGCCGACTCTCTGGATACCGTGGAACTGGTTATGGCCTTGGAAGAAGAATTCGGCGTTGAAATCCCTGACGAAGATGCAGAGAAGATCACCACCGTGCAACAAGCGCTTGATTACGTCAACGCACACTCCAAGTAATCACGTCTTACTTAATCTAATCGTTTCTTTCCGCAGCGGAGTCCAGTTTGGCTAGGCGCAGAGTTGTAGTGACCGGATTGGGCGCGATCACGCCCGTCGGTATGGGGGTTGCCGAAACATGGCAAAACATCGTGGCGGGCAAATCCGGTATCGGGCGTATCACCCGCTTCGACCCCAGTCCGTTCGCCTGCCAGGTGGCGGGTGAGGTCAAAGGTTTCGACGTGACCCAATACCTGCCTGCCAAGGATGCCCGGCGCATGGATCGCTTCGTTCATTTCGGCCTCGTGGCCGGGATGGAGGCTTTCAAGGACTCCGGCCTTGTGGTTACGGAACAGAACGCCGAGCGTATCGGTGTTTGCATCAGTTCCGGCATCGGCGGTTTGCCGATGATCGAAGAGACGCATAGCGATTTCCTGGCGGGAGGACCGCGCAAGATTTCGCCGTTTTTCATTCCCGGCACCATCATCAACATGATCTCCGGCAACCTGTCCATCATGTACGGGTTGAAGGGGCCGAACTTCTCCGTGGTGACCGCCTGTACCACCGGTACGCACAGCATCGGCGAGTCGTCGCGCATCATCGAGTACGGCGATGCCGACGTGATGATCGCCGGCGGTTCGGAATCGACCATCTCGCCCTTGGCGGTCGGCGGGTTCTCTTCCGCCAAGGCACTGTCCACCCGCAACGATGACCCGGCAACCTCCAGTCGTCCTTGGGACAAGGACCGCGACGGCTTTGTGATGGGCGAAGGCTCAGGCGTGCTGGTACTGGAAGAATACGAACATGCCAAGGCGCGTGGCGCCAAGATCTACGCCGAGATCACCGGCTACGGCATGAGCGCCGATGCCTACCACATGACTGCACCGAGTACAGACGGACCAAAACGCAGCATGGTCAATGCGTTACGCAATGCGGCTTTGAATCCGGATCAGGTGCAATACGTCAACGCGCACGGCACCTCCACGCCGCTGGGCGACAAGAATGAAACCGAAGCGATCAAACTGGCTTTCGGCGACCACGCCAAAAAACTGGTGGTGAGCTCCACCAAATCGATGACCGGCCATTTGCTGGGCGGGGCGGGCGGCATCGAGTCCCTGTTCTGCGTGCTGGCGATCCATCATCAAATCGCTCCCCCCACGATCAACATCTTCGAACAGGATCCGGAGTGCGATCTGGACTATTGCGCCAATACGGCACGCAAGATGAAGATCGATGTGGCGGTAAACAATAATTTCGGCTTCGGCGGAACCAACGGTTCCTTGGTATTCCGTAAGGTCTGATCTCGCGCCGTGATGCTGATCAACGGCGCACCAGGCAGTTCAATCAATGCGGAAGATCGTGGTTTGTCATACGGCGACGGGGTGTTCCGCACCCTGCGCATGCAAGGCGGCCGTCCCGTCTGCTGGGAACGCCAGTACGCCAAACTTCAACAAGACTGCAGCGCGCTGAAGATTTCCTGCCCTTCCGCGCTGGTGCTTTTCAGCGAACTGCAGCAGTTGGGAAAGACCCAGAGTGAAGGCGTTGCCAAGATCATCATCACGCGCGGCGTTTCAAGCAGAGGCTACGCGCCTTCCGCCCAATCCGAAACGACTCGCATACTCAGTGTCTCGCCCATAGCAGCCTATCCGGCGGACTACGCCAGACAAGGCGTGCGCCTGTATGTCTGCAAGCTGCGTTTGGGACATCAGCCATTGCTGGCCGGCATCAAACACCTCAATCGCCTGGAAAATGTGCTCGCCTCAAGTGAATGGCAGGGGCAGGATGTGCAGGAAGGCCTGCTGAACGACGTCTCCGGCAACGTCATTGGTGGAACGCGAAGCAACTTGTTCATGTTGCGCGGCAAAATTCTGTATACACCGAACCTGTCACGCTGCGGTGTGGCGGGTGTACAAAGAGCCCGGGTGATGGATTGGGCCAAGCAGCATGGCGTGGCTTGCAGTGTGGCGGATATCCGCATGGAAGAACTGATGCTTGCAGACGAGATATTTCTGGTGAATAGTGTGTTCGGGCTGTGGCCGGTCTGCGAACTTGCCGGATACCGGCGTACAGAGCATCCGGGGGCCTGGAAGATACGGGAATGGTTGAACGATGAGCGTCATTAAAGAACTGCTGCTGTGGCTGCTATTCATCCTGGTCATCGTGGGCGGTCTGTTTACCTACTACGCACGTACCCCGATACCGCTGGAACACACCCCCTTTGAGTTTTCCCTGAAACAGGGAAGCAGCCTCAAGAGCACCGCACACCAGATTCAGCAAGCCGGCGGACTAAATAACGAATGGCTGTTCGTATTGCTGGCCAGAGGCCTGCGCAAGGCAAATCAAATCAAGCCCGGAAATTATCAGCTGGAACATGAAGTCACTCCGCTGCAGTTGTTGAACATGATCAGCAAAGGCCAGTTCGAACACAGTTCGCTGACCATCATAGAAGGCACGACTTTCAAGGAGTTGCGCGCAACATTGAACGCAGAATCCACACTGCGTCACGACAGCTCCACACTGACTGACACGGAAATACTGAGGCGGATCGGTGCAACGGAAACGGCTGCAGAGGGATTGTTCTTTCCCGACACCTACAACTATTCCACCGGCAGCAGCGACCTGATCGTGCTGAAACGCGCGTATCAACTGATGCAACGCAACCTCCAGGACAATTGGAAAAAACGTGACAGCGACCTGCCTTTCAACACCCCTTATGAAGCCTTGATTTTGGCATCCATCGTGGAAAAGGAGACGGGCCAGCCCGGTGACCGTCCCATGATCGCTTCGGTTTTCATCAATCGCCTGAAAAAAAATATGCGATTGCAGACCGACCCGACGGTCATCTATGGAATGGGCGACAAGTTCGACGGCAATCTGCGCAAACGCGACCTGACGCACGACACCCCGTACAATACCTATACCCGTGACGGATTGACTCCCACCCCGATCGCCTTGCCAGGACTGGCTGCTCTGCAGGCGACGCTGCACCCGGCACCGAGCCCAGCCTTGTATTTTGTAGCGCGCGGTGACGGCAGCTCGCAGTTTTCCAGCACGCTGGTCGAGCACAATAACGCTGTCAACCAATACCAGATCAAACCATATAAGCAAAAAAAATGAGCGCGGCTAAATTCATCACTTTTGAAGGCGTGGACGGGGCAGGGAAGAGCACCCATCTGGAATGGTTCGCCAATGCACTGCGCCAGCGCGGTATCAACCTGCTGGTGACGCGCGAACCGGGCGGTACGCCGCTGGGCGAACGTCTGCGCGAGATATTGCTGAACCAGCCCATGCACGCCGAAACCGAAGCGCTGCTGATGTTTGCCGCACGCCGCGAGCATGTGGAGCAGGTCATCCGCCCTGCGTTGCAGAACGGAACCTGGGTCATCTCCGACCGGTTCAGCGATGCCAGCTTTGCTTATCAAGGTGGGGGCAGGGGCGTACCACTGGCCAAACTGGAACAACTGGAACAATGGGTACACGCCGACCTGCAACCCGACCTGACCTTGTTGTTCGATATTCCCATTGAAGTCGCACGCCAGCGGTTGTCCAATAACGTCAGTCTGGATCGTTTCGAGCAGGAACGCGGTGAGTTTTTTGAGCGGGTACGCCAAGCGTATTTGGCCAGAGTAGCCAAGACACCTGAGCGTTTCGCCGTTATCCGCGCTGAAAATACCCTACCCGAAGTTCATCAGGAACTGGCGAAAATTGTTGCAACGCTTTGAAATGAAACCACTCTACCTATGGCAATCTGAATCGTGGCAATCCTTGCAAGGACTGCGCGCCCGCTTGCCGCATGCGTTGTTACTCAAGGGAGCGCAAGGCATAGGCAAGCTGGATCTGGCGCTGAATTTTGCCCAGTCGCTACTGTGTGAAAAGCCACATGCCGACGGTACAGCTTGCCAGGAATGCAGTTCATGCCGCTGGTTCGAGCAGGAGAGTCACCCGGATTTTCGCCTGATTCAACCGGATGCCTTGGCAGCAGCCGAAGATGGAGAAGAGAAATCCGGTACAAAAAAGCCCTCGCGCGAAATATCGGTGGACCAGATACGCGATCTGTCCGGCTTTGCCAATCTGTCTGCCCACTGTGGTGGATATCGCGTCGTCGTGATTCATCCTGCCGAAGCCCTGAACAACAATGCGGCCAATTCCCTGCTGAAGACTCTGGAAGAACCAACTGATAAGCTGCTGTTTTTGTTGGTTACGCACAAGCCGCAACAACTGCTGCCTACCATACTGAGTCGTTGCCTGAGTTTCGCCGTCCATACTCCGACACGAGAGGCCGGGGCTGCCTGGCTTGCCCAGCAAGGTGTCGCAAACCCTGAGCAGGCTCTGGCTCAAACCGGATTCGCCCCCCTGCAGGCGTTGGGATGGGCGGAATCGGGAGAGGGCTCCGAGGAACGCAATATCCTGCTGGCTGCTATTTGCAAACCGGCAAAGCTGGATGCCCTGGCGTTGGCGGACAGCCTGCAGCGCAGTGCCCCGGTTCATGTCATTCATTGCCTGCAGCAATGGTGTCACGACTTGACCAGCGCCAAATTGGCTGGCGAGGTAAGATATTTTCCGGAACAGGCTGCCGAGATCAGCAAATTGGCCGACAGCGTTGCCTCAGCGGCGTTGCTAGGTTTCCAGAAGGAATTGCTGGCTGCCCGGCGTTCCGCCTTCCATCCGCTGAATCCAAGATTGCTCATGGAATCCTTGTTATTGTCATACCGTCAATTATTCCCTGCTTGAGCACGAACCCCATGTTTATAGACTCACATTGCCACCTGGATTTTCCGGATCTGATCAAGGACATCGACGTTATCCTGGGTAACATGCGCACCAGCAGTGTCACTCATGCCTTATGCGTCTCCGTCCGACTGGAAACATTTCCCCAAGTATTGGGTTTGGCCGAGCAACATGACAATCTTTATGCATCGGTCGGCGTGCATCCTGATTACGAACTTGAGACCGAGCCGACTCAAGCCGAGCTGGTTCGTCTGGCACAACATCCCAAGGTTGTCGCCATTGGCGAGACTGGGTTGGACTATTATCGCCTGACTGGCGATCTGGATTGGCAACGTGATCGATTTCGTACCCATATCCGGGCCGCCAGGGAATGTGGAAAGCCTTTGATCATACATACCCGTTCTGCCGCGGCCGATACTTTGCGCATCATGGCCGAGGAGGATGCCGGACATATTGGCGGCGTGATGCATTGTTTCACCGAAAACCTGCAAATCGCCGAGGCGGCGATCGACCTCGGGTTCCATATCTCTTTTTCCGGCATCGTCACGTTCAAGAATGCTGCCGTCATCAAAGAGGTCGCGCGAAGCATTCCACTTGAAAAGATCCTGATCGAAACCGATTCTCCGTACCTGGCGCCAGCTCCGCACCGGGGCAAAACCAACCAGCCGGCGTTTGTGAAACATGTTGCCGAAGAAATAGCATTGTTGCGTGGAATCACGCTAGAAGAAGTGGGCGAAGCGACCAGTTACAATTTCAGGCAATTATTCCTGAAGCAGTTGTAGTTAATTGAAATTACGATAAAAAATGTTTTTCAATCAAATCTTTTCACGCCAGCTTTTTTTGCGGCTTTCTGCAAATCCTCGTCGAGAGTTGCCAGAGGCATGCCAAGCCTTAAAGCCAACTCAAGATAGGATGCATCGTATGAAGAGAGTTTGTACCGTCTTGCCAATTGAAGGGTATCAGACAAAGCTTGCGTGAATGTGGACGAGTCCACGTCAATGTCCACGCTATCCAGCATTTCAAGAAATGTCCCACTTCGAGCTTCCGTCACCAAACCTTTCGCTTCCGCCCTGGCAATGACGTTTGCCACCTCAAGCCCCCATGTCACTGGGACAAAAGCGCTATCTTGTTTCATCGCATCCAGTACTTTGCTGGCATAGGTGAGTTCTTGTGACTTTCCATCACCAAAAAACCAACGCATGGTCACCGAATTATCAAGAACGAAGCTCATCCACGTCCTTCCTCGATGAGCTCTTTGATGTTTACATCACGCACCGGATCAGCAAGCATGAATGCCTTTAGTTTTTCTACTGCCGCAACCTTGTCCTTAGCTATTGCTCCCTTACTAGGAACCAGGTCAGCTATAGCCTCTCCGCGATTGGTGATGGTGAAGCTTTTACCGGCCTTAACTTGCCTAAGCAATTCTGGAAGCTTTGTTTTCGCTTCATACGAACCAACTTCGATTTTCATGGTTTTCCCGCAATATAAACTCTATATAGACCAGTATATAGACCAGTCTAATGTAAATCAAGTTTGATGTTGATTGATCTGAGCTATCGCCGATTTATTGGAAGGTTAATTGCGTGAAGACGATTAAAGCTATCCATAGCGTTGCAATTATTGCTGTCCATTTTTGTTTAGTTGTTTTTAGTTCTGTAGGCTTTGCGATAGTCTTCGCGGCGAAAGGTTGGTTCTGAGAGGTGGGGAGATTATGTCGAGCCAGGTGTTTACGTCTTGTTCCGTCACGGGTACGTCGTTAAACAGGTACATGTTGGGATCTCGTGGTTCATTATGAGAATTTATGGCTATACTTTTGATAAAACGGGTTAAATGTCTGGATCCATTTGCCGATTTGAGCCTTGAAAATCAGTTTTATGGCCCTCCTTAATTACGCATAATGTATAGGTAGTCATACGCATCTTGTTGATATTGCTGGTTAATTCGCCCTCGTTCAAGTCGATTCGAGAACGTGAAACCGTACCGAGTTTTGGCATATTCATGATTTTCCTTTCCGTTGTCAAAGTGCTTTGCGTTTTCATTCCGCCCTCAATTCCGGCTTTTTAAGCCGCTTTGCTGGTCTCTGCTGCCGCTTCAAACTCGGCCCGCGAGTGCCAAACGTGAACAGATACGGGAAGCGAACTTCCCAATATCCGTTGTCCTGCAACTGGCCGGCCAGCCGCCCAGCAGACAGCAGGGCACGGATTCGGCGCGGCGTGACGTTCCAATCCTTCGCCACGAACGACACCGGCACGTAGTAGGCCGCGAACGGCCCAGAGGCGTTATGGGTGAGTTTTGCGGCCTCGGGCATCGATGCGCCGAAGCTGCCCACATCCGAAACGGCACGCACGGGGTTGAATGGCGTTGGCTGATTCATGATCGCCCCCCTGCGCGTTTTGGCTGCGCAGCCAGGTGCGAACCGAGATCAGGGAAGGGCACCACGGTTGCGGCGGTTTTAGCCCGTCCTGATGCGGCGTACATCTGCCGAAACAGCTTCGCCTGACTGAACACCAGATCGACGTTTTGCAGCCACACGGCATCGAAGCTGCGACCGTTCGGACTGAAGAGGACCGAGCCGCGGAGCGTCCAGCCTTCCCACTGAAGACCGGGCAAGGCAAAGCCGCGCAGAATGCGAAGCATGCGAAACGCCATCCACGGAACGCGAGCGCCGCCCGTCTCCCAGTTCTGAATCGTGCGCGGTGTCACGTCCAGCGCCTGGGCAGCTTCAAGGCGAGAAAGCCCGGATTGCTTGCGCAGATCGGCGAAGGCGTGCGGGTCTATCCATTTGCGGCGAATCATCGCGTCCTCCCGACGATGAGCTTGGCGGGAGCGTGGATACGCCACTGCCACAGCTTGTGATCGAACCGAGCGCCCTCGATGCGACCAACGCGGCAGTAGTGGAGCAACTGCTCCACGCGAACGCCAGTACGCTGCGAGAACGTGGACAGGGAAACGCCAGGTGCGGAGGCAGCTTTGCTCATGCTGGCCTCCCTTGTTCAAGAATATGGCGGGCTTCGTTCAACAAGCGGATAGCTTCCAGAACTGAGGGCTCTTCAGATTCGTCGCTTTCCTCCAAATCAAAGATTTGGCAAAGAGCAGCATACGATAGATGGGTGCGTTGATCTTCAGTAAGAAAAAACCACTGCGGTTGCCCTGCGGCCTCGGTGGCCGCAATAGCGGCCACCTGCGGCGCATGGGCAACCCCGTCTACCAGAGAGTCGGAACCGTCCGCGCTGCGTGTTTCCTGATACGTCCGGCGCAGATCGGCCGACAGCCCATGCGGGCTAGTGCCAACGTCAAAACCGCTTTCGGTCTGGATCTTCGAATGGCTCATTTTTCACCCCCGAAAGCAGGTGCAAAAGTCGGAACAGTATTTTTGCAGGAGTAAAATCGCGGAGAGCCGCGAGCCGTAAGGCTTGCGGAGGGTTTTTGGGTGGTTTTTGGAGTCTCCCATGGGGTAACTTGTTCGGGTATTACAGAGAACCCGAACAACAGGGCGTTTCCTTGAATCAGCCTTTTGTAAAATGCCAAACTAGACCCTGAACCGTTCCGGCTTGGGCCTAGCTTAATTACGCATAATGTATATTATGTAAAATCAAATGTGAGATCATCCATTGCCTTTAATCGATCTTTGCAAATACTGGAAATGTCACTCCCACCCCCGCTTTGTCATTCGACGTGCCCAGCCAAAGCCGCCTAAGCATCGACGCAATACGAACGACAACCTGCGCAGTAGATCATCTTGAGTGCAAAGTGGTAACCACAATTGCCCAAGGATGCCAACCTTACCGGCACACCCCTAACGCTAATAAGTGGCTTGAAATGTCATAAAGTTGGTAAAACAGCGCGGCAAACAGTAGATGCAGGATACTTGACATATGCACTCAGTAATGCCAGCATCTTTTCACGGTTTGCTGAAAATTCAGGCAGACATCACGTGACAAGCCTGGTTTGCACTTTCCGTTTTGAACTTGATTGAGTGGGCAGCATGAGTACAAAGGTCGGATA
>DAIDAJ010000043.1 GCA_027310665.1 Sideroxydans sp. | reverse complement strand
GCCTCTTTCGGCTTTTCGCTGGCACAAGCAGCCAAAAGATTTACCAAAACAATACTCAGGATGATTTTCTTCATTTTTAATCTCCAATATTTACTATTTAAGGAAAGGGCCCCAGATCGGCTCACGTATATCACCGCGCTGGGCAACCATCTTTTGCTTCACTCTGCCATCACTGGAAACAGTCGACAATATACCACGACCTTGCGACTCGGTTGCGAACAAGACCAGCTTTCCATTGGGAGCGAAACTCGGCTTTTTTTCCCATCCGCCACCGGTCAGTATCTGCATCTGCGTGGTTTCAAAATCCTGCACCGCTATGTAAAACACCCCGTCAACGAAATGAGAGAAAACGAAGCTCTTTCCATCAGGGCTCGGTCGCGGCGAGAAATTGCTGGTACCTTCGAAAGTCAGCCGCTCGGCAAAACCGCCATCCAGCGGCACTCGATAAATCTGTGCACTGCCGCCGCGATCGGAAGTAAACAACAACGATTTACCATCCGGCAGGAAGACAGGCTCCGTGTCTATGGTTTCGCTGAAGGTGACGCGGCGCAGTTCTTTTCCGTCGCTTCGCGCAATATAGATCTGCGAAAACCCATCTCGGGACAGCACCATTGCGAGTTGCTTGCCGTCAGGAGACCAGGCCGGCGCGCTGTTGCTCCCCGAAAAATCCGCCAGGACGGTGCGCTGGCGTGTCGTCAATGACTGTACAAAGACAGACGCATGACCGCGCTCGAAACTCACATAGGCAAGCTGGCTGCCGTCCGGCGACCATGCCGGCGACATGATCGGCTCGTTCAACGCCAGCAAGGTCTGTTCGCCGTAGCCGTCGCTATCCGCAACGACCAGACGATAATTCTTTCCTTCCCGATTGACGTAAGCGATACGGGTGCTGAACACCCCTGGCGTGCCCGTCAGTTTTTCGTAGACCAGATCTGCGACGCGATGCCCGATGGCGCGCAATTGCTCCGCCTTGGCGGTGACCGCCAAACCAACCAGTTCGGCATGACGCACCATGTCCAGCAGGCGAAATCTGACCTCGACGCGCCCGCCATCCAGAGTTTGTACTTTGCCGATCAGCAACGCGTCAACGCCCGGCCACTCGACGTAATTCACCTCGCCCGGCTCGTGCGGGGACTTGCCCGCAGGATCGATCAGCTTGAACAGGCCGGTGCGCAAAAGATCGTTGGACACCACAGTGCTGATCGACTGTCCCGCCAACTGCTCTTCCCCGGCAAATCGCACCATCGAGATCGGGATCTGGTGCTCGCCGGCCCCTGTGATCTCGATGGTCAACTCGGCCCGTGCGGACAGCGATACGAAAAATAAAAGGACAACTCCCAAAAAACGCATTACTTGCACTCCTACGGTTTGATCGACAATTTCAATTCACGGAACATCTTCTGCAACGACACATCGGTTGGAACCGGCAGCGGCTCTGCAGACAGGATGGCGCGCTCCGCCGCATCATCGTAGGCGGGGTAGCCGCTGCTTTTCACCAGCACCGGGTCATCCATCAGCATGCCGTCCGGCAACAGAGTCACTTTGAAAATTGCTTCCGCGCTATCCGGCACATCCGACACCGTCCTCATCTTGCGCCGTATCTTGTTGCGTATCATGTCCTGATAGCGATCGATCTGCGTCTGCGTCGCCGCGGTCACTTCAGCGCGAACCTGGGCCTGTACGGCCTGTCTTCTCTGCTCCGAATTTGCTTCATACGCTGCCAGTTCACGCTGTTCGGCTTCTTGCCTGGCCTTGGCCGCCGCTTTCTCTTTTTTCTCGTCTGTTTTGGCCGGCGACGGCTTCACTTCGGTCTTCTTGCTCTTTTTGTCACGAATCTCGATCTCGGCCTTCACCGGCGGCAACACCGGCGCTACGACCTTGGCAGGCGGGGTCGGTTCCATCCTGACTGGCGGAGGCGGCGCCGGGGCAGGTTCTTGTTTGGGCGCGACCTCGGTAGTCGGCAGGCTATCCCACATTTCCACCGTGTATTTCTCGGACGAATGGGATTGCCAGCGGGTGGCAAAATACAACGGCACAAAAAAAGCCAGATGCACCGCCAGCGCCAACGCGCCGGCAACGAAAAAATGGGGCTCGCGATATGCCAGTGCAGCGCTCATCGTGCCTTGGTGAGCAAACCGATCTTCTTGATATGTTGCTGCTGCAACATATCCATGACGTTGATCACCTCCTCATAGCGCACGTTCTTGTCGGCAGAGATCACCACCGGCTGATTGGGGTTCTTCGCCACGATTTGCTGCAAACGAGCGCCAATCTCTTCGTGCGATACCGGGAACTCCACTCCTCCCCTGGCATGGTCACGCAAGAGCAGCGTGGTGTCCTTCTTGATCACGACTTCCAGCGGAGCCACCGCCGGCGCCAGCGATTTTCCCACGCTGGGCAGGTCGATCTGACCCGGATTCATCAATGGCGCCGTGATCATGAATATCACCAGCAGCACCAGCATCACATCGATGTAAGGTACGACATTGATCTGGCTCATCTGCGGATGAGCGGAGCGCCGGCTATAGTTCATGGCCGCACCGCATCATGGATGTACCTCCGACAGTGCGAATGGGTCGCTGCGCAGCAGCGGGGTACCCATCGGTCTACCCATCGCGTGTACATTACTGAGGTGCAAGTTAGCCATTGGTTCCGGCATAACGCGCTTCGCGCATGAGCCTACACCGCAACTTTGTTGTCCCGCACTCATCGCTATCGCGCACCGCGTCATGGCTGCCTCTGCAACACATTCGAAAACTCCTCGATAAAGCTCTCGAAGCGGGACGCCAGCCGCGTGATGTCATGGGCATAACGGTTATACGCCACCACCGCAGGAATCGCGGCGAACAAGCCCATCGCGGTTGCCACCAATGCCTCGGCAATACCGGGCGCGACCTGCGCCAGCGTGGCCTGTCCGACATTGGACAGGCCGCGGAACGCGTTCATGATGCCCCACACCGTTCCAAGCAGGCCGACATACGGACTGACCGAACCGACCGTTGCCAAAAAGGACAAGTGCGATTCCAGATGATCCATCTCGCGCTGATACCGGGCCCGCATCGCGCGGCGAGTGCCGTCCATCACCGCCGCACTGTCCACGCCGTGCGTTTTCTTCAATTTGACGAACTCGGCGAAACCCGCCGCAAAAATACGCTCCAGCGCGCCGACATCGCGCCGGGACTGACTGTTGGCCTGCTGGTAAAGCGCATTCAGGTTCGGATTTCCCCAGAACGCATCTTCGAATTCGACCGTCTGCTTGACGGCGGCCCGCACGGCGAACAACTTGAGGAAGATGTACCACCAGGACATCAGCGACACCGACAGCAGCAAGCCCATCACCAACTGCACCAGCACGCTGGCGTTGGTGACCAGATGAACGAACGACAAATCCTGAATCAGCTCCATTTGCTCAATCCCAATGTTTACGCAACACTTCCGGCACACTCACCGGCTTGAAAGTCTTTACATCGACACACACGAGATGCACTTCACCCTTGATCAATACATCGTCCCCGCGCAGCACCGTCTGTTCTATGCTCACACGACTGCGCCCCATCTCCTTGATCTGCGACGTTACCGTCAACAGGTCGTCCAGCAAAGCCGGCTTCAGATAATCCAGCTTGAGCGAACGCACCACGAACACCATCCCCAATTCTTTCATCAACCCCGCGTTAGAGTAGCCAAATGTGCGCAACCACTCTGTACGCGAACGCTCCATAAAGTTCACATAGCTGGCGTGATAAACGACACCACCGGCGTCGGTATCCTGAAAATATACCCGAACCGGCCAGGAAAAGACTTTGTGTTTACTCATCCCACAATTCCTTGTTGTTCCCGCTACGCGGCTGCACCTCCGACACGTTACTGGCGGAGCCAGCCGATTGCGGGAGCGACTGCACGAGGCCGAAATGCAGGTAAGCATTTGCCGTGGCCATGCGCCCTCGCGGTGTGCGTTGCAGGTAACCCTGCTGGATGAGGTACGGCTCGATCACATCCTCGATGGTGTCGCGCTCTTCGCCGATAGCGGCGGCCAAATTGTCCACACCGACCGGCCCACCCAGGAATTTCTCGATAACAGTCTGCAACAGACGCCTGTCCATCACGTCCAGCCCGCGCGAGTCGACATCCAGCATGGTCAACGCCGCATCCGCCACTTCGCGCGTGGCATTGCCGTCGGCGCGCACGTCGGCGTAATCGCGTACCCGGCGCAGCAGCCGGTTGGCGATACGCGGCGTACCGCGCGAACGCTTGGCGAT
This sequence comes from Sideroxydans sp., assembly GCA_027310665.1. Classification (GTDB taxonomy): domain Bacteria; phylum Pseudomonadota; class Gammaproteobacteria; order Burkholderiales; family Gallionellaceae; genus Sideroxyarcus. The sequence goes on along the minus strand of DAIDAJ010000043.1, from coordinate 5,256 downwards.
CTCCAGCGCACCGTCCGGGGAGATGGGCAGCTCCAGCAAGCCCGACGAACGCGTGACTATGCGCTGCAGCTCTTCCGGCGTATAGAATTCCAGGCGCGCCACGATGCCGAAACGGTCGCGCAGCGGGTTGGTCAGCATGCCGGCGCGCGTGGTCGCGCCGACCAGCGTGAACGGCGGCAGGTCGATCTTCACCGAACGCGCGCCCGGTCCTTCGCCGATCATGATGTCGATCTGGTAGTCCTCCAGCGCGGGATAGAGTATCTCTTCCACCACCGGCGACAGACGGTGTATCTCGTCGATGAACAACACATCATTCGGTTCGAGATTGGTGAGTAACGCCGCGAGATCGCCGGCACGTTCCAGCACCGGACCGGAAGTGTGGCGGATGTTGACGCCCATCTCGCGCGCGATGATCTGCGCCAGGGTCGTCTTGCCCAGGCCGGGTGGCCCGAACAGCAGCACATGGTCGAGCGGTTCTTTGCGCTTGCGCGCGGCCTGTATGAATATCTCCAATTGCCCGCGTATCTTCTCCTGCCCGACGTATTCGTCGAGCTGTTTGGGGCGCAGTGCACGCTCCAGCGCTTCCTCCTGTTGCGAGGCGGGTGCGGCGGAGATGATGCGCGGCCCTGCGGAAAGGTCGTCGTTTTGGATCATGCTTGATGAATTTGTCGATACAGCATCTCGCACCGGCCGTTGATCGCCTGGCGGCGTATTTCCGGTTTGATTTTTGCAAACTCTTTGATTACCAGACTGGCACTCAGCGTCACAACTCGATCCGTTCTGATCCAGCGTGGCTTGGGCAGTTGCCCTTCCGTCAACGCATCGCTTTGCAGAGTAACTGTGTTGGCATGGTGGGAGCGCGAACTCACCGCCATGCCGATAAAGTCGCCATATTCGTCGGGCGCAGTCAGTGCCAAAACCGGCCTACGCTTAGTCGTGACTACATCGGAGAAAGGGAAAGGCAATAGCACCAACGCACCTGCCTCAAACATGGTTCCACACCTCATCGTCAGGATTGTCCCAAACCTTGGCGAGCGACTTTTCCTGGGCTTGCATCAGATCACCCCACTGCGCTTGTTCCTGACGCGACTTGAGATAGCCGATAAAATCCAGCACTTCTCTCACCTGCCCTTCCGGCAAGGCCCTGATTTGTTCCTGCACGATTTCAGCCAATCCCATTTTGATCTCCTTTCAGTGGAGTGATGTTACCGCTTTTTGCGCTTCTCATCCCTTGGACAACAACTTCAAGGCTTGGCGGATACCGTCAGAAACGTTGGCCTCTTTGGACAGTTGCTTAGCCGCCCAGTCGGCTTCCTTCTCGTTGTATCCCAAGGCCAGCAAGGCATTGACGATGTCGCTGCCGTGGGAAGCGGCAGGGGCGCCTTGTGCCGCACCCGCCCCGGTCACCGCGAACTTGCCCTGCAATTCCAGCAACAGGCGTTCGGCAGTCTTCTTGCCCACGCCGGGTATCTTGGTGAGCCGGCCGGCATCCTTGTTCGCGACCGCCAGCGACAAGTCGCCGAGGCTCAGGCCGGACAACACCGAAAGCGCCAGCTTGGGGCCGACGCCGCTGATCTTGAGCAACTGGCGGAAAGCCACGCGCTCCTCGCTCGTGGCGAAACCATAGAGGAGTTGCGCATCTTCGCGCACCACGAAATGCGTATGCAGCACCACTTTTTCCTGCAATGCGGGCAGGTTGTAGAACGTGCTCATCGGCACGTCCAGCTCGTAACCCACGCCCTGCACGTCCAGCAGTATCTGCGGCGGGTTCTTTTCCAGCAGGATGCCGCTCAGTCTTCCGATCATTTACATCCCTTATTCTTCAGGTACCAGGTAGGGTGCGCTTGCGCACCAGATGCGTTGGTGCGCAAGCGCACCCTACAAAAACTCAAGTTGCCCGACACAAAACGGCGGCATCGCTGGAAGCCTTATCAATAGGCAATCCGCACGGCATATCCGTGAAAACCGCTGTCATTGGACGACCTTCACGTTAGTAACGCGAAGATGGCCGTCCCTACTGGCTTGCGCGCAAGGCCGTAGTTCAAATTCATTTGCTCAGCAGCAGCGCCAGCGAAAGCAAGGTGCCGTGCACCATCATTGCGCCAATGGTCAATTTGATTGCATCGCTCAACTGCTGCGGTTGTGCGGCATGACGGTACAACAGGCACGACGCCTTCACGCTGAACGGAAGCGCCAGCAATGCCAGCAGCGCCAGCGACGGCAGCCAGCCCAGCAGCACGCTCAACAGCAGCCATGCGTAGGCCAGCACCACGATCAACGCATAACCCCAGCGCGCATGTTGCACTTCAAGGCGCGCCACCCAATGCAGTTTGCCCGCCGCCGTATCGGCGGTGCGATCGGGAAACTGGTTGATATAGAGCAGATTGGTCACCAGCAGCGCATACGACAGCCCCCCAATGAACGGCGCGGCAGCAAAACCTTTGCGTTGCACGAAATCGGTACCGACAGTGATCGCGAGGAATCCGGCCGCGACACACAACTCGCCCAGGCCTCGGCTGTTCAGACGGAACGGCGGCGCGGAATATGCCCAACCGATGAACAGGCCCGCGAGGCCGACATACATCAGTTGCGGCGCAGAATACGCCATCAGCCATAGCCCGGCCGCGGCCACGCAGCCCATCAGCACGAAACCGAAGTTGCGGGTCTGCGCCAGCGTCAGCACCCCGTTCTGGATGAAGCGGCTGCCGCCGGTGAACGGGAAGATGCGTTCCGTATTCTGCGCATCGGTGCCGTTGATCGCATCGTAATAATCGTTGAGCACGTTCACGCCCGCTTGTGCAAGCAAGGCGAACAGCAAAGTCACCAGCGCCAGCGGGATATCGAAGGCCAGGCCATCGTGCCAGACAACGGACAGTCCAACCAGGCAGGCCATCAAGCTTGCCGTCAGAAACGCGGGGCGAGTCGCCGCAAAATACCGGGCGAACGGATTCTGCAACATCGCGAGTGTCGGTTCCATCGGTTGCGTCATACCAGCCTTCCTCCTCGAACTCGAAAACCTCTGGTCGCCAATGAGCCCAGCCCCATGCCCCCGTGCGCGTGGCAGATGGCGCACGCCAGCGCATCCGCGGCATCCGGGCCGGGCATGCCCGATAGCTTGAGCAGGCGCTGCACCATCGCCTGCACTTGCTCCTTGTCGGCGTGGCCGTTGCCGACCACTGCCTGCTTCACTTGCAGCGCGGTGTATTCCGCCACCGGCAGGTCGGCCTGTACCGCCGCACAGATGGCCGCTCCGCGCGCCTGTCCCAGCAACAGCGTCGATTGGGGATTCACGTTCACGAACACTTTTTCTACCGCCACTTGCGCGGGCTGGTGCAGCGCAATGACTTCGCCCAACCCGCTCAAAATGGCCTTCAACCGCTCCGGTAATTCGCCGTCCGGCGTCTTGATGCAGCCGCTGGCGACGTAATGCAACTGCTGGCCTTCCTTATCCAGCACACCAAACCCGGTGATGCGCAGGCCGGGGTCGATGCCTAGAATCCTTATATGGGAAGGGGAAAGAGGGAAGGGGGAAGGGGGGCTCATCGGCGCTCCAAGGTCTTACCCTTCTCTCTTCTCCCTTTACCCTTCTCCTGTTTCACTCTTCAATCACCGCGTTGGTATAGACCTCCTGCACATCCCCAACGTCTTCCAGCGCATCCAGCAGCTTGCGCATCTTCACCGCATCTTCACCCGTGAACGTCACTTCGTTCTCCGGTTTCATGGTGACTTCGCCCATCTCGGGCTTGAAACCTGCCGCTTCCAGGCGCTGCTTCACCGCCATGAAGTCATGCGGGGAGGTGATGACTTCGATGCTGCCGTCGTCGTTGTTGACGATGTCTTCCGCACCCGCATCCAGCGCCACTTCCATCAGCGCATTCTCGTCGGTCCCGGGCGCGAAGATCATGTGCCCGCAATGCTTGAACAGGAAAGACACCGAACCGTCGGTGCCGAGATTGCCGCCATATTTGGCAAAAGCGTGGCGCACATCGGCCACGGTACGCGTCTTGTTGTCGGTCAGGCAATCCACCATCACCGCCGCGCCGTTGATGCCATAGCCTTCGTAGCGAAGCTCCATGTAATCCACGCCTTCCAGTTCACCCGCCCCGCGCTTGATGGCGCGCTCGACGTTGTCCTTCGGCATGTTCTGGTCATAGGCCTTTTCCATCGCCAGACGCAGGCGCGGGTTGATGTCCGGATCGCCGCCCCCCAGCTTCGCCGCGACGGTGATCTCCTTGATCAGCCGGGTGAATATCTGGCCGCGTTTGGCGTCCTGACGGCCTTTGCGATGCTGGATATTCGCCCATTTACTGTGACCTGCCATGATTCTTCCTTGCCATGAAAAATAAGCCGGATGGTAACATTTCGCGCCACATTGACCAAAATGCCCTGTCCGCACAGTTGGCCGCCCATGCCGATTCCGACTTTGCCCCTCAAAGCAAGCAGGCCGGCTGGACGCCGGCCTGCATCATTCAGGGGCTCCGCGGAGACGCCTATTTCTCGTCGGGCTTTTTCATCTCTTCGTCATACTGCTCGTGCATCTTTTCATGGATCTTTTTCATGCCGGCGGCCACTTCTTCCTTGGTGATCTTGCCGTCCTTGTTCGCATCGATCTCGTCGAAATGCGCGAACAGCATCGGCATCCCGATCTCCGCCTCGTCCTTGCTCAACGCGCCGTCGTGGTTGATATCGGACTCGTCGAAGCGTTCGTCGAAATCTTCGTACCTCCCCTTGTCGGCATGCACGTCGCATTTGTCCGCCATCTTGTCGTGCGCTGAATCCAGTTCCTCCTGAGTGATCTTGCCGTCATGGTTCAGGTCGAATCTCTTGAATTGCGCATTATGGTAGGCATCGAATTCCTTCTTGCTGATCGCGCCATCGCCGTTCTTGTCCATTTCCTTGAACATATAGTCACCGTAGTCGCCGTGATGGCCGACATCGCAGGCCTGAACCAGCGGCGCGGTGCACAACAGACTGCCCATTATGATCAATCGGGAAAAAGCGTTCATGGTTACTCTCCTGTCTGGTTAATCGGCCCGCCCGTCCCGCAGGCAGCGCCATTGCAGACAGATTAACATGAAGGAAGTTCGGCGGCGGGTCGGCAGGTTATAATCCGCGGGAATTTTTTCAGCACCTCCCAATGAACATATTTTACGAAGAAGACGGCGGTTTCAAGGTCGGCAATATCCTTACCGACAACACCACCTCCCTGCAGGTCGAGAACACCCACGGCAAGCGCAGCAAGATCAAATCGGCCAA
>DAIDAJ010000040.1 GCA_027310665.1 Sideroxydans sp. | reverse complement strand
CTGCCAGCAAACGCAACTCTTCAAGGCTTTCTGCGTAATCCGGTGCGCCGAAGTCCAGACTGACCAATACCGCCGTATTGGCGGCAGTCGTTGACTCGTGCATTACTCGGCGTCGTACGGGATGGTGACGGCGCGTGCGGGAACGATGGTGGAGATGGCGTGCTTGTAGACCATCTGGGTGACGGTGTTTTTCAGCAGCACCACATATTGATCGAACGATTCGACCTGGCCCTGCAGCTTGATGCCGTTGACCAGATAGATGGCGACCTGCACATGTTCCTTGCGCAATGCGTTCAGGAACGGGTCTTGTAGTTGTTGCCCTTTTGCACTCATGATGTCTGCTCTTGTAGTTCTTGGGGCGGGTACTTTACTGGAAAACGGGGCGCTACGGAAGGGCACGGCGTCCCGGACACTTATTCGAATCGGTCACGACACCCGGATTCCCCTTGGAGCTCTCTGGCTTAAGCGGAGGGAAGTTTAGTCCGGAATAAGAACCGTCACTTGCGTCCGGCCTAGCAGTTTTTTGAAATCGATATCGAAGGTGACAAGGTGTTCGCCCAGTTGAATTGCCGCAGCAGCGAGCCACGCATCTGGAATATCGTTCGCGGCCAGCCTTTTCTGGATGCAGAGCTGGCGCAGCATCGGCCACTCCGCCCCGAGTGAAGGTATTTCCACCCCGGGAACTTCCAGGAGCGCATCCAGAAAGCCGACGGCATCTTCCACAGGTGTTGGTTGAACGAATATTTTCGAATTTGTAACCAGTCTTAAAAAACTGGCAACTACCATAGGCATCAGCTTCAGGCTTGCACCTCCGGCACAAGCCATCACGGCCTTGTCCAGGCATGCATAGGCGATCTTGTGTTGAGGATGATCGCTCCGTGACGCGGCAATCAACACATTGACATCAGGCGTCATCGTCAGCCGCATCCAGCATTGATTTATTGCTGAGAGGGTTCAGGCCGGCAACCAACCCGCCTTGCCCTTTAAAGACTGGCAATTTTTGTCTATTTACCTTTTGAGGGACTGGAGAAGAGCGGAGGCGGAGTTGCAATCCCTCCTCAATCAACCGTGTCAGGGTTGTTCGCTGTTGCGCAGCAAGAGCCTTCGCATTTGCAAGCAGGGAATCGTTAATATCGAGAGTGGTTTTCATGCAAATACAATACAGATTTCTGTATGCATCGTCAAGCAAGGGCCTTCGACGCTTATCCGAATCATTGAGGTTTCCATAATTGGCGACAACACACGAAACGTGCTCCCTCGTCATTCCGGCGAAGGCCGGAATCCAGTTGATTAACAAAATCCCACGCAGTGGGGCAGCGCACCAGCTATGACTCTGCCCGCTGCGCGGAACTTTGGATCAAGCTGGATTCCGGCCTTCGCCGGAATGACGGTAGTTAGACTTTGTGTAATGTATTACGGAAAGATCAATAGCCCCGGTACCCGGGTCAACCTCTGGCAGCCCACTCCAGCAACTCAACAAAGACTGCGCTTGTCATGAAAGCGCAAATAATCGGCAAAAATGATGGCCCCTAGCCGTACAGCCTGCGCCCGCGAATGCGCGCACGGTGGGCGGCGCGTTGCTCGCTTTCGGTGAGCACGTGCTTCTTGTCGGCAAACGGGTTCTTGCCGGATTTGAACTCGATACGCAGCGGCGTCCCCTGTAACTTGAAGGCGTCGCAGAAGGTCTTCTCCAGAAAGCGGCTATAGCTGTCGGGTACTTTGTCCAGTGCGCTGCCGTGGATGATGATGAGCGGCGGATTGCTGCCGCCCTGGTGGGCATAGCGCATCTTGGGACGGAAACTGCCCACGCGCGGCGGTTGCTGTTTCTGCAGCGCCTCTTCCAGCACCCGGGTGAGTTGCGGTGTGGGAAGCTTGGCCATGGCTGCCGTGTAAGCCTGGTTAACCGATTTCAATAGTGCATCCACGCCAGTCCCGTTCAGCGCCGAAATATAGTGGTGCTTGGCAAAGCTCAGGAAATGCAGCTTGCGTTCGATATCGCGCTTGGTCGTGTCCCGTTTGTATTCGTCCAGGCCATCCCACTTGTTCACCGCGAGCACCAGCGCGCGTCCGGCTTGCAGCACAAAATCGGCAAGGTGGGCATCCTGCTCGGTGATCTGGTCGCGGGCATCCACCACCAGCACCACCACATTGGCATCCTCGATGGCCTGCAGCGTCTTCACCACGGAGAATTTTTCGACAGCCTCATCGACTTTGCCGCGGCGGCGCACGCCGGCTGTGTCGATGATGGTGTATTGCTTTCCATCGCGCTCGAAATCAATGTAGATCGAGTCGCGCGTGGTGCCCGGCTGGTCGAACGCAATGACGCGCTCCTCGCCGAGAATCGCATTGACCAGGGTGGATTTGCCCACATTCGGGCGCCCGACGATGGCGAGTTTGGGATGGTCCGATTTCTCCTCGACTTCGGGCTCGGCCGCCGGCAACTCATCCAGGGCGACGTCGATCATCTCGGCGACATTGTCGCCGTGCGCGGAGGAAATGGGGATCGGTGTACCCAGTCCGAGTTCGTGGAATTCCATGGTGGCACGCGCGCTCTGCATGCCTTCGGATTTGTTCACCAGCAATAGCAACGGACGGCCCGTCTTGCGCAGCTGGGTGGCAATAATGCGGTCCTGCGGCGTTACCCCATCCCTGCCGTCGACGATGAACAAGACCATGTCGGCCTCGTCCACTGCCTGCCGCGTCTGCTTGGCCATCTCATGCAGGATGCCTTCCTTGGCGACAGGCTCCAGACCGCCGGTATCGACGACCAGATAAGGCCGTTCGCCTACGCGACCGCGCCCGTAATGACGGTCGCGGGTCAATCCGGGCAAATCCGCCACCAGCGCATCACGGCTGCGCGTGAGGCGATTGAATAAAGTGGATTTACCCACATTGGGGCGGCCGACGAGTACGAGAGTAGGTAACATGTTCTTAGCGGATTACGATGGAATACAGCTCGCCGCCGCTGGTCTGAACCAGGGCGCCGTCGCCCAGGGTGGCAGGAGTAACCCGGATGGCACTGCCATCGGTCTTGCGTCGCGCCACGAAACTGCCGTCGTCGCTTTTCAGCACATGCAGATAACCTTCATAATCGCCAAGCACCAGATAGTCGTCCAGCGGGTAGACGGCGGTGGCCTTGCGCATCGCGAGCTGGCTGTTCTTCCATATCGTTGCGCCGGTACTCTTGTCCAGGGCCAGCACATTGCTGTCGCTGTCCGTCACATACAAGGTCTTTCCGGATATCGCCAGGCCTTTTTCGCTGGCGATTTCGCGCGTCCACAATGCGCCACCCTGCACGGCATCGAAACAGGCCATGCTTCCCTGGAAAGCTACCGCGCAAACCTGGGAATCGTCCACCACCGGCAGGCTGGTGATGTCGCTGATGCGTTCAAGTTCGGTGCTGCCGCGCGGCTGCGAAACGGAGGATTCCCACACCACCACACCATTTTTCAGGCCGATCGCGGCCAATTTCCCGGCCGCGAACCCCGCATACACCATATCGTTGCGTATCACCACACTGGCGTGGCTGCGCACAATCAGTGTGGGTGTGGCGCGCTCATATAACCACAGGCGACTGCCGTCTTTCGCGTTCAAACCGGTGATGCGCTGGTTTCCGGTACGCACCACCACGATGCCGTCCGAGATCATGGGCGCCGTCAGTACCTCGCTGGATACCTTGACCTTCCACTGCAACTGGCCGGTATCTTCGTCAAAGGCCGCAAGTTCGCCCTTCCCTCCGCCGACTACCACCAACCCTTCGCCCGCGCCAACGCCGCCGGTGATTTCAAAGCCGCTATCGATACGCCATGCCTGTTTCCCGGTATTGCGGTCGAGGCGATAGATGTTGCCTTTCGCATTCGCCGCAAACACCGCTTCACGCGTGACCGCAGGAAACAGGTCGCTCAAACCCGCTTCGCCGATACCGGCATCCCAGCGCACTTCGACCCTGGCACTGGCCTTGAAATCGACCAGCTTGGCAGGTTCGATCGTCGGCTTGTCGCTGCTGCAGGCACCCAGCACTGCGGACAACAGCATGGCGGCGAAGTGACGATTCAATTTCATTTGGCGTTGCCCAAACCATCCATTTTCAACTGGATCAGGTTGCGATAGGAGTTCTTGGCATCGATCTTGTCGTAAGCCTGCTGGTACGCCACACGCGCTTCCGCCGTCTTGCCTTGCGCGCTCAACACGTCGCCGCGAAGATCGGAATAGAGACCCGTGAAGGAATCCGGATGCGCCGCATCGAGCTGCTTGAGCGCTTCATCGTATTTCTTTTCGTCGAGCAATACGCTCGCCAGCTTCAGGCGCGCCGTATCCTGCAATCCTGTTTCATTCGCATGTTCGATCACCCACTGCAATTGCACCGTGGCATGCGCCACATCGTGCGCCTGCAAACTGGCCTGTGCCGCCAGAAGTTGCGCACGCGGTGCGTAAGCACTGTTGCCATAACGGCTGACCAGTGCATCCGCCGCGTCGCCGATCCGTTTGGCATCGTTGGAGGCAGCCTGCTTCACCACTTCGGCATACAGCTTGGCCGCTTCGGCAGCCTGACCGGACTGGTAGCTCTTCCAGTATGTGGTGCCCGCAAAACCGAGCAGGCCAATCACCAAGACGCCGATGACCCACTTGCCATTCTCTTTCCACCAGGCCTTGAGCTCATCCACCTGTTCCTGTTCCTGCAGATCCAAACTAGACATTTTCATTTCCTCACATGATCAATTCACGAACTTTTTGCTGCAAATCATCCATTCCCACACGCTGTTGCTCTCCTCCCCCGCGCAGAGGTTTGAGCGTGACGGCATTCGCCGCCGCTTCGTCATCGCCGATGATGATCGCGCATACCGCCGCACTGCCGTCGGCCTTTTTCATCTGCGATTTGAAACTGCCCCCGCCGCAATGCAACAGCACGCGCAGACCGCCGTCGCGCAGGTTTTCCGCCGCGCGCCAGGCCAGACTCTGCGCCTGTTCGCCCTGATGCACCACGTATACGTCCAGAGGGGCAGCCGGGTTCTGCACGCCGCTTTCCTGCAGCAATGCCAACAGGCGCTCCACACCCATGGCAAACCCGCACGCGGGTGCCGGTTTGCCGCCGATCTGCTCGATCAGGCCGTCATAACGGCCTCCGGCACAGATCGTTCCCTGTGCGCCGAGGCGTGTCGTGACCCATTCGAACACCGTGCGGTTATAGTAGTCCAGTCCGCGCACCAGCCTCGGGTTGATCTCGAAAGCGATGCCATGCCGCTTCAGGATCGCCTGCACCGCCTCGAAATGACCGATGGCGTCCTCTTCCAGTTCGTCCATCAGCCTCGGTGCCGCGCTCACCAGTTCCTGCATCGCCGGATTCTTGGTATCGAGGATACGCAGCGGATTGCTGTGCAAACGCCTCAGCGCATCGGCATCCAGCGCATCCTTGCGCTGCTCGAAATAGGCGATCAGCTTTTCGCGGTGGCGCTGTCGGGATGCCGCATCTCCCAGTGAATTGATCTGCAAGGCCACATCGCCGATGCCCAGTTTCTTCCATAGCCGCGCGCACATTACGATCTGCTCGGCGTCGATGTCCGGCCCGGCAAAACCCAGAGCCTCGACGCCGACCTGGTGAAACTGGCGGTAGCGCCCTTTCTGCGGGCGCTCATGGCGAAACATCGCGCCGCCGTAATACAGGCGCTGCGGCGCGTTATACAGCAAATTGTGCTGCAACGCCGCACGCACGCAGGAAGCTGTCCCCTCCGGACGCAGCGTCAGCTGGTCGCCATTGAGGCTGTCCTCGAAGCTGTACATCTCTTTTTCGACGATATCGGTGACCTCGCCTATGGCGCGCTTGAATAGCGCAGTCGGCTCCACCAGCGGCATGCGGATGTTGCGGTAGCCGTAGCTTTCCAACCAGTCGCGCACGGTGTCTTCGAACCACAGCCACAGTTGCGCCTCGTCCGGCAGGATATCGTTCATGCCGCGGACGGCCTGTAATGTCTCGTTGCTCATCTGCTCGCTCAAACCGCTTTGATCTCGATGCGTTTGCTAGCCTTCTCGCCCGGTGCACGCCTGGCATAGTTGCGCGCCACATAGTCGTCGACGATCTGCTGAAACTCCTGCGCGATGCGCTCGCCGCGCAGGGTGACGGTCTTCTCGCCATCGACGTATACCGGCGCGGCCGGCGATTCGCCCGTGCCCGGCAGGCTGATGCCGATGTTGGCCATCTTGCTTTCGCCGGGACCGTTGACGATGCATCCCATCACCGCGACGGTCATCTCTTCCACGCCGCTGTATTGTTCGCGCCACACCGGCATCTGCTCGCGCAGATAATTCTGAATGCTCTGGGCCAGTTCCTGGAATACGGTGCTCGTCGTGCGTCCGCATCCCGGACAGGCGGTGACCATGGGCGTGAACGAACGCAACCCCATGGTCTGCAATATCTCCTGCGCCACAACCACTTCCTGCGTGCGCGCGCCGCCCGGCTCGGGCGTCAGCGAAATGCGTATCGTGTCGCCTATACCCTGTTGCAACAGCACTGCCAGCGCGGCAGTAGAACCCACGATACCTTTCGAACCCATGCCTGCTTCGGTCAAGCCCAGATGCAAGGGGTAGTCGCAACGGTTCGCCAGTTCCCGGTAAACAGCGATCAGATCCTGCACGCCGCTGACTTTGCAGGAAAGCACGATACGGTCATGCGCCAGGCCCAGTTCTTCGGCGCGCCTTGCGGAGTCCAGCGCGGAGACGATAAGTGCCTCGCGCGTGACTTCGGCAACTTCCCTGGGCTGCGCCAGCCTGGCGTTCTCGTCCATCATGCGCACCACCAGATCCTGATCCAGGCTACCCCAATTCACACCGATGCGAACCGGCTTGTCGTATTGCCTGGCCACTCCAATCATCATGGCGAACTGGTCCTCGCCTTTACGATTCTTGCCCACGTTGCCGGGATTGATACGGTATTTCGCCAGCGCCTGCGCGCATTCGGGAAACTCCGTCAGCAGGCGGTGTCCGTTGTAGTGAAAGTCGCCAATCAGCGGCACATCGCAGCCCATCGCATCCAGCATTTTGCGGATACGCGGAACCTGAACGGCAGCCTCGGAAGTGTTCACTGTGATGCGAACCAGTTCGGAACCGGCCTGTGCCAGTTCGAACACCTGGCGAGCCGTACCTTCGGCATCGACAGTGTCGGTGTTGGTCATGGACTGCACGACGATATGGGCATCGCCGCCGATCGCTATGTCGCCAACAAGCACGCGCTGCGTCGGGCGACGCGAGATAGGAAGATGACTCATCTTATTCCACCCTCAGGTGCGCGACATCCATCCCGGCATACGCCGACAGATCGATCTCCTTGCCCCTGAAAAACAATCTGACGTTGGCCGGATGCGCGATCGAAATTTCATACGGTTCGTGCCGCGGACCGCCGACCCATTTCTCGGTGCCGCGCTGATTGTTCCGCGACAGAAGGACCACCCCGTGGGCATCTATCACCTCTGCCCACGCGCTTTCAATGAATACCAGATGCAGGGGCCGGCGCTTGAGCACCTCCAGGGGAATGGGCGGCTTGGCCGTCGCCTCAACCGCCGACGCGGCATCTATCTGGGGAACGGGCTGCACAACGCTCGGTTTGGCTGCGGGCACTTGGGGGTGCACGACTGTCGGTTTGGCCGCGGGTGATTGAGGCTGCTTGATCGTCGCGGCGGGAATCGGTGCAACAGCTTCAAGCTGAGGTGCAGGCTTCACGACAGACTGTCCGGACCTGGGTTTTTCGCCCGCCTTGTTATCGGTCACTTTGGTCGCCGTATTGCCGGTCGCTTTTTCGGGTTCGGCCGCCTGTGCGATTTCCGGGCTCTTCGCCGGCAACTCGGTCTCCGCCACGGCCGAGGCAGCAACTTCAGCCTTCGGCAAGGTCACTGGCTCGACGACGACCTGAGCCTGCTTCGCTGTCGGCTCGTTCTCATGAAACAGCACGAACGATCCCAGCACCAGCGCGATACCCAGCGCACCGGCAAACCACAGCACGTTGTTACGGCGCAACGATTGCATGTTCGGAAAAGTCGCATTCACCGACTGTGCTTTCGCGGCGATCTGTCCGGAAAGACCCGAAGGCAAGGCGGAGATCAGCGCCGCCTCATCCAGATGCAACACACGCGCATAGCTGCGCACAAAGCCGCGCAAAAAAGCCGCTTCGGGCAAATGAGTAAAATCATTGGCTTCCAGCGCCTCGACCTGCTTCGGGGCAAACTTGATCCGCTCCGCGACATCATGCACGCTCATGCCCAGGCGCTCGCGCGCCTCGCGCAACGTCAGACCTACGTCAAGCGCCGGCTGTTGCCGATCCGCAGGTTCTTTTTTTTCGTCAACAGCGGCCCCGGAAGTATCCATCATTGCCCTTGCGACATCAGTTGAGCTTCGCGGGAGTCCGGATAGTTCTTGCGCAACTGGAGTGCATAGCTGGCTTCGGAATCATAATCGCGAACCTTGCGCGCGATACGCACACCCAGCCACAGCTGCTCGGCATTCAATTCGGGAGTGCCCTGCGAAAAGCGGTTGAAATAGGATTTTGCCGCCGCAAAGTCTCCCTTGCCGTAATTCAAGTCAGCCAGACCGTATAACGCATTCGGCATATCCGGACGCAGAGTCAACGCCCGCTGCAGATTGCTTTCCGCGTCCTTCATCATGCCTGCTTTCCTGGAGCACAGGCCCAGGTTCAGATAAGCCATCTCTGGCGTGGCATACAGGGGATTATCCAATGCATCCTGGAACTGCTTGAAGGATTCCTTCATATGGCCGCGCTGGCAAAGAAACCAGCCGTAATTATTGTGCGTCTCGGAGTTCGTGCCATCCAGTCTCAGGCTATGCTGGAAATCCTCGTCAGCCTTGTCGTCTTCATGCAACGCCATGCGCACCAATGCGCGCACATTGTAGGCCTGCGGAAAACTCGAATCGGCCTTTAGCGCCACCGCAACTTCCTGCAAGGCCACGCCATATTGAGACCGGTCGTAATACATGCCAGCCAGCTCGGTGTGTATTCTCGCGACTTTCTGCGCATGCGTCGTATCGTCTTGCGGTGTGCCCGCAGAACCGCCGCCTTGCGATGCGCAAGCTGCCAGCAACGACACAAGTAGAAACAGTCTGAACAGCTTCATTGGCTCGCCTCCATCAATCGATGTGTTCGCTTGGTCTTGTCCTGCACCTGTCCCGCCAGTTGCCCGCAGGCCGCCGCGATATCGTCGCCGCGGACCTTGCGTATGGTGGTAACGATATTTGCCTGCATCAATACGTCGCGGAATCGCAGTACTGTCTGCATGTCGGAACGCTGATAAGGCGCCTGCGGAAAAGGATTGAACGGGATCAGGTTGAATTTGCACGGCACTTCGCGCACCAGCTCGATCAGTTCGCGCGCATGTTGCACGCTATCGTTCACCCCCGCCAGCATCACGTATTCGAATGTCACGAAATCGCGCGGGGCCTTTTCCAGATAGCGTCGGCACGCGACCATCAATTCGCGCAACGGATATTTCTGGTTGATCGGGACCAGCACGTTGCGCAGCGCATCGTTCGGCGCGTGCAGTGAGACTGCCAGCGCAACAGGGCACGCGTCACGCAGCCTGTCCATCGCGGGCACCACGCCGGAAGTGGAAACCGTCACGCGGCGGCGCGACAGGCCGTAGGCATTGTCATCCAGCATCAGGCGCAAGGCGCTCACGGTATTGTCGAAATTCAGCAGCGGCTCGCCCATGCCCATCATGACCACATTGGTGATGGGCCAGTTGCCGTCGGTATTCTTGCCAAGCTCATGGTTTGCCCACCACACCTGACCGATGATCTCGGCGGTCGACAAGTTGCGGTTGAACCCCTGCTTGCCGGTAGAGCAGAAGGAGCAATCCAGGGCGCATCCGGCTTGAGTCGAGACACATAATGTTCCGCGATCCTCTTCCGGGATATACACGGTCTCCACTGCATTGCCGGTGCCCACATCCAGCAGCCATTTGCATGTCCCGTCGGAAGCGATCTCTTCCTTCATTACTTTGGGAGTTTGAATGCAGGCGATCTGCTTCAGCTTTTCGCGAAGAGAGATCGCAAGATCGCTCATCGCGTCGAAATCGGACTCCCCGCTTTTGTATATCCAGCGCAGTACCTGCTTGGCGCGGAACGGCTTTTCGCCCTGTTCCGCAAACCAGGCGGTCATTGCTGCCGGTTCAAAATCGAGGAGGTTTTGCTTCATCGGCAACAACTTAGCGTGAATAGACGTTCAGCGCCGGGAAGAAATAGGCAATCTCGACTGCGGCGGTTTCCGCTGCGTCGGAACCATGTACCGCATTGGCGTCGATGCTGTCGGCAAAATCCGCACGGATGGTGCCTTTTTCGGCCTTCTTGGGATCGGTTGCACCCATCAGGTCACGATTCTTCAGGATGGCGCCTTCGCCTTGCAGCACCTGGATCATCACCGGACCGGAGATCATGAAATTCACCAGGTCGTTGAAGAACGGACGTGCACGGTGTACCGCATAGAAACCTTCCGCTTCAGCGCGCGACAATTGCACCATACGGGCAGCCACGATCTTCAGGCCTGCGCCCTCAAAACGGGAATAAATCTGGCCGATGACGTTCTTCGCCACGGCATCGGGTTTAATGATTGAAAGGGTACGTTCGACGGCCATGCTTCTCTCCAAAATGAATGTGCTTCAGAAAATTCTGAGGGCGCGATTCTATCAGGATTTGGCTACCCTGTCGCAGGGCGGCAGAGCGTCCAGGCAAGGGCTGGCGCATGACGCGGCTTGCTGCATGACGTCCGGGGGGATTAGCCTCAGTGCGACGAGGCCTTCCTCCCGGCCTGGAAAAATGTCCGGGCCTGGCGCCGGCTTACCGGCATTACATTGCCCCGATCAAACGCGGGAACCAGAGTGACAACGCTGGCCAATAGGTAACCAGCAACAGGAAGCCCAGCATGGAGAGCAGCCACGGCCAGACCGCGACAGTCAGTTCGGTGATCCCCATCTTGGCGATGCCAGAAGCAACATAGAGATTCAGGCCGACCGGCGGATGGCACATCCCGACTTCCATGTTCACCACCATGATGATGCCGAAGTGCACAGGATTGATTCCCAGCTTCATCGCCACCGGGAACAGGATCGGCGCGAAGATCAATACGATCGATGACGGCTCCATGAAGTTGCCGGCAAGGAGCAGGATCACGTTGCAGGCAAGCAGGAAAGTGATCATGCCCAGACCGTTGCCCAGCATCCAGTTCGCCAATGCCTGCGGAATATTCTCGTTGGTCAGGATGAACGAGAAAAGCATGGCGTTGGTGATGATGTAGAGCAGCATCGCGGACATGTTGGCCGAATTGAGCAACACCCGGGGCACGTCCTTGATGCTCAGATCCTTATAAACAAAGACGGCGACAAAAAAGGCATAGACCGCGCTCATCGCCGCAGCTTCTGTCGGCGTGAACAAGCCCATATAGATGCCGCCCATGACGATCACGATCAACAGCAGGCCCCAGATCGACTCGCGGAAAGCCTTCAGGCGCTCGGCCCAGCTTGCCTTCGGCAAGCGCGGATAGTTGAATTTCCTCGCCCGATAATAAGTCACACCGCCCAGGATACAGGCCAGAGCTATACCTGGCACGACGCCCGCCATGAACAAGGCCCCGACCGAGGTGTTGGTCGCAACCGAGTACATGACCATCACGATCGACGGGGGAATGAGGATGCCTAGCGCTCCCGAGGTCGTGATGATGCCGGCACCGAACTTTTTGGGAAAACCGGCCTTGACCATCGCCGGCAGCAGGATCGAGCCGATCGCCACCACTGTCGCCGGAGAGGAACCAGAAATCGCCGCAAACAGGGCGCACGCAAGCACACCGGAAAGACCGAGACCGCCGTACATATGACCAACCATCGACGAGGCAAACCTGATCATGCGTTTCGCCACGCCGCCATGGGTGAGAAAATTGCCGGCGAGAATGAAGAACGGGATCGCCATGATCTCGAAATTCTCGATGCCGGTGAACAGTTTCAGCGCAACCGATTCGATTGGAACCTGCGTAAACATGAACAGAAAACTGAGTACGGTAAGGCCGAGGGCAATCGAGATCGGCATCCCGGTCAGCATGAGCCCCAGCAGCAATATGAATATGATCGAGGCGTTCATTCTGGCTTGTCATCCTTGTTTTCATGATGACGTGCGGTGCCGCCTGCCGGATGTTCCTGATCGGCCGGATGCAGATTGTCGCCCATCGCATACACATTGATATCGACCGGCGTTTCATCGTCATCCAGGCCGTCAACGTGTCCGTGATCATGATGCGGCAGGTGGCCGGTCTTGAGAAACACGACCAGCACCTGCAGAAACCGGAAACACATCAGGCCGGTACCGAGAGGAATGGCCGAATAGACCATCCAGGTCGGCCATTCGAGATCCGGTGTCGTCGGCCCTTCCGGCACGTCGCCGAACGGACTGCCGATCAGGCCCAGATAAGCGTGATGCGCGCCGTTCTCCCAGATGAAGTAAGCGCCCAGCGAAGCAACGACGCCGGTGAACAGCATTCCGGCAAGCAAGCCGAACACGATGAATTTTGCACGCTTTTTTTCGTCCAGACGGTTGATCAACACATCGACGCCGACGTGAATGCCGGTACGCACACCGTACGCGGCCCCGAACTTGGCCATCCAGACGAACATGATGATGGTGAGCTCCTGCGCCCAGGAGAAGTTGATGCCCAGAAGCCAATCCTGCACGACGGGAATGCTGAGACCGGCCGCGTAACGGTGGACGACGGCGACGAAAATGATCAGCGTCGCTCCGGCCATGAGGAAGGAAATCAACCATTCCTCAAGATGATCAAGAAATTTCACGAACGATACTCTCCCTGTTCTGCTGCAAGTCTATTGGGCTAATTCCGGCGCCATGTCGCGACGAACACAGGCGGGCATGGCAACCGTTGATTACAGCTTGCTTGGATCAGTACCGGTCTCTTTGTAGATGGACTGCAGCAAGTCGCTGCCGACGCGATCAGCCATCTTGACGTGAACGGGGGCCATTGCTTTCTTGAACGCCATTCTTTCTTCTTTGGTCGGGGTATAGACGGTGGTCTTGCCGCTCTTCTTCACCTCTTCCAGCGCGGTATCGTTTTCTTCCTGAGCGATCTTGTTGGCGTATTCGGTCGCTTCCTTCATCGCCTGTTCGAGTTCGCCGCGTATGTCAGCCGGCAAACCGTCCCAGAACTTCTTGTTGACGATGACTGCGTAGCCCAGGTAACCGTGGTTGGTCAAAGTCAGGTATTTCTGGACTTCGTTCATCTTCTGCGTGTAGAAATTGGAGATCGGATTCTCCGTACCGTCCACCACGCCGGTCGACAACGCCTGATAGACCTCGGAGAAAGCGATCACCTGGGGGATGGCGCCTACCGACCGCATCTCCTCTTCCAGCACCTTGGAAGACTGGATGCGCATCTTCTTGCCCTTGAGGTCGGCTGGCGTCCTGATGGGCGTATTCGCCGAAAAAGACTTGAAGCCGTTGTCCCAGAAGGCCAGCCCCTTGATGCCCTTGGGTTCCAGCTTGGCCAGCAAGCTGGCACCGATCGGGCCCTGGGTGATCTTGTGCAGCTCGGCATAGTTGTCGAATATGAAAGGAATATCGAAGACCTCGATCTCCTTCACACCTAACGGGCCGAATTTGGCCAGAGATGGCGCCAGCATCTGCACTGCGCCTATCTGCAGCGCTTCCATCTCTTCCTTGTCCTTGTACAGGGAACTGTTGGGATAGACCTCAACCTTGACTTTGCCCTTGGTCAACTCTGCCGCCCGCTTCGCAAAGAAATCCGACGCTTTGCCCTTGGGCGTATTGTTTGCAACGACGTGACTGAATTTGATGATGATGGGATCGGCAGATGCTGCCAGAGACAGACTCAACAACAATACACTGCACAACGCGCTTACGATTTTCATAGTTATCTCCCCTGATGGATTCTTTGGTTCTGGCACTGCAACTTCCGGTCGGCGGAATCATATTCCAATTATCCGAAAGACACCAACACGCCCGCCTCCCCCGGCCCTGCCTGAAAATCGGCATGGATGGCGACCCCCACCGCGCATACGAGGTCATCCCCACAATACAGCAAGGGCAACCGTTCGCGCTGCCATGGCGGGACATGATGCTGCTGAAACAGGTTTTTCAGACTGCGCGTGGCGGCAGCGGCAGAAGGACGCAATGATTCGCCTCCGCAACGCAAACGCAGCGTCACCGGTTCACGCTGCAACTTGCCCAGGCTGATGCCGCTGCCCTGAACATGGCTGAAGGCAATGACCCTGTCCAGCGCGGGCCATCGCAGTTCCGCCTCTCCGCGCCAAGGCAATACCAGATCGGGATCGAACTGCCCCAGGATGCCCGTCACATAGGCCTTGTCCTGGTAACGGCGCAGTTGCCGGCGCCCGAATTCGACGCATACCGCCGCGTCTCCACGCGCATCGCATAGCTGGCGCAACATGTCATCGAGTTGCGCGGCATGCGGCATGGGTGCGAGTTGCTTGTGCAAGAAATAGCGCAACAGATTCTTGGCCCGGGCATGCGGCAGCGCCCGCAAACTGGCGACATCGAGAGCCGCCGCATCTCCAGGGTCTTGCATGTCCTGCAGAGCCAATTCGTCAAGCAATCCTCCTGCTTCCGCAAAGTGTTGCGCGCTCCGTGCCAACGTATCGCGGTAGGCAGAGAATCGTTGTTCCAGCAGCGGCAGCAGGCGATGCCTCAGGAAATTGCGCGGGTAGTCTTCGTTGGCATTGCTCTCGTCTTCTACCCAGTGCAGCCGGTGTTGCTGTGCGTATTCGGCCAGCACGCTGCGCGGAATATCCAGCAAAGGGCGCAGGGTTGCAGGCGGTGGAACTGGCTTGAGCATAGGCCCTTCGACTTTGCTCAGGACAGGCATTGCCGCGACGCCCCTGATACCCGCGCCGCGCAACAGTTGCAACAACAGTGTTTCCGCCTGATCGTCGGCATGATGCGCCAGCGCAACGAAATCGCACTTTTGCCTGGCGAACGCAGCATGACGCAGCTTGCGCGCAGCGGCTTCGATACCGTGGTCGGCCCGCAACGGGGAGATGTCGACGCGTTCGATGTGCATGGAAATGTTGAGCCGAATGCAAAGTCCGGAGCAGAAGTCCGCCCATCTATCGGCATTGGGACTGAGCCCGTGATGGACGTGCAACGCGGAAAGTTGCCATTCGAAGCGCGGTGCAAGGGTGTGCAGCAAGTGCAGCAGCACGACGGAATCCATGCCACCGCTCAAGCCAATGAGGATTTGACTGCGTCTGGGAAGAAGCGGCGCAAGGCGCGCCGCGACGGTGTCAATTAAGTTCGATTTCCTTGAACTTGCCATAGCTCATCAAGCGGCTGAAGCGCGTTTGCAGCATCTCGTCCGTGGTTTGAGATTGCACTTGCTTGAGCGTGTCCTGCAAAGCCTTCTTCAGTGACTGCATCATCGCCGGATAGTCCCGGTGCGCGCCGCCCAATGGCTCGCTGATGATCTTGTCGACCAGGCCCAGCGTCTTGAGGCGCGTCGCCGTGATACCGAGCGTCTCCGCCGCATCCGCCGCCTTGTCTGCACTCTTCCACAGGATGGAGGCGCAGCCTTCCGGCGAGATCACGGAATACGTAGCGTATTGCAGCATCAGCATCGCATCACCCACCGCGATCGCCAGCGCGCCGCCGGAGCCGCCCTCGCCGATGATGGTGCAGATGATGGGCACTTTCAGCTCCGCCATCACATACAGATTCTTGCCGATGGCCTCGGACTGGCCGCGCTCTTCCGCGCCCACTCCGGGATAGGCACCCGGGGTGTCGATGAAGGTCATGATCGGGATGCCGAATTTCTCGGCCAGACGCATCAGGCGCATCGCCTTGCGATAGCCTTCGGGACGAGGCATACCGAAGTTGCGATATTGACGCTCCTTCGTATCGCGGCCTTTCTGATGGCCGATCACCATCACGCTCTGGCCGTTGAAACGGGCCAGACCGCCGACGATGGCCGGGTCATCCGCATAGTTGCGATCGCCGTGCAGTTCTTCGAAGTCGGTGAACAGGTGCTGGATGTAATCCAGAGTATAGGGGCGCTGCGGGTGGCGCGAAACCTGCGATATCTGCCACGGCGTGAGCTTGGCATAGATATCCTTGGTCAGCGATTGGCTTTTCTTTTGCAGCCTGCCGATCTCGTCGGAGATATCGAGCGCCGAGTCGTCCTGCACATACCGCAACTGCTCGATCTTGTTCTCCAGCTCGGAGACCGAC
>DAIDAJ010000036.1 GCA_027310665.1 Sideroxydans sp. | reverse complement strand
ACAACCGGAAGCGGCTGCACTCGACGCTGGGCTACAAGTCACCGACTCAGTTCTTGAGTGACTGGCTTACCGCTCAGCAAAAGGAAAAACTGGTAGCATGAAACCCACCTCTTGGAAGACGATAAACCGAGGGAAGGTCAGTATGGGCAAGGATAACCCCCCAGAGTGATGAAGTTTGCGTACACAGTTCAGCGTTCGAACTAATACCATCGTATGACATTCGACTGTTCATTTATATCGATATATATTCAAGTAGGTAAAAACTTACCTATTGCTCATATCTTCGCTGCCCCGCTCAAAGCTACGCAGCTGATGGCCTAGAGAAGATATTTCAGAATCCGCCATGTTCCCGCCTCATCAACAGATTTCATTTTCTTGACTATATATCATATTGTGATATATTAAATCCTGCAGCTGAAGGAAGCTACTTGACGTGCATAGGTTTGGTAAATAACTTGGGTTGGTGCGGATTTTGTTTTCAAGCCATTTTTTGGCATTGTTGAATTTTATAGCGATAAAAGGGTCTACCAGATACTGCGGTCGACTTTGTCTGCATACGATCAAAAAGGCTAACTGCCAAATTTGCATCCACTCAAATGAACAGATCATTAGTCACCGTGTCTCGAAGTAATTAAGGCTCAAGCGTTCAAACAATTGGCTTGGTGGCGTATCCAATGCAGAACCAACAGGAGATAAATCATGAACCCGACTGCTATAGCCCTTGGAATAGGAATCATCTTGGGCATGATACTTTTTTTCGTATGTATGGGCACTGGCCTGCTTGACAAATTGCTGGCATCGATGGAGAACTGGTTCAGCTGGTTCAGCAGATAGAGCAGATCGGACTTGTCTGCTCAATCGCGGTGCTACATACCCAGTAACAATTCCGTGTTTTGTTCGGATTAAATAATTATTTCGTCCGGGACGATTTAATTTCACATTAAAATCACCTGACTGCATATCAAGATCCCCATAGCGGCCAAACAAGGTTCCTGTTCGCGGACTTTAAACTTGGCACGACCCACCGTCGTCTCGAAGAAAAACTTCAGGCCGGTAATCGCCGCATTTATGGATATTGGCGCGAAACCATGATCAACCATATACAACTGGTGGCACCTCAAATCTTCCTAAGTAGCGGTGTCGGGTGACTGCCCGAGGAGCGCGGCGAACTGCTTTACTGTGCGGATATTTTGGCTTTGGGTCTTTGGAGGAGAGTTTGCGCATCCGCATGTCGTCGATCATGCGTTGACGCAACGGACTGTGGTTTGAGTCGTTGTGTTCATGATTCTGCTCCTGTCGGGAAATGAGGCGGATTGTCTCACTTCTCAAATGCTAATTCGGAGCGCCCTATACCGCGGAGCAGCTTAGTCCCCTGACTATTCGACTTCACACTTTACAACCCTTCATAATATTAAATGACTATTCTAAAGAATTCATTTAAATATAATGTTAGCCTTCTGGCAGCATTTATCTATCTGCGATGAATATGGCAAAAAAAGCACTCACCAAAAAAGAATTTGAAGCCCTTTCAGAGTTCCGTCATCAGCTGCGAAGTTTTGAGCGTTTCAGTGAAGACATTACACATGAATTTGGTGTCACTAATCTGCAATACCTGTTACTGCTTCATGTGAAGGGATATAAAGGCCGTGAATGGGCGACGATCGGCGAGCTCGCCCAGCGCTTGCAGACTCATCATCACGGTGTCGTGTCGTTAGCGTCACGTTGCGAAAAACTGGGATTGCTATACCGGAAGAAGGGCACCGTTGACAGGCGTGAAGTAGAGATATATCTCACACCGCAAGGAGATAAATTGGTAAAGAAAATTGCGGACGCACACCGTAATGAACTATTGGGCTTACAAGGAGTTTTCAAGATTCCTGGCGAGAAGGAATTGGGCGGAGAGTCCTGATTCGGGAATCGGCGATGGGAACGCCAGGAGGATTTATCGGAGGGATCGCTTCCGACCTATCAATCTATCAATAATGGCAGTGTCGCAATTCCCCATTCGGCACAGTCTTCCCCGGGGTTCGCCACTCAATCAATAAGAAAGTCACCATTGATCTGCATCGCAGGTCTATCAAACCAGCATAAAGGCATCGCTGCTGAGTCTTTATTACTGCAGATCTTGAAATATGGGCGCCACTTCCTACTATCTGATGGCACCTTTCCACTCATGTAAGTTGCTTGTCAATCATGTCGCTCTGTTGCCATTTGATCGACTGAGGACTCTTTCTTGACAATATATCATAATATGATATATCGTCCATCCTGCAAGCGAAGTCAATAATTGCTCGACGTACGCAGGCCCGGCAAATTAAATTGGAGGATTTATCATGTTGATTACTTGGATTGGTGCAGTGTTTGTTTTCACGCCATTTTTTATACTGGCATTGATAATACTTTTAAGCGGTAAAACCGTTTACTAGACTCGTCAATTAGCTTTGCCGAGTGCACTATCAGACGAGACTGACTGCTATGCTTGGTTTCATGCAGATGACCAGACCTAGACCTTCAGTCACCGTGTTTCGGGGGAATGAAAAACCAGGCGTTAGACTGGTTGGCTCCGGGAGGGTCGCTATTTATGTTTTCACGATTCTCTCTCTGTCCAACTGCCTGGAGACTCTGTCCGGATGGTTTCATGGCCAGGATGACAGAGACTGGTGGCCTTCAGGCCTGCTGCTGTATTCGCTGCTTGCATTCGCATACGCGGTTGCTTTCTCGGCGGCTACGCAGATTGCCCGCCGAGCTGACATCAGATTCACGGTCATCTATAACGTCGTTCTGGCGTTGTTGCTATTCCTGCACTGGTACTTGTATTACATGATAGAGATCGACTGGCTGGGAGTGAATTCCAACGCTGCGAGCCTGACCAGCCTCCACGGCATCATACGGAATGACTTCACCAGTATCTCGATCTACTCTATCTTTTTATTCGGTGCAGTGGTGGCTGGCCGGATGCGCAGGATTCTCCATGGGCACTAAGGGGCAGGCCTTTGTACTTTCCCGCATTTCGCCATGTAATGGAATGCGCTTTTCCCGACGAATAGCCCGGATTGGAGCGTCTCTGACGGCTATTGCGAATCAGCGCATACGATACCTGCGGAGCTACGTAGTTTTCCCATACAATTTCTGAGTCAACGAATTTTGCCAAGTTGAGGGAAAACATAATGACATATCGAGAACTCAAGGAGCTGGATAATGGAATTCTGATCTCCCATCACTTTTCCGCCGACTCGCCAAACGATTATGACGCAAGGGGAAGCACAGCTTTAAATGCAGTATCGCGTGAACATTACTTTGCGCTGAGTCTGGCAAAAGATTGTCGGCGAGCCGCATTGTCGGGCGATGAAGAGTTGCTGATGAGAATCTACCTGAAAGTCCTCAATGCATACGAACGCCTGCTTGAACCGCATTTTCAATTTGAGGAGACCTCTCTGTTGCCGTTGTTGGAGAGTGTTGAAATAAAGCCCATTGCGGAACGTTCCCTGGCGGAGCATTGTCAGTTGCGTGCTTTGCTTGGTGGGCTCAGGCAACGCGATCCGGAGTCATTGGGCAGCTTTGGAAAATACCTGACGGATCATGTGCGATTCGAGGAACGAGAACTTGTTCCGCTGTTTGAAGAGTTGTGGAACTAATAGTCCGATTAGGGAGTATGGAGCCTAAGCATACCCACAAAATGCTCAGTCACGAACGTGGTCGCCTACATCAAGGGCAAACGCGCAATCACAATCGCGAGAAAGTATGATGGTCGTTGCCTATCAGTTCGCTCGCTTTCCTTCCTACCTTCCATCCTCAATTAGATCAATGGCCGCTTTCGCGCGGAACTTGGTTGAATGGTGCGCCAAGATCATGCAGGTCCGCTCAGTTCACTTATCGTAAGTACGCAATTTTGAAACATCCTTGATGCACACATCCTTGCCTTCCACGTGGATCAATCCGGCATCGGACAGATTGTGCAAAATTCGAGAAAATGTTTCCGGTGTGATGTTGAGATTGGAGGCGATCACATTCTTATTGGCAGACAAGCTGATATGGACATCCTGCCCATACTTGATTTCCTCGAGATCATGTAGCAGGTAATCGATTACCCGCTGTTCCGAGGATCGCAGCGAAAGCGACTCAACATTCTGAATCATCCGGTGCAGGCGAATGGACAACCCTGCCAGCATCTTTTGGCAGAAGGCCGGGTCGCTTTCTATGCCGCCAACGATCACATTCTTGTTGATATGAAGCACCAAAGAGTCTGTCAGGGCCTGCGCATAAACGGGGTAGGGCTTGCCCATAAACATCACCGCTTCGCCAAAACTCTGGCCAGGGCCGATTATTTCAAGCACTTTCTCCAAGCCCTGAGGTGATATCAATGCCAGCTTGACATTGCCATGAATGACCACATGAAAGCCGGTGCAATGATCGCCACGTTGAAATAGAACATCCCCGCGTGCCAGTTGAAGTTCGCGTGTACCTTGCGCAACACGCTCAACTTCCTCCGACGACATTTCACAAAACAGCGGAAGATGTGCAAGGCAAGCGTGAATGTTTACTGGATTGGCCAAGACTGTTCCTTAAGTCCCCTGAACAGTCTGATTATAGGGCTAAGCGCTGCAAATCGCGAAGCATTTAGTCCAGAAGGCAGACTTCCATTTCCACAGCATATTCGTTGACCACACATCGCTGGCCAACTTGATTCCGGTCAAGGCAAGAGCGCGCTGAATGCGGAAAATCCATCTCAGCCGTTTCTGGCAAGCCATTTTGCAGGAGTTCAATTCGATGACGACAATAAGCGATTTCCTCGCCCCTGATCACAAACGTTGCGACAATCTGTTTGCCGAGGCGGAAGAGGCGGTGGCCAAAGACGACTGGGATAATGCTTCTACCTGCTTCAGGCATTTCCAGGACGCGATGCTGCACCATTTTGCAATGGAGGAAGAGGTCATGTTCCCGGCTTTCGAAGAACGCACCGGCATGAGACAAGGGCCGACTGTCATAATGCGTTCCGAACACAGTCAGATGAATGCGCTACTTGACCAGCTATCCGGCGCAATAACACTGAAAGATACTGATGCTTATCTAGGCGATGCCGAGACATTGCTGATTGTCATGCAGCAGCACAACTTAAAGGAAGAGCAGATGCTGTATCAGATGGCCGACCAGGCTTTGATGTCCGATCTGGATGGGCTGCTTGAGCGCATGCGGGCTATTCGGTAGGCGGCGTTCATGGACGAACACATTATAGATGCGCGCTGGTTGGCGCCACCCGAGCCGATGGAGCTTACGCTGGCAGCACTTGAAACCCTCAAACCGGGTGAGCAGATACGCCTGCTGATTCACCGCGAACCAAGCCTGCTTTTCCAGATTCTGGATGAATGGGGTTATGGCTTCGACGCTCATAATAGCGATGACGGTGGCTACGAAATATTGATCTGGCATAAATTGTCCGCTGCCCCTCACAGTGAGTCCGTAGCGAAATGAACGGGCAGGACGGTTTGCCCATTGACCCTCGCCTGTGATCAGGCAAAAACAGATAGCGCAACAAGCACCGTTCCTGCAAACAAATGCCAGTGCCGGATATTGCGGTTCGTAATCAGCTCAGCGGCTCCACGCATCACGTAACAGACTGAAAGCTGCCCAAGCGAAGAAGATCAGGGTGGCGAGCGCGAGCCAGCTTGTCCATTTAAATCCAGCAGCTGCCAGCATGCCTGCGGTGAGAAACAGTACAGCACGCCCGCCTGCCGCGAGCGTAAGTCGTTGGCGTGCACGCTCATGCCAATCAGTCTGGCGCCCAGGCCGGAGCCAAAGAGGCAGCAATTGTCCTGCCGCACCGCTGACCAGAGGAAACAGGAAAGAAAAAACGAATAGATGTGCCGCACCGGTCGAATCCAGCCAGCCTGCACCATGCAACCCTCCGGCCAGCATCGCGATTGAAAATCCGGTCAGCGATACTGCCAGCAAAGGTGCCGCACCATGCAGACAGAAGATAGAGGTGCGGTAGCGCATAAGCCAGGTACGCATCAGGCGACTCAAAGGAATTATCCACATTGACAGCCCAAGCCAGGACAGCAACGGCCACCAGGCTGCACCCACCGCGATCAATATCGTACCGGCAAGTGCCATGGGCAGATCGGCACGCAACCTGTTCGCAACTAAGGGATCGGATTGTCTGGCAGCGGTGGGAAGCAGGACTTGCAAAGTACCAATGGCGCTCAGTCCGACAAAGCCGAAAAGATTGAGATGCAGGTGCAAGCGCTTGAGCGCCAGCGTTTGCTGGGGCCAGATAGACATGGCAAGCACTGCCAGTAGACTCACCTCCAGACAGGCCAATGCAGCAAGATACCAGCGCAATCCCGGATGCGCGCCGCCGAGTGCTTCCTTGGCCCGCATGATTTGCCACGTCGCGAGGCCAGAGGTGGCAGACAGGGCGAGCAGGGCAGCCAAGCCGCGAGAGGCTTCCGGCAAATTGAATATGAAATAGGCCACGATTATCGCGCCGCCGAACCAGGCCAATAGGGGATAGCCTTCGACAATTCGCGGCGCTGCACGAGTGCGGGTGAGGACGGGAATGAAATGCGTCATGGCACCCATGATCAACGGCATCACCCCCAACGCAAAGGCCAGATGGACATGGGCTGCGCGATGAAGGTCAGTAACGGCCGGTAGCAGGCACGCGCCCAGCATGCCCAGAATGGCAGCCAATACGAGGAAAGCCAGAACCACGGATTTCGTCCCTGTCAGACGTGATCGCGGTCGGCTGGCATCCAGCTATTGAGCCGTTTCGACGAAACGATACGTGGCATGACATGCGACGCAATTGTTCATCGCAACGCTCAATTTGGAAACGATGCGATTGCCATCCTTCACCTTCTCCGCATCGGCAGCGATGTCATCGAATTTCTTGCGCGTATCAAAACCAAGCGCCTTCATTTCAACAGGCAGTTTTCTGAATAGCGCGCCTGGCACTCCTGCCTCTGCGTCCATTCCTGACGCCTTGGCTGTTTTGATGACCGTTTCAAAATCATTTTTTGACACTGCGGACAATATGCTTTGCGAGTTTTGCAGCCATGCGCGCATTTCAAGCAATAACGCATTGCGTTCATCCTTGGTCAGCATGACCGCCAGACGGCCGTCATCCGATGGCTGGACGTTTCCCACCGTGAATCTATATCCAAATAGCGCAACGATGATCAGCAAAACAACCACCAGCGCCCAACTCAATCTGCAATTTTTCATTTTGCTTCCTCATTGTGACGGTGCCCGATCTGAAGCTCAAAGCAGTGCCTCGGTAAATGCCCCTCGACATCTTAGCGCAGCAAAAAATACCTGTTGCAAAAAATTATCACGCGTCGATTCTCTTGATTGTGGTCAAGGATAGGCAAACCACACATAGGTTAATGTGACTGCGCCGTGATTTCCGCGCTTGATTGTTCGCGTTCTTCTCCGGCTGCGTGGCGGAAATGCAAACGATCAGGTTCAGGGCAACAACCAATACAGCAACAATCATTCAGGAGGCAAGTTATGAGCGAAACGTTTACCAAGGCGATGGCGCGAAACATATTCTACGGAGGGGCGGTCTTTTTCTTCCTGTTGTTCATCGCGTTGACCTTCGACACAGTACAAAGTCTGCCAAAGCGGGATCACAGGGAAAACATCACCGATTCTGTTGTTCGCGGCAAACACATCTGGGAGACACGCGATTGTGTCGGGTGCCACACAATTCTGGGTGAAGGTGCCTATTTCGCTCCAGAACTTGGCAACGTCTACAAACGGCGCGGTGGTGAGTTCATCAAGGCATGGATCAAATCTCAACCCACGGGTGCTCCTGGCCGTCGTCAGATGCCGCAATTCAATTTGACCGATCAGCAACTCGATGATTTGGTCTCCTTCCTGAAATGGACTTCGGAGATCAATACCAGTAATTGGCCACCGAACATCGAAGGCTGAATCGGCAGATATCCAGACACAAAACGGTTTAGGAGGAATTCAAGATGCTATATAAATCCCAAGCGGTGGCAAAGCCGTATTTCATTGCCGCCATTGGCCTGTTCGTCGGGCAAATCCTGTTCGGCCTGATCATGGGCTACCAGTATGTAGTGGGGGACTTCCTGTTTCCCGCCATTCCTTTCAATGTGGCGCGCATGGTTCACACCAATTTGCTGATCGTATGGACTCTGTTCGCGTTCATGGGAGCGGGTTATTACCTGATACCGGAAGAAGCAGAGACGGAGTTGTTCAGTCCCAAGCTCGCGATCATCATGTTCTGGATCTTTCTGGTTGCGGGTGCGCTGACCATCGTCGGTTATCTGGCAGTCCCCTACGCAACGCTTGCCCAAATGACGGGTAATGACATCCTGGCAACGATGGGAAGAGAATTCCTCGAACAACCGCTGCCGACCAAGGTCGGCATCGTGATCGTGGCGCTGGCTTTCCTTTTCAACATCAGCCTGACCGTGCTAAAGGGGCGGAAGACTTCGATCAGCCTGGTTCTGCTGCTAGGGCTGTGGGGACTGGCGATCTTCTTCTTGTTCTCCTTCTATAACCCCTCCAACCTGGTGCTGGACAAATACTTCTGGTGGTGGACCGTGCATCTCTGGGTAGAGGGAGTCTGGGAACTGATACTGGGAGCGATGCTGGCATTCGTTTTGATCAAGATCACCGGCGTCGACCGTGAAGTCATCGAAAAATGGCTCTACGTCATCATCGCCATGACTTTGATCACCGGAATCATCGGCACCGGCCACCACTACTTCTGGATTGGTGCGCCGGAATACTGGCAGTGGTTCGGTTCCGTGTTCTCCGCCTTGGAGCCTATCCCGTTCTTCATGATGACTGTGTTTGCATTCAATATGGTCAATCGCCGCCGCCGCGAGCATCCCAACAAAGCCGCGACGCTGTGGGCGCTTGGAACCGGTGTGATGTCGTTCCTGGGTGCCGGGGTATGGGGTTTCATGCACACACTGGCCCCGGTCAATTTCTATACCCATGGTACCCAGATAACGGCGGCTCACGGCCATATGGCGTTCTTCGGCGCATACGCGATGGTGAACCTGACGATGATCTCCTATGCGATGCCGATGCTGCGCGGGCGCAGCGCCAATTCCCGCTCAGCCCAGACCTTGGAGATGTGGTCGTTCTGGCTGATGACGGTGTCCATGGTTTTCATCACGCTGTTCCTGACTGCCGCGGGCATCCTGCAAATCTGGCTGCAGCGTATGGGCAGCAACCCGATGAGCTTCATGGACACACAGGATCAGGTCATGCTGTTCTACTGGTTGCGCGAGATCGCCGGTCTGGTTTTCTTCGTGGGCCTGGTGCTTTATATCTGGAGCTTCTTCTGCAAGAAAGGCGAAGCTCACTTTGCCGCATGATAATGTATCCATGAGGGGCGTTCGCGCCCCTCTTCTCTTATCGAGGAATGTTCCCGCTGCTTTGCATAGCCATACGAGTGTTCCTCATGAAGTCCACGATATGCCGCCGGGTGATCTTGCGATCTGGTTTTTCATCTTCGCAGAACTGCTGGCCTTCGGCATTTTCTTCGTCGCATATGCTTTTGCGCGGGCACACAACGTGGAGCTGTTCAATGAATCGCAACAGCACCTCAATATCGCTTCAGGCGCAATCAATACCCTGGTACTGATCACCAGTAGCTATTTTGTGGTTCGTGCCGTTGCGGCAATCAGACAAAATCTCGCGCGCGAATGTGCTCGATGGATCGCAGCAGCCATCGGTATGGGAGGGGTCTTTCTGGTGATCAAGGTGATCGAATTCCATGCCAAGTTTTCGGCCGGTATTTCGCTCAGCACCAACACTTTCTACATGTTCTACCTGTCGCTGACGATCTTTCATTTCATGCATGTGATACTCGGCATGGTGATCCTGGCGGCGGTGATGTTGAAGGCGAGGAGCGGCGGATACAGCGGGGAAAATCATGCCGGCGTGGAAACCGGCGCTTCCTATTGGCACATGGTGGATATGGTGTGGATCATCCTGTTTCCGCTGGTTTACGTGATTCACTAGAAACGTTCATGGACACTGTACATAGACCACACTTTATCCGATCGAGCACCATTGTGTGGCTGGCTCTGATGTTCTTGACGCTGATCACTTATGCCATCGGAGAAGCGAAGCTTGGCGGTTGGGGGGTCATGCTTATGGTGCTTGGCACCGCAGTGATCAAGGTGCAAATGGTATCCGATCATTTCATGGGCTTGCGTCGCACGCGCTGGCTGTGGCGGGGAATCGTGCTGGGCTGGCTATTGCTGGTGGCAGGGCTCGTTACGATCGCTTACTTATCCGCGGTCAAGTAAAAATCCGGCCGCTTGACCTAGACTTGATCCACCCTTTTACCAAGGTTCCGCACATGATCGACCTTCCTTTCTACAAGCCGCATGGCAACGAGATCGAGCTTTTTGAACACGCCTTTCGCAAGCAACTTCCTTTATTGATCAAGGGGCCGACCGGTTGCGGCAAGACGCGCTTCGTGTCGTTTATGGCAAAAAAGATCGGCTTGCCGCTTTATACTGTCTCATGCCACGATGATCTGACTGCCTCCGATCTGGTTGGTCGGCATCTGATCGGCGACGGCGTAACCTACTGGAACGACGGTCCGCTTACCAGAGCGGTGCGTGAAGGGGGAATCTGTTACCTGGACGAGGTGGTGGAAGCGCGCAAGGACACCACCGTGGTGTTGCACCCGCTCTCCGACGACCGCCGCATCCTGCCGATCGAGCGCACGGGAGAGATTCTCTCGGCACCGCCGGAGTTCATGCTGGTCGTGTCCTATAACCCCGGCTACCAGAACTTCCTCAAGGGCATGAAGCCGAGTACACGGCAGCGCTTCGTCAGCCTGCGTTTCGATTTTCCCGAGCCTGAACTGGAACAGCAGATCGTCATCGGCGAGACAGGCGTGGATGCCATGCTGGCGAAAAGACTGGTCAATCTTGCCAATAGCCTGCGCACACTCAAGGAACATGATCTGGAAGAGGCCGCCAGCACGCGTCTGCTGGTTTATGCGGCAACACTGATCAGTAGCGGCTTCGATCCGATGGATGCCTGCCGTGCCGCACTGGTCGAACCGCTTACCGACGACGAAGAAACAGCCGAAGCGCTGATGGAGATCGTCTATGCCAGTTTCGGAAAATGAAGGCGACTCGCTGTGAAATCTGATATACAGCGCAAACGATTACTGTTCCAGGCGGCTTTCTTCATGTTGTTCGTGCTTGCGCCGGTGTTCGATCTGTTTCGCCTTGACCTCAATCTCAAGCACTTCTTTTTTCTCGGTATGCACTGGACGCTGGGGCTGGACGATTTCGTTGCGGGGAAGATCGACGTCACGCAGGCCGCGATTAACATCGTGCTCCGCGGCGGCCTGCCTATCCTGGGTACCATTGCACTCGGCGCATGGGTGTCCTGGAAATACGGGCGACTTTATTGCGGCTGGCTGTGCCCTCATTTTTCGGTTGTGGAAACCGTCAACCAGCTCATGCGTCGCACCATCGGCCGACAAAGTCTCTGGGATCGCCACGCGCTGTCGGAGAAGAATGCCGATGGCACCATCACCCGGGCCAACCCCTTTTACTGGCCGGTGCTGCTGGCACTGGTAGTTGCCTTTGCATTCGTATGGGCGATCGTGCTGCTGACCTATCTGTTGCCGCCAACCGAGATCTACGGCAACCTGTGGCACGGTACGCTGACGCGCAACCAGGGCGTTTTTCTCGGTGTCGGCACCGTCGCATTCTTTGTCGAATTCATGTTCGCGCGCCATCTGTTCTGCCGCTATGCGTGCGCCGTGGGTCTGTTCCAGAGCATCGCCTGGATGGGTAACCGCAAAGCCATGGTGATCGGGTTCAATCGCCGCCGTGTGGATGAGTGCGTCGACTGCAACTCGGCCTGTGACAACATTTGCCCCATGCGTCTGAATCCGCGCAAGATCAAGCGCCTGATTTTCACCTGCACCCAGTGCGGGCAATGTGCAAGCGCCTGTTCCCAGGTGCAGATCGACAATCCCAACGGTTCCCTTTTGAAGTGGGTGGAGCGCGAATGTGCGCTTGACAAATCGGCGCGTGATTTCGGACATCACGATGGCATCCCGGATGATTGCTACGGACAGGATCAAAAGAAATAAATGGAAGAATATGTCGGTGCCTTGTGGCACAAGTTCATTACCGACGCGGCTGACAAGCGTTACCCAAAGGAGGCGGTGACGCTGGAGCAGATCGGCAAGACCGCCGGTATCCTGTTCCGCTCCTGGGGCGGAGATAGCGGGCTCGCGGTGAAATCGGCGGCAGCAACCGCGCACGGCGCAAAGCGCAGCCTGCTACAGCGCATTGCGGGCAGTAATCTGAAAGCCGAGTTGACGTGGCTGGACGGGGAGACCCTGCATCTGCCCACAGCGATCGATCTTTTTCCACGGATGGACTTGAATCGTGACCTGTACATCTGGCTGATCGCCTTGGCAGCCACCGGATCCGACGCCGCACTGCCGTGGATACAGCGTAATCAGCGAGCCACGCAGGATGTGCTGGCGCGTTTTCCGGGCTTGTCCTGCCGTTATCAACGCCTGAAGGATGCTGTACTGTCCACGCGCCCTCTACCCGAGCGATTGTCGTCCGGAGAGCGGGAACAGGAAGAGGCCATTCGAGCTGCGTTGCTGAACCCCGGAAGCGTGGAGCGCCTGCCTCCGGCCGTACGCCCCCCTCAGCCGGTTTACCTGTGGCTCCATCCCGATCCTCCTGCCAGCGAAACCGCAAGCGGCAAGCGCGACGACCCGCAAGATCACGAAGCCGGAGCCTGCTTAAAGAAAGAGAATGACCGTCGTTACCAGGCGGAGCGAGTCGATATGCCGGACAGCAAAGACGGCTTCATGATGTCCTTCCGCGCAGAGAGCATTCTGAGCTGGGCAGAATATATAAAGGTTAATCGCCCGACCGAGGAAGATGACTCGCCTGACGGCCGCCCGGCAGAGGATATGGATCGCTTGAGCGTGGCGCAGGACGGCAAGACCGCTGCCTCGCGCCTGAAGTTCGATCTCGACTTGCCTTCGCCGGCATCAGATGATTTGCCACTGGGTGAGGGGATCCTGCTGCCTGAGTGGCATTATAAAAAGCAGCTCCTGCAACCGGCACACTGTCGGTTGCAGCCCATGCTGGCACGCAGCGCCGAACCGTTGCCACTGCCGGCGCACCTGTCCGCGACCGCGCGCCGCCTGCGCAATCAGTTCGCAGCGTTGACACCATCCAAGGTGTGGTTCAAGGGGCAATTCGACGGCAGTGAGCTAGATCTGGATGCCTGCGTGCAATTCAGTGCCGACCGCATGGGTGGCTTTCAGGCAAGGGAGCGGGGACTTTACAAAGCACATCAATACCGCGACCGCGATCTGGCATGCCTGCTGCTGGCGGACCTGTCGCTCTCCACCGATTCCTACATCAGCGATCGCGAGCGCGTGATCGATGTCATTCGCGACACCCTGTTCCTGTTCTCGGAAGCGCTCTCTGCCACTGGCGACCGATTTGCCCTTTATGGATTCTCCTCGCTCAAGCGGGGAAATATTCGCTTCCATATACTCAAGGAATTCGAGCGCAAGTACAACGACGAAATACGCGGACGCATCGCCGCGATCAAGCCGGGCTTTTACACCCGTATGGGCGCGGCGATACGCCATGCCAGTCAGCTGCTCATTCGACAAGCGGCAACGCAAAAGCTGTTGCTGATCCTTACCGATGGCAAACCCAACGATCTGGACCAGTACGAGGGACGCTACGGCGTGGAGGACACCCGCGTTGCCATCCATGAGGCGCGACAAATGGGATTGAGGCCATTCTGTGTAACCATCGATGAAAAGGGCAGCGACTATCTACCCCATCTGTTCGGTATCAACGGCTATGTAGTGATACGGAAGCCAGCCGAATTGCCGCGCGAATTGCCACTGTTATATGCACAACTGACGCGTTGAAATACAATGGTGCGGTCGTTTGCCAAACAGTGTCGGTTCTAGTTGTACCAGGATTTCGGCCGCCCTTCTTCCCAGCCTTTTCTTGCCAAACTGATCAACCAGCCGGTATAGAAAAATACCTCGAACATCAGAAATGCCAACCCCCAGAGAAGGACGTTCATAAGCGAATAGTCGCCTATGCGGGTCGAGATTCCCCAAGCCTGGGGAGGGTTGATCCAGTTGCTCAGCACGGGGCCGATCAAAGGGCCCAGCAGGCAGGAGACGATGAGCATGACAAAGAAATGGATCAACGCCCGTCTGCCAGAAGGCAAATATTTGAATAATCCAAGTTCTTTGTCCTGTCCAACCACGATTTCGCCTCTTCAGTTCAGATTGTCACGCAATAGCGCCGAGATAGATTGTGGGGCTTTCATTGACGAATCGTAACATCGCTGCCGGCACAATGAGATTGACCTGTAATAAGGAAATCAGCGCTGGCACGCGGCTTGTCCGAAATCATGTCTCTGTCAGCGGAAAATTTGAGAAGTTTGTAGCTTGCGAGAAGCTTGACCTTGATCAATGAGTTTAGCTCGGCATAGCTTCACCATGCATTCACGGGGCAAGGTGCGTTTGCTCGCTTGACGATTTACCTAATTCACAGTCAATCAGGGAGTACATGATGATGCATGCAAAGAAACGAATGTTGGGATTACTGGCGTTGCTCGCTGTGCCATTTGCCGTAAACACTGCATATGCACAGGAGACTGAAGGCCACAGTGCAGGCAAATCGGAAACGATATATGAGAGTTCCGGCGGTTCGCCGCTTGCCAACGAACCCATGCACCAGAACATCAATCCAAAGGCGCCTCCGATGACGGAGGCGGAATTCAGCCGCGGCAAAGAAATCTTTTTCCAGCGCTGTGCGGGGTGTCATGGCGTATTGCGCAAGGGTGCTACCGGCAAGCCGTTGACTCCGGATATCACTTTGGAGCGCGGAACAGAATACCTGAAGGTGTTCATCAACTTCGGTTCTCCGGCAGGCATGCCCAACTGGGGCACATCGGGTGAGTTGACCGAAAAAGAAGTGGATCTGATGGCGCGCTATGTGCAGCAGGAACCGCCGACACCACCAGAGTACGGCATGAAGGAAATGGAGGCGTCATGGAAAGTCCTGGTGCCCACGGAGAAGCGTCCCACCAGGCAGATGAACAAGCTTAATCTGAAGAACCTGTTTTCGGTGACGCTGCGCGATGCCGGCAAGATCGCTTTGATCGACGGTGACACCAAGAAGATCGTAGAGACAATCAAAACCGGCTATGCCGTGCATATCTCTCGTATGTCCGCGTCGGGTAGATACCTGTTTGTGATCGGACGTGATGCCAGGATCGACCTGATCGACTTGTGGATGGACAAACCCGCGACCGTGGCCGAGATCAAGATCGGCCTGGAAGCGCGCTCTGTCGAAACCTCCAAGTTCAAAGGCTTTGAGGATAAGCTCGCGATCGCAGGGACTTATTGGCCGCCGCAATTTGTGATCATGGATGGTGACACGCTCAAGCCTCGCAAGATCGTGTCGACCCGTGGCATGACAGTCGACCCGCAGGAATATCACCCGGAGCCTCGCGTGGCTTCAATCGTCGCATCGCACTACCACCCCGAGTTCCTGGTGAATGCCAAGGAAACCGGCAAGATATACATGGTCAACTACTCGGATCTCACGAACCTGAAGATGACCGTGATTGACGCCGCCCGCTTCCTGCATGATGGCGGGTTCGACTCAACGGGACGCTACATGATGGTTGCAGCCAATGCCTCCAACAAGATAGCCGTGGTGGATACCAAGGAAGACAAACTGGCGGCCCTGGTTGATGTGGGCAAGACACCGCATCCGGGCCGCGGTGCAAACTTCATCGACCCGGAATTCGGACCAGTCTGGGCTACCAGTCATCTGGGCGACGACTCCATCTCGTTGATCGGCACTGACCCGATCAAGCACAAGCAGAATGCCTGGAAAGTGGTACGCACAATCACCGGACAGGGCGGTGGTTCGCTGTTCATCAAGACAAACCCAAGATCCAGGAATCTCTGGGTCGACACCCCCTTGAATCCGGATCCGAAATTGAGCCAATCAGTTGCGGTATTCGATATTAAACATCTGGATAAAGGATTTGCGGTACTTCCGATCGGTGAATGGTCTGGATTGGGCGAGGGCGCCAAGCGTATCGTGCAGCCTGAGTACAACGCGGCCGGCGATGAGGTCTGGTTCTCGGTGTGGAGCGCCAAGGACAAGGAGTCTGCGATCGTCGTGGTGGACGACAAGACTCGCAAGCTGAAGGCCGTGATCAAGGATCCCGAGATCATCACGCCGACGGGCAAGTTCAACGTATACAACACGCAGCACGATATTTACTGAACCTGGATCGAACGATCGGGAAGATGGGAGTTGGCCGGAGTGAAACCCGGTAATTCCCGTGTGAGAGTCTGAGAATGAATATTGAAAGGAAATTGTGATGAAACTCCGTTACGCATTGATTCTGGCAGGCGCCTGGCTGATTAGCATGCAGACCGCACAGGCAGCGGTTGATATGGCAAAGGGCGATGCACTGGCGAAAGCGAGCAATTGTATGGCTTGTCACGCCATAGACAGGAAGCTGGTCGGGCCCGCCTATCAGGATGTTGCAAAGAAATACAAAGGAGACAACGGCGCAGAGGCCAAATTGATCAAAAAGGTGAAGGAAGGTGGCTCCGGGGTGTGGGGCCAGATTCCGATGCCCGCGAATAGTCCGAAAGTAAGTGATGCCGACATCAAGACTTTGGTTGAATGGGTCTTGGCGCATTAAGTTGCCTGAATTTGATGCGATCGTCGTACTGCATCCTTGGGAGGTAGCTGTCAGGGTACTCGGCGCCTTGTGTGGGCGGAGATTGCAGCTGTCTCTCATCGGATTACTGGTGAGCCCGTTGTTATTCAATGGGGTGGCCTGTGCCGCACCCGCGACGCCCGATGCGTCACGCCGTGTGGAACTGATCAGGATGGTGCGTAACGACTGCGGCTCATGTCACGGCATCCGATTGACGGGCGGTCTCGGTCTTTCTTTGACACCGGATGCGCTCAGGGAGAAGCCAGACAGTGCTTTGGTGGCCACCATTCTGTACGGCCGCCCCGGTACTCCTATGCCACCTTGGCAGGGTTTCATGAGTGAACCGGAGGCGGAGTGGATTGTTGAAAACCTTAAGCTGGGATTTCCAAATGTTGAGTCGCATTAGCTTTATTGCCTTGATGATTCTCGTCCTTCACGGGTGCTCGAACGTGCCTTTGCGGGGAACGGGAGATCTCGGGGTGGTGATCGAGCGTGCTACAGGCAGTATCGATGTGGTCGAAACCAGCGGCCGTTCGGTGCTGGGGAAGGTTACGGGTCTTGGGGATCTTTCGCATGCTTCAGTGAATTATTCTCGAGACGGACGCTACGCCTACGTTTTTGGCCGTGATGGTGGATTGACCAAAGTCGACTTGCTGGAGATGCGTATAGTCAAGCGGGTGATGCAGTCCGGTAACAGCATCGGCGGAGCAATTTCCCAGGATGGAAAGTTGGTGGCCGTGGCCAATTACACTCCCGGAGGCATCAAGATATTCGATTCGGCAACTCTGGACCAGGTCGCGGATATCCCCTCGCTCGACGATGCAGGCAAATCATCAAAAGTCGTCGGGTTGGTTGATGCACCTGGAGACCGCTTTGTATGGTGCCTGTTCGAAGCAGGTGAGATATGGGTGGGAGATTTCAAGTCACCCTCCGCGCCGGTACTGCAGAAGTTCAGGCACATCGGCAAGGAGCCCTACGATGCGATGATCACAGCCGACGGCCGATATTATCTGGCAGGTCTGTTCGGCGAGGATGGTCTGGCGCTGATCGATCTCTGGAATCCGGAGGCGGGCGCAAAGCAGGTGCTGAGCCATTACGGCAAAGGGGAACAGAAGTTGCCGGTATTCAAGATGCCTCATATGGAAGGTTGGGCAGCAACAGGCGGCGAATTGCTGGTACCGGCCGTGGGGCGCCATGAAGTACTGGTCATTGACCAGAATAACTGGCAGGAAGTGGCCCATATTCCGGTACATGGCCAGCCGGTGTTCGTGGTGGCCCGGCCGGATAACCGTCAGGTGTGGGTGAATTTCGCTTTTCCGGACAACGATACCGTGCAGGTCATTGATGTGCAGAGCCGAAAGATCGTACAAACCATCCATCCGGGTAAGGCCGTTCTGCATATGGAATTCACCCCTCGCGGCGAGTCTGTCTGGGTCTCCGCGCGCGATGACAACAAGGTGACCATATACGACAGCGAGTCATTTTCCGTGCAAGGCGAGCTTCATATCGATAGCCCAAGCGGTATCTTCTTCACCCACCGCGCCAACAGGACCGGCCTATGAACGCCGCCCTGGAGATGCGTCTGCTGAACGATTTTCAGCATGATTTTCCGCTTGTACCCACGCCATTCGCGTCGATCGCCCAGCGCCTGGGAACAGGACAGGACGAGGTATTGCGGATACTGGACAGCCTGCAGCAACGAGGCACCGTAAGCAGGGTTGGCGCTGTGTTCCGGCCACGAAGTATCGGGGCCAGCACGCTGGCTGCGCTGGCTGTGCCTGAAGACAAACTGGACGAAGTGGCTCAAATGGTGAGCAGCTACCCTGAAGTCAATCATAATTACCAGCGCGAACATCATTTCAATCTGTGGTTCGTGGCAGCCGCGGCAAATGAAGTGGCTCTGCAACGGACTCTGAAGAAAATCGAAGAGCGCTCCGGCTGCAAGGTTCTTTTTCTGCCATTGCTGGAGGAATACCATATCGACCTGGGCTTTGATATGACCGGCTCCAGGCGCAAGAGCGCCGCTTTTATCGATATCCACTCGGGTTCGTTGCCACAGCCATATCTGCCGAGTCAACAGGAGAACCGCCTGATCGCAGCCATCCAATCGGGCCTGCCCATTGTCGAACGCCCATTCAAGGCAGTGGGGATGACGCTAGGGAGGTCTGAAGCCGATGTGATCGAGGGCGTGCAAGACCTGATCCGCCTGGGCGTGATCAAGCGTGTCGGTGTGGTGGTTCGCCATCGGGAACTTGGTTACCGTGCAAATGCCATGGTTGTCTGGGACATTCCCGACGAG
The DNA here is from genome assembly GCA_027310665.1 of Sideroxydans sp. GTDB lineage: Bacteria > Pseudomonadota > Gammaproteobacteria > Burkholderiales > Gallionellaceae > Sideroxyarcus. Next base: position 112,320 of record DAIDAJ010000036.1, on the reverse strand, counting down.
GAAGTCAGCGAAGTGGGTTTGTGCCTCGGAAAACTCGAATCTGTCACCTTGTGTTACCGCCGTCCCAGACGCCTGCCGGCTTGGCGCTACAACCTGTTCTGTATGATCCATGGCCATGATCGCGAGGAAGTCCTGGCACGTGTCGATGAAATGCGCCAGGAATGCGGACTGCAGCACCGTGTTTGCGAAGTCCTGTTCAGCACCCGTCGCTTCAAACAATGCGGCGCCCGTTATGCTCAGGCGGCAGCATGATGGACAGCCTGGATAGGGGGATCATCAATCACTTGCAGGGCGGCTTCCCCATCTGCGCAAATCCGTATGCCAAGGTTGCGAAGCAGCTTGGCACCAGTGAAGGCGAACTGCTGGCACGCATCAGGAAGCTGCTTGATGACAAGGTGCTCACCCGTTTCGGCCCCTTGTACCATGCCGAGCGCCTCGGTGGCGGTTTAAGTCTGGCCGCGATGAAGATACCCCCCAACGACTTCGATCGCGTGGCCGAGATTATCAACCGAATGCCCGAGGTGGCTCACAATTACGCACGCGACCATGCACTCAACATGTGGTTCGTGCTGGCCACGGAAACTCCCCAAGGCCTGCAGAATGCGCTAGGCGCGATTGAGCACGAAACCGGCTATCCGGTTTTCAACATGCCGAAGGTCAAGGAATACTTCGTCGAGCTAAAGTTGCAGGTATGACGCAATCGTCGGGCAAAGAGCCGGGATCAACAATGAGTATGGATGCAATCGATCGTGCAATCATCTTTGCGACACAGGAAGGGTTGCCGCTGGTTCCGCAGCCCTATCACGCCGTGGCGGAACAGGTCGGCATCAAACCGGACGAAGTGATGGCGAGATTTCGCAATATGCTGGAACGCGGCGTCATCCGGCGCATCGGGGCAGTGCCCAATCATTACGCATTGGGCTACAAAGCCAACGGCATGACGGTGTGGGATGTGGCGGATGAACGCATAGACGAATTGGGTGAACGAATAGGCCAATTGGATTTTGTCAGCCATTGTTATCAGCGACCGCGTCATCTGCCAGACTGGCCTTACAACCTATTTGCGATGGTGCATGGCCATGATCGAGCCGAAACTGAACAGAAGGCGCAACAGATCGCCGAATTGCTGGGAAAGGATTGCCGTGCACATGAGATCCTTTACAGTACACGCATATTAAAGAAGACCGGATTGCGCATAACCGGATAGAGTTGGTTCTCCTTGATTTGAATCATTCAAACTTCATCAAAATCAGAATAAATTGGTTGCAGACCTGTTCATCAACAATGCCGATGGCGTAATTTCGGAGTGCACCTAAATTGTTCCGTATCTCACAATTCATGCAGGAAGTGGCCCATCCCACAGCACTTGGGATGAAGCGCACTCCTGCGGGGCCTGTGGTCATCTGGAACCTGATTCGGCGCTGCAATCTGACATGCAAGCACTGCTACTCAATTTCCGCTGACAAGGATTTCCCGGGGGAGTTGTCCACCATCGAAGCGTTCGATGTCATGGATGACTTGAAGCGCTTTCGCGTACCGGTGCTGATTCTCTCCGGCGGAGAGCCGCTACTTCGACCGGATATCTTCGACATCGCGCAGCGCGCGAAGGCAATGGGTTTTTATGTGGGGCTGTCATCCAACGGCACCCTGATCGACGATGGGAATATCGCCAGAATTGCGGCAGCGGGGTTCAATTATGTTGGTGTCAGTCTGGACGGTATCGGGGCAATGCATGATCAATTCCGCCGCATGGAAGGTGCATTCGAGAAGTCCATGCAGGGTATTCGCCTTTGCAAAGCGCGCGGGATCAAGGTCGGTATCCGTTTTACCCTGACACAGGATAATGCACGGGATTTGCCGGGCGTGTTGCAGTTGATGGAAGACGAAGGGCTGGACAAGTTCTATCTCTCCCATCTCAACTACGCCGGGCGCGGCAACAAGAACCGCAAGGATGACGCGTTCCACCAGACCACCCGCGCCGCGATGAATCTGCTCTTCGATACCTGTTGGCACAACCAACAGGCGGGCAGGCCGAAAGAGTTCGTGACCGGAAACAACGATGCTGATGGCGTGTATCTGCTGTTCTGGGTAAGAAAAAACTTCCCGCATCTTGAAAGCCATATTCGTGCCAAGCTGGAACAATGGGGAGGCAATTCGTCAGGCGTGAACGTGGCCAACATCGACAATCTGGGCAACGTCCATCCCGATACGATGTGGTGGAACTACTCCCTAGGCAATGTGCGCGAGCGTCCTTTTTCGGAGATATGGAAGGATACCTCAGACCCCATCATGGCCGGTCTGAAGGCGCAGCCGCGAAACGTCGGCGGCCGTTGCGGTGCGTGTGAACATTTCGCCATCTGCGGCGGGAATACTCGGGTGCGGGCGTGGCAGGTGACGGGCGATCCCTGGGCGGAAGATCCGGCGTGTTATCTGAGCGACGAAGAAATCGGCGTGGTGCAGTTTGCCTCAGCGGAGAAATGACTATGAAATGGATGCTCGCGGTGTGCAGTCTGCTTCTTGCTTTTGAAGTCCCGGCCGGCGAGCCGATAGAGAAGCTCTATGCCGCGCATTGTGCCTCGTGTCACGGTCCTGACCGGCTCGGCGGCACCGGTCCGGCATTGCTGACAGAGAACCTGGAGCGTCTGCGACTTCCGGAGGCCATCAAGACCATTGCGCAGGGTCGTGCGGCAAGCCAGATGGCGGGTTTCTCCGACAAGCTTTCCAAAGAGGAGATCGAAGCATTGGCCGGATTCATTTATACCAGCTTGCCGCAAGTTCCGGTCTGGAGCGAGAAGGAAATTTCCGCCTCACATATTCAATACGCGGCCCCGGCCAACTTGTCCGACAAACCGGTCTTCAAGGCCGATCCGTTGAATCTTTTTGTGGTGGTCGAGTTAGGGGACCATCACGCCACTATTCTGGATGGAGACAAATTCGAGCCAATATTTCGTTTCCCCACTCGCTTTGCTCTTCATGGGGGACCCAAATTTTCGCCGGATGGCCGTTACGTCTATTTCGCCTCGCGCGACGGCTGGATCAGCAAATTCGACATATATAATCTTTATACCGTGGCGGAGATCCGGGCTGGAATCAATAGCAGAAACCTGGCAGTCTCTGGCGATGGCAAGACGATATTGGTTGGCAATTATTTACCTCATTCGCTCGTGTTGCTGAATGCGGGGGATCTCTCCTTGATCAAGATCATCCCGGCCGTTGGGCAGGACGGCAAGAGTTCACGCGTTTCCGCCGTGTATCAGGCAGAGCCGCGCGGCAGCTTTATCGCGGCGCTGAAGGATGTGAAGGAGGTCTGGGAGATTCCTTATACCGTGCAGCCGCAGAAGAGCGGCTGGCGGCAAAGTTACGATTCGGCTTCGGCTGGCATGGTGGTGGGTGCTCGGACTTTCCCGGTTCGCCAAATCGCGGTGGATGATTTTCTGGATGATTTCTTCTTCGACCAGTCCTACAAGCACCTCATCAGTACAGCACGTGATAGCAAGAAAGGGCACGTACTCGACCTCGATACGGGGAAGAAAGTCGCCGACCTGGATTTGCCCGGCATGCCTCATCTTGGCTCTGGTATCACCTGGAATTACCAGGGGCGTCCAGTGCTCGCGACGCCAAACATGAAGGAGGGCGTAGTAACGGTAATCGATATGGAAACCTGGAAAACGATCAAACAAATCAAGACGCCGGGGCCGGGCTTTTTCATGCGCAGTCACGAGAACACCCGTTATGCCTGGACCGACGGTTTTGCAACCGGCAATCCGGAAAGTCGCGACACAATGACCCTGATCGACAAGGATACGCTGGAAGTCGCGCATATCTTGCACCCCGAACCAGGCAAGACCGCGGCCCATGTGGAGTTCACTCGCGATGGGAAGTATGCCTTGGTCAGTATCTGGGAAATGGATGGCGCACTGGTAATCTATGACGCTGAAACGCTGAAGGTAGTGAAACGAATTCCGATGAAAAAGCCATCAGGGAAATATAACGTATACAACAAGATCACCCGCTCCAGCGGAACCAGCCACTAACCAGATGAACGGCCGGATCAATGTCCATTTTTAGTTGAGCAACTGAATACAGTCTCGAAGATTCAGCATTCGAAGTGTGACCATCACGCATGACTATCCATCCGACCAAGTGTCGGGAATTATAGAAATCATCGAATTCGCAACGATAACGACGCAAATCCACTGGCGGGATAAATCGCATTGGTCGGAGGCTTTTCCGGAATCAGCGAGATCAGGGTCGTTCGCGCGAGGAGTTCCTCCATGACAATACGCATTTCCATACGTGCCAGTGGAGCACCGGGGCAGACGTGAATTCCAGCTCCATATAGCAAATTGGCAGCCTTGTCGCGATTAGGTTGAAACGCCCCCGGATCTTCGAACACGCGGTCATCCCGGTTGGCAGAAATCCAGATCAGGGATATCCGTTCGCCGGCACCGATCTTTCGCCCCCCAATCTCCACAGGGCGCGTTGTAACGCGTCGATTAGCCACCAGTGGTCCGTAGATACGAAGGATCTCTTCTATGGCATCTGATAACAAGGACGGTTGAGTGCGCAGTTGTTGTTGCAAGTCAACGCGTTCCGAAATGTAGTGAATCAAGATGCCGACCGAGGCGGAAATTGTGCCGACCTCGCCGACGGTCCAGTTTCGTAGAATGCTGACGATCTCATCGTCCCCTAGCTGTCTTGTCCCTACGTGTTGTCGCATGAGGCTGGTGGTGAGATCGTCATTGGCCAGCGCGCCTGCCGCGCGCCTAACTTGCAGCATATTCTCAACGTAGCCCTCGAATTCGCGAGCAATCGCCGCCATGGCGCCTTTATCCCCCACGAAAGTCGCATTATGATTTTTCTGTGTCCAGAGGCGCAGCGGTTCATGCATGTCCACTGGCCAACCGAGAAAAGCACACTGAACCTGCACAGCGAACAAATGAGCAAATTGGTTGATAAGTTCGATGTCTCCGTGCTTCAATATTGAGTCGACAAGACGCCCCGCGATTTGGCGAATCTTCGGCTCCAATATCTCTATGCTTTCCGGCAGAAAATAAGGCTCGATGATCCGGCGATATTCGGTGTGTTTGGGTGGATCCATTCCATCTGGAACGGAAAGATGCTTCGAAACGGCGTTGCTGAATGTGTCTGGATCGTTCAATACCCGGAGGATGTCCTCATGCCGAAACAGGGACCATCCCAGATAGTTGCTGTAAGCGACCGGGCACCGCTCGCGCATCTCATCGTAAGCTGCGCGCTGATCACGCTGGACGGCAACCGATTTCGGATCCCAATCCTGTTGAAGTTTATCGTTTGCAATCATTTTCGTATCACCATTTCGAAAAGCTGTGGATCCAGATGCCCAATCTTTTCCTCTGAGAGCGGTCTATTCGTCCCGCTTTACCAGTAATTCTCAACCGTGATGTGGCCCGGGTCGAAGCGGCGATTCTTTTTCAACCCGCGTGCAATCAGCACATTGCTTGTATCTTTTACCATCTGCGGGTTTCCACAGAGCATGACTTGGCTGTTTTCTGCGCTGAATTCTATTCCGGCATGCATCTCCAGCTTCCCATCTAATATTGCCTGGGGGATACGGCCTGTCAGGGTTAGATCCACGGCTTCCCGACTGACGAACGGAATAAATGAGAATTGCCTTGAGTGTTTGGCATAAAGTTGCGCGATGCGCTCCTGATAACTTAGCTCGGAAACGTATCTCACTGCGTATACGAGTACCACACGTTCGAAGCGAGTCCAGGGTTTGTCCGTTGCCAAAATTGAAAGAAATGGTCCGATGCCAGTGCCAGTGGCCATCATCCACAAATGTCTTGATGGGGGCAGTTCATCCAGAATCAGGAAGCCGTGTGCCTTTGGTGCCACCAGAATCTCATCTCCGGGCCTGAGGGTGGATAGTCTGGCAGTCAGCGGTCCATTCGGTACTTCGATATAGTAAAACTCCGACAGTCGGCTTCCGGGGGGATTCACCAGGGAGTATGGCCGTCCAATTATCTCCCCATTGATGGTCAGTGCAATTTTGACAAACTGGCCGGCCTCGAACGATTCGATATCAGACTCAACATAGAGCGAGTGCAGCGATTCGCTCCATTGCTTATGTTCAATCACTTTTCCAGTATTCCATGCGGACATGGGGTACTCCCTATTATCGTTCTACGGCATTAAAAATGATTGGTTCCATCAGTTCTTATCGCCAACGAATGACGGAAATAGGACCGGCAGAACACCTTGCGTAAATCGGCGTGTCTGGATTGTGGGGAATCTGTGTGAACTGCTTTTTCCATTGATATTCAGCAAAGAAATCAATCCATTATTTTCATCACGACGTTCGCTAGCCACTCATTTTTATATTGCCATATTTATATTGCCATATATATATTATCAATATATTATATAGTTTAATATATATGGCAAGTTGTATTAGGTCGAGTTCAAGCAGAGGCAATCAATTGGGCAAGCTCAACAAAAACAGGCTTTCTTTGGAGGTACTCAAGAAATTCAGGATTATTTACGGTTCCATGCGCCAGCATTTTCGTGAAATTGAGCAAACCTGCGGGGTGACCGGATCGCAAATATGGATACTGCAGGAAGTTGGTAATGCTCCAGGCATAGGCATTTCCGAATTGGCGGACCGTCTTTCTATGCACCAGTCTAATGTTAGCCAGCTTGCAGAAAAGCTTGTAACCCTTGGACTCATTAACAAAGTACGTAGTAAGGAAGATCAACGTCGAGTCGGCGTACATTTGACACAACAAGCTATCAAGTTATTAAAGGCGGCTCCAGGACCAACCGAAGGATTACTGCCCGCAGCTCTACAGATTTTGCCAGAGTCGTCGTTGCGTGTTCTAGACAAGTCATTGATTGAAGTGATAGGAGAGTTGGGTGTTAGCGACGATAAGCTCGCAGGTATTCATATTGCAGATATGTGAATTTTATTTGGACAAAAATCATGATCGAAACGCTTACCATAATCACTCTGTCCATTCTGTTTCTCGTATTTTTTCGCCCTGGTAAGACACCACCGCTGAATAACCCACTGGTCATAGAGCGTCCGGGCGAGTATCACATGACGCTGGCGCCCCAACTCAACCTGGCGCAACCGTTTATCGAAGACGTCACAAAACTGATCGATGCCAAGAATTATTGGGCTCAATTCAGCATGACGCAATATTTTGTTGTGCGGGATAAGCAGGTCAAGGCTCACGGGAATGCCTGTTACCTGCTCGCCATTACGCTACGTAATGGAATGCTCTATTTCCAGGCGGCCAACCCGAAGCAAGGCGAGCAGCAGAGCTATCGCGACATTATTTGTCAATCGGCCAATTCAGTACTTGAACGCTTTTCCACGACAGGACTACACAATAAAGCGTTGGATGAACATATAGTCGCAGCAGCACAGGAATCGGCAAAGTTGCGCAGCATAGAAATCCTGCATCTGACTCAATAATTGGGCTACTTGAGGTATGGAAGAACGCGACGCAAAAATACCGAGGGATTGGAAAATGGAGCGTAGTCTCAAATAGAGTCTTTTACTTGCCATATGAATGCCATATGAAACGAAGCGAAACTCTACAACCCCTGTCTCGGGAGCATTACTTCGCATTGATTCTGGCGAAAACATGCGAGCGAACCTCACAGTCCGGCGATGAAAGATCGGTTATGGAGGTGTGCCTGCAAGTCCTTCAAGCTTATGAGAGCCAACTGGAACCTCATTTTCAGTTCGAGGAATACTCGTTGTTGCCGCTGTTGAAAAGTAATGAAGCGCAGCCGCTTGTAGAACGCACCTTGGCAGATCATGACCGGTTACGTGATTTGCTGAGTGGCCTGCGGCGAAATGATGCCGAATCGTTGGGCAGTTTTGGGAGGTGCCTGACAGATCATGTGCGATTCGAAGAGAGGGAGTTATTCCCGTTGCTTGAAGATCTGTTGCGCTGATGGTCGGATGAAGGAGTGTGGAAATGGAGCTATTTGCATTAATACCGGGGATTGGTCGGGTAAATTGACGATATGAAGACTACCTTAAGCGAACTTCCAAAGTCAGATTCTGCTGCAGATGAATTGACAGAGATGGAATTGGTCGATGAAGACATTCTGGATGCAATGAAACACATTCCTGGCTATCTCGACATTTCCACTGAAGATTTCAAGATCATTTATCACCTGGCTCATCGCCATGCTGTTGAACGATTATTTGACAATTTCAGGGCGGGAAATCTCATGCGTTCCGGTATTGAACCTCTGCGCCCTGATATGTATCTTGATGAAGCAGCCTTGGCTATCGTTCGTTCAGGCCTCAAAAGCCTGCCTGTAGTAGATGGGAGCGGTCGCGTGATCGGAATGCTCACCGAGACTGATTTTCTGCGGCGCTTGAAGGTAGATACTTTCCTGGAGCTTCTATTGGCCATGCTGGAAGAATCTTTCAAATTCAAGCATCGTTGTCATGAGACGCAGGTGAGCGAGGCGATGACAGCACACGCCATCACCGTAACTCCGGATTCCGGATTTGGTGAAGTTACAAGCGCATTTCATCAGCACGCCGGTCGCAGCACTCCCATTGTGGATGGCGATGGAAAACTACTTGGTGTGCTGCTGCGCAAGGATTTCGTTGCCGCATTTCATCAGGGGAATCCCCATTGAAAATCCCTGAATACTTTAAGAAGATGACTGGTTCTACACGAGGCAGCCCGCCCCGCGTCAGCAACTCCGAAATCATCTGGTCATGGATCGGTGCGTTCCTGGGCATGTCGGCAGTGGCTTGGGTGGATCACCTTTTTTTCGAAGGAACCGACCTGATCTTGATGATCGGTTCTTTTGGTGCCTCGGCCGTACTGATCTACGGTGCCATACGGAGTCCGCTGGCCCAGCCGCGCAACCTGTTGGGAGGGCATATCCTTTCCGCGATTGTCGGTGTTAGCTGCTGGAAGTTGTTCCAGCATTATCCTTGGCTTGCGGAAGCGATGGCGGTGGCCACTGCCATCGCGCTCATGCATGCCACCAGAACGTTGCATCCGCCCGGCGCCGCTACAAGCCTGATCGCGGTCATGGGATCTCCGGCGCTACATAGATTGGGATATTGGTATGTATTGATACCCGCTATCCTGGGTCCCGTGATCATGCTGCTGGTTGCGGTGCTGGTGAACAATATTCCCGAATCAAGACGCTATCCGGAGATCTGGTTTTGATGTGTCCGGGACCGAATTTTCCATCAAGCGTGACTCGGGTAGTCCCTTGGTTGCCCGCGCAATGCATCACTGCCTTTGGTTAATCATGGATCGTTTATGAAGGAGGACACATGAAAGCAAACGAAGGGCTTTCCACACGTTGCGTGCATGCCGGCGAAATGAAGGATGCGCAGGGCTCACCGCACACGCCCGTCTACACCTCGACCACATTCAAATTCAAATCAACGGAAGACTTGCTGAATGTCGTCGAAGGGCGCACCCAAGGTAATCTGTATACCCGCTTCGGTTCAAATCCGACCATTCGCGCCCTGGAAGAAAAGCTTGCAGCTCTGGAAAGTGCAGAGGCTGCCTTGGCATTTTGCTCCGGTATGGCAGCTGAGGCGGCTTTGTTTTTTGCGCATGGTCGGCAAGGAATCGTCTGCATAGGGGATGCATATGGCGGTTCTTTGGAATTCCTTTCTAAACAATTACCGCTGCAAGGGAAGGTCTGAATAAGTAACGACAAATGAAAACGACGCGCACACAATCTGCAGTGGATATTCGAATTGGCCGGAAATTACCCTGGCAGGGGTCATTTCGCCGACCATTCCGGTCGATTCCTCATTCATCGGACACACCTTCACTGTGGAAGTCGCAACAGATGATGTCGCGCCATGAACAGATTTGCCAGTGCCGCCACAACAAACAGGCGATTGCCGTTCTTCGCCATGCCGCGATAGCTGACCTTGGCAAAGCCAAAGAGGCGCTTGATGATGAGGAAGGCATGTTCGACCTTGGCACGCACGCTCGACTTTCTACTGTTCTTCGCCTGTTCCCACTCACTGAGTCCTCTGTTGCGGAATCCCTTCTGGTTGGTGAAGTCGCGCGCCTTGGGGGCTGCCTGGGCGATCAACTCCTTCTGGCTGGAGAGATTGATGCCGATCCATGCAGGCGGCCCGACCAAGATGGCCTCAGCTTAATTGTCGAATACGAAAATGCTTGGCGAGACTTATTTTCACAACTCGATGGGTAGCCCTGCACCAAGGTAAGCACCGTCATTCGAATACTGAACTTGAAGGAAGGTGAGATGGCCAAAAAAATCCCGATACACCCCGCACACCCTGAACGGATTTGCTGGGGATGCGATAGATACTGCTCTGTTGATTCAATGTATTGCGGCAACGGTTCGGAACGCGCACAACATCCAATTGAGCTGTTTGGAGAGGATTGGCTCGAATTTGGCAAAGAAGAAGTGATTCCTTCGCAGAAAGTACAGGAGAAGCCATAGTCCACTTCCTAATCTGTAGTCGTCATAAATTTATCTTACAGATACTCTCCAAGGTTCGCCCATTGCTGCCGTTTCAGTTGCTTGAACCCTCGTCTGCTGTTGTATCCGTTGCGGAAGTCCTGTTCTCTTTGGGGGGCGCTCGAGGAGATGAATCTGGGTGCTTGGAAGTGCGGTCCATCCCATCAAAGAAATAGCCACAAGGTCGGTCGTGTCTGAAAACATCTGTCTCAGCCCGTTTTGGATGATGGCTTGATCATCCGCAATTAGCATTTTATATAATTGATTATATTGTATATTATCATATTTCCCCAGTCCGGGTCCGTGCCCGAAAAGACTATTCCCAGGGCCAAATCAGAAATTTCCTAGGCCATTATCAGATTCGACTGAAATACATACCGGAGGGCTGCAGGCAATATGCATACATCGCATCGCCAACAGCATTCACGAAGCGAATTGATATGGCACGGTAGTAGATTGATGACACGAAAATAACCATTAACTGAAAGGAAACTTGAAATGAACGACATGATGGACACCAGCGCATTGAGATTGGTACATGAGGAAAAACTCAAGGATCTTCTGAAGCAACAAGGAAAGCTGAAAGAACTTGAAGCGGAATTGAACAGAATCAATGCGAAGATCAACAGGAAGGAAGAATTGACAAACGATGACACGAAGTTCATCGGGAATCTGGGCTGGTTGGCGGCGCTATCTGTAAGCATCGCATCTATAGCTGCCAGCCTGTAATCGTACGCAATTTGAAAATCTAAAACTTTAGGAGACCATCATGAACGACAAGATCATCAACAGTGAAGACAAGGCCGATATCAACTTCCAGTCAGCATTGGGTTGGCTTGCGGCGGCCGCGGTGTCTATAGCTGCTTTGGCCAGCTTTGCCTGACTGAAGCAGTTCCGGATAGAGTGTTACAAGTTCAGATTCATGACCCAACAAACTGGAGGTAGCAGATGAAACACGTATATGAAGAGGCTGCCAAATATGTTCGATGGATCGTGGCTGTTATCGCAGCATTTCTGGTGGCACTCCCGGCCCTTTTGGCAAGCGTAGACTAAACCGCAACAATAAAGCAACAAATGTCCCTTGGCTCTGCTGTATTGGCAAGGCCGAAATAATTTGAACCTGAAAAACTAAAACCCCGAGAGGAAATTTATGTCTAAAAATACAATTGTACTAACTGGTTTTCTGCTGGCTGCTATCGCCGCTCCCGCATTTGCACATGATGCTGAATATGCTAAAGAGTGCTCTAAAGAAGGTGCAAAGATCTCCAATGCACATAAAAGAGATATTTTCTTGAAGTCATGCTTGAAGAGAATTGACATGACCGCTTTTCAATTTAGTGAGAAGGCAGAGCAATGCGATCAGAATGCAAAGAACATGAAACTGGATGGTAAGAAGAAAGATGCGTATTTGGCACACTGCTATTTGGAAGATGACACTCATCCCAATCCCAAGCAAACACCACATCCAAAGATGTAAATTGCACTTTTTGTAAACAGTCAGATTCATTAAGCGCAACAACGTAACCAATCCACGAAGGGGTGCATCTTTGCACCCTTTCGTTCAATTAAATCGGATAATCAGGCAAGAAAAATGCCCCTGATCCAGACGGAACAGGGGCAAGTGTCTTAACCAGGGGAGAGTTAAGAACGCACGTACAGGGAGGTGAAACGTGCGGTAGCTGAGCTACTGGTTATAAGAATATAATAAAACACTAATATATGTCAACATGATTGCATAGTTGATGTGTAGTCGTCGCGACCTCACCGTAAGTGACATCTTCTTCCTGCTTTCTTTCAAACCACCCCTATACCATTTTCTCTCTCTCAGCCCTATCGCGTACGTTCCAGAATGGGTCTTCGAGCTCAATGCACAGATCGCGCGCGATATTGGTCGGCTACTGACTAGGTAACAACCACAAATTGTGCTCGACTATGTCTCGTCGAGCCTGTTCTGAATTTCCTCCAGAGGTAATACGTTGAAAAGCAAGTCCGGGACGTTTACCATCCTCGTCAGCTCGGACATTCGAATATTTCCCAGTTAACGGAGACTTTGTTCATCGGTCTTCAGATAAAAACACCATATCGACTCTAATTGGCGCAGCCGGGAACCGGGAAATGAATCAACAACTGAGTATCGACGAAGCCTTTGAACAGGCATTTTCCTGGCACAAGAAGGGTGATACGGAGCAAGCCAAAGCGACGTACCTCATGATTCTCGACGTGGTGCCTGAAGAGCCGCGGTCTTTGCATTTTCTTGGCATTTTGTTGCATCAGGAAGAAAAGAGTGACCTGGCACTGTCTTGCGTGAAGCGATCGGTCGAGCTTTTTCCTGATTCCCCGGACTGGAGAAATGATCTGGGCAACTTGCTTGCCGATCGCGGGGATTTCGCGGGTGCTGCGGCCGAATTTGAAAGCGCCATTGCTTTGGTGCCGGGCTATCCGCTTTACTGGAATAATCTGGGGGCTGTGCAGGACCGTTGCGGAAGGTCGGAAGAAGCGCGTCGCTCTTTTCAGGAGGCCATTGCCATTGATCCGTTTTTTGGGGAGGCATTGATCAATCTGGCCAATTTGCTTGACCGCGAGGGGCGGCAAGTGGAAGCGGCAGAATATCATTGCCGTGCCTACGTCCTTGCGCCGACACGCGGCAAACCCAAATCCATGCTGGGAATCGCCTATTACAAATTGGGACGGCTTGCGGAGGCAGCCGAAATCTATCGTGAATGGATGCTCGAAGAGCCTGACAACCCGATTCCCGGGTATCACTATTCGGCTTGCTCAAAGGAGGCTGTTCCGCGTCGCGCTTCAGACGACTACGTGGAAAAACATTTTGATACCTTCGCACCTAATTTCGAAGCCAATCTGAAAAGCCTGTCTTATCGTGGACCGGACATGATCGCCGATGCGCTGGAGCGCTCAGCCTCGCGCAAATCAGGGCTTTCTGTGCTTGATGCGGGTTGTGGCACGGGACTCTGCGGCCGGGTGCTTGCTCCCTATGCCAGGCGCCTCATCGGTGTCGACCTTTCTTCGGCGATGCTTGAAGTGGCAAAGAAGCGCGGGCTATATCACGAGCTTGTGAAATGCGAGATCACCGATTATCTTGTCAGACATCCGGATTGCTTTGATCTTATCGCAGCCGCTGACACCTTGATCTATTTTGGCGATCTGAAAGAATTGCTTAGCGCGGGATATTCTGCGCTTCGTCCTGGCGGCCTCTTTGTTTTTACCGTCGAGGAGGAGAGGGCTGCGAATGAAACGTATCTCCTCAACCCGCACGGACGCTATAGCCACAGCAAGGATCATCTGGCTGCTTTGTTGCCGCAAGCGAGTTTTGAAATTCTTGCTATGGATCCTGACGTCATCCGGGTTGAATTCGGCATGCCGGTTGACGGCCTGACGGTAACGGTACGGCGCAGACCCTGATGATGACAGTTAAATGTGGGTAACAATTTCATGCCGGTACGCAGTCTCATCCAACTAACAAAGCAAACCTGATCATTGAGATGATGCCGAATCTGGATAGTTTCTTGAGGCTACGCCATTTATTTACCAGGACACTGCGGATAATGGCCGTATTGGCCACCTTGGTGCTCGTGTGTATCGCCTATGTCGCAGTGGTCGGTGTCTCTATTGATGCTTCCCAGCAGCGGGAAAAGATTGCAGCCTTGCTTGGGAATAGCCTGGGGCGCGAGGTGCGATTCGAGGGGCCGATGAAGCTTGAAGTATCGGCACTCCCCAAACTGCATGTTGGAGGATTGCATATCGCCAATGCGCCCGGGTTTGATGGCGAAGACTTTGCCAGCCTGGGGGACGCGCATCTGGCGCTGAATCTATGGGCGCTTCTGCGCTTGCGCCTGCAGATTGTGGAACTGTCCGGCAGCGATGTACATGTTCGTCTGCAATTGAATAAAAACGGCAGCAGCAACTGGACCTTCAAGCCGTCTGGCCGGAAGAAGAGTGTGGCCCGGCCATCCGATACTGCCGCAGGGGACAGTGCCGGGCTGGAAGAGCTGCTGGCGCGGCTGGATATCAAACGGGTGTCGCTGGAAAATCTGAAAGTAAGATTCGTCGGTGCGAACGGAAACAGCCACTTCTTTGAACTGCAAACGCTTGTTGCACAGCTGCCGGCCGGCCAACCTCTGACAGTGGCTTTAAACGGCACAGTTGAAAAGAAATATCCGTACACCATGCATATCACCGGCGGCACCTTCGCCGATCTGGTGCGTTTCGACAAGCCGTGGCCGATCGATCTGTCACTCGATTTCCTGAGCTCGAGATTGACGCTGAACGGCAACTTGTCCGACAGCGGAGGAGGATTGCATTTCGGTCTCGCTACGAATGACCTCGGTGAGATCGAACGCTTGTTCCAGACCAGATTGCCTGCCGTTGGGGTCACGCGCGTTTCGGGCGATATCAAGTACGCGCAAGGGAAGGTCGCGATGGATAATCTGAGCGGAGTCATGGGCAAGACAACGCTCAATGGTTCGCTCGGTCTGGACTATAGCGGCGAGCGTCCCAGGGTGTCGGGCGAACTGGTTCTGCCGGTGCTGGATGTGCACCCCTTCATGACAGGCAAGCCGGTTACTCAGGATGAACCTCCGAAAGACCTTGCCCAGATGTATCGGGAATTCATCAAGGCGACGTTCAACCTGAGCGACCTTAACAGCGCTAATGCCGATCTGACCTTGCGCGTGGGGCAATTGATTGGTTTTCCCGGCGCGGTGCATGACGCGATATTGCAGGTGAAACTCAAGCAAGGCCGCCTTGCTCTACCCGTACAAGCCACGGTGGCGGATGTGAAACTGTCCGGCATCGCCATCGCTGATGCAAGCGTGACGCCCCCCCGATTCAGGCTTTCCCTTGGTACGCATGATTCAGACTTGGGAAATCTGGCGGAATTGCTGCTGGGGGTGCGCGATGTCAAAGGGCGGCTGGGGCGCTTCGATCTGCGCGTCGCGGCGCGGGGCGATCGCGGCCCGGAATTGATGGAAAGTCTGGATGTGCAACTGCAAGTGAAAAATGGAAAGCTGACATACGGCAACCAGGCAGATGCCCATCCCGTCAGATTCTCACTGGATGGCCTGGAAATTGCACTACCGGCGGGCAATGCGTTGCGGGGTGAAGCGCATGGTTCTTTGCTGGACAAGAATTTCAGCGCGACATTGATGAGTGGTTCATTGACCGCCATCATGCAGGAATCGAATACCCCAGTCGATTTTGAATTGCTGGCCGGAAGTGCAAAGTTGGTTGTGCATGCTGTCTTGCGGCCGCCCGCAGTGAATTCTGGCTCCAGCGTGGCTTTCGAACTCTCGGCGCCGCATTCCGGCGAGATCGCCAGCTGGCTCGGCCTCAAGCCCGGAGTGGACGAGCCGATCGACGTACATGGAAACTTTCGCACGCATGAGGACCGCTGGCATCTGGCCGATTTTGCCCTGCAATTGGGGCATAGCGTATTGCATGCGGATGTACTGCGCACGTTTGGCGAGGGGCGGTCGCTGATCAAATTCCAATTGACCGGTGATCTCTTGGATGTGGACGAACTGGAATCGATGCTGCCCGAGCGCAACGAGAACGCGAGCACGACGACATCGGCCGCCACCAATCTGATCGACCTTCCCATCCTGCCGAAGGGTATCAATCTTGCGGATGCCGATATCACCGTGCGCATCAAACGCATCACCGGTTCCTCACCGTTGGAAATCCGCAACCTGGGTTTCGACGGACGCATACGCGATGGCATGATGCCCACCTCACCGTTCGAGGCCAATGTGGATGGCAATGATTTCAAAGGTGCCATCCAGCTCGATCTGCGCACGCAGCAGCCGCACGCAGTCCTGTGGCTGTCGTCGATTGGCATGGATATAGGCAGCGCAATAAAAAAGCTCGGCATCGCGAGCAACATCGATGTCGATGTCGATCACTTGCGCCTGCAACTGGATCTGCGTTCACGCCGCTTGGGAAAACTGCTGGCGAAATCCGACATGGCGCTTGATTTCGAGGGGGGGCATCTCACGCTGCATGACGCCAATACCGGGGGAAAGATGGTCATTTTGCTCGACAACGGTGAATTCAAATCTGCCGCGGGAGAGCCAGTGCACCTGAGTCTGCTGGGGACACTGGACAAGGTTCCCGTTTCCATCGCGATGGAGACCGCGAAGGCTTCAGACCTTATAGACCCGAATCTGCCGATCCCGTTCACGCTCAACGCGAGCATGTCCGGTACCACCTTGAAATTGTCCGGCGATATCGACCGGCCCTTTGCAAAGCCGGACATCGATCTCGCGCTCGAGATGCGCGGCAGCCGTCTGGACAATCTCAATTTGCTGGCGAACACCTCCTTGCCTCCATGGGGGCCTTGGTCGGCCACCGGAAAACTCCACGTGTCTCCTGCAGGCTATGAAGTCCCTTCGTTGCTGCTGCAGGTGGGCAGCAGCCGGCTTAACGGTCATGGCAAGATCGATACAAGAGTTGTGCCGCCGCGTATCGACGTCGACCTGACGGCGCCAACGATTCAGCTCGACGATTTCCGGTTCGGTGACTGGTCGCCGGAAAAGAGCAAGCGTACCACTACAAGAAATCCGGATTCCAGGGACAATATGCTCCGTAAAGCCGATGAGACGGGGCACGAGGCCAGGGAGATCCTAAGCCCCGAAGTCCTTCGGCGGCAGAATGCATTCCTGACAGTGCGCGTGGATCAGGTCGTTTCCGGTCAGGATATGCTGGGGAATGGCAAGCTCGATGCGCAACTGATGAATGGCAAGGCGGTTATCGGCCCGGTCATCGTCAACACGCCTGGTGGCTCGGCATCGCTGCGTCTTCTATATGAACCGGTGGAAAAAGATGTCGCGTTCAACCTGAGCGTGGAAGCAAAGCATTTCGATTACGGCATCCTGGCGCGCCGGATCGACCATAAGAGCGAGATGCAAGGCACCTTGAGCCTGAATGTCGATGTCAGCGCCAGGGCGAGATATTTTTCGGAGCTGCTACGCTATGGCAAGGGCAACATAGATTTTGTGGTGTGGCCGAAGAACATGAAATCGGGTTTCCTCGATTTGTGGGCAGTGAATGTGCTGATGGCATTATTGCCTGTGATCGATTCCTCGAACACGTCCGTGGTCAACTGTGCGGTAGGCCATTTCGCCTTGAATGACGGAAAACTTTCCGGCAAGACCCTCCTGGTGGACACGACCCGGATGCGTGTCACCGGAAAAGGCGGAGTGGATTTCGCTGCAGAAAAGCTGAATTTCTACATGCAGCCTCGTGCCAAGACACCCCAATTTCTGAGCTTCTCTCTGCCAGTAGAACTTGACGGCAGTTTTGAGAATTTCGGCGTTGGGGTCAGGCCCATTGATGTGCTGGAAACCATGGGGCAGTTCACGACCTCGGTAGTCTGGGCGCCGTTGCAAATGTTGTTCGGTAAAGAGGTACCCCCGGACGGGCACGATGTCTGTGAGGCAGTCGAATTCAAATAGCACGCGGCTAGCACATGGGCTCCGAACCTGCTGCCCATGCGCAGCCGGTTGGCCTGGAATCCGGCCCTAATGGGCGCTTTCGCCCATTCCTGATCCGGGTGGGGCTTCCGTCTGCAATGACAGCAGGTTGTTCCGTACGAAAGCGATGTGGCCGCGCAGGCCATAGACCAGGTCGCCGAACTTGGACGGCACCACGATCTTGCTCACGGCGCTTTCGATGTGATCAAGGCGGCGCAAAAGCTCTTCCCGTTTGTGCGGATCTGACCAGTGCACAAAAGCATTCCGTTCGATATCGAACAACGTCCGGTACCAGCTTTTGATCCGGTACTCCATCTGCCAGCGGTAAAAGGCCGGCGCCGCTTTGAGTGCAGGGATCAGCACCAATGCAATCGGAACGATCACCGAGAGCAGGCGTGCGATCAGGCTAGCGATCCCGTAGGGGAAGGTGCGATAGAGAAAGCTCTTGCCCGATGTGTAATAGCGGCTCGCATCCGGGCTGATCGGGAATTCGTGCTCCTGCGGGGCGGGAAATTCGCCGCGATTCTTGAAGATGCCAGGGGGAGAATGCACTTCCTTCGCGGCTTCGAGCAGCAAGTCCGAAAGTGCGGGGTGCAGGCCTTTCCTGGCAACGAGTTCCACCGTGGGGCCGATCAGGTTCAAGTCCTCGGAGGGGATGTTCTTGCCGAAATCCAGCGAGCCTTTGGGCAATTCAAGCTTGTTCAGGTAATTGATCCGGCGGACGTAGCCGTCGGCCTGGGTGAAGTTGAAAAGATGGATGCCGGGTGTATGCAACAAGCGGTGCATCACCTCTCTTGAGGTGGAGTCGCCCATGATGAACAGGGCGTCGACGCGGTTTTCTTCGAGAGCCTGTATCGAGTCACCGGAGACGTTGTCGACAAAGACGGTTCCATCGTTCGGTTCGATGCCATTGGCTTTCAGGAGCGTGAGCACCAGGGAATGCACGCCGCTCCCTTCTTTGCCGATATCCAGTCGTTGCCCCTTGAAGTCCGAAAGCAGGTTCTCTGTTTTGCCGTGATAGAAAACCATGAGCGGCTGGTACGCGATACTCCCGAGCGAAACCAGGTTGTCGATATTGGCCCCTTTGACCTCTCCTCCCAGCACAAATCCGACATCGACGGCAATCTTGGGATTGGACAGCTTGTGAAGGTTGTCCAGCGAACCCTCGGAAGGAACAATTTTAACGGTGACCCCTTCCTTGGCCAGGATTTCCTTGTACTTCTCGGCGAAGTTCTGGAACGTGCTTCCCTTGGGTCCACTGGAGATCGTGATCGTGTTCGGGGCGGTGGAGTCAAGGTAAACAAAGATCGCTGCGCCAATGATCAGGCTCGTGGAGAGGATGACGCCGATGGACACGATCTGCCCGCGCCCAAAGAGGTTGCTGAGTTTAGCCAACGATCTGGCCAGAAATATTTTTGGAGTCTCCATGATTTTCCTTGTTCATAGTGTGCAAACGATCCAGACATCGATGTCTGCGTAAGTTTGTATCGTTACCGTTTCGGGAAAAACCGACATGGATCGTGGCGGTCTTCACGGATTGGTTGATGTTTGAGGGGACTTATCCGCGTCGCCCAATGGACAAGCCGGAATCGGTTGTTTCCCGATGGGCTGCTTCTGTGCAATCGCGGCAGACAGATCATTTTCATCAAGCGTCACCAATTGTTCTACCGTGGTCCACAATTTGCCAGCCCGGGCGCAATCTGCGCCATAGTGGAATAGTTGCTGCGAACTGGATTTGTGAAAATCCAGAGGCCCCTGAAATGGATAGCTAACCGGGATTGCCGTAAGTCTGAGTTTCATTCCATATTTCTGCGCGAATTCCGACGTCAAAGCAATCTCGCTCCTTGCCCTGTGTTGAAGGACCGCGGTGAAACTCCGGGAAAGGATCGAGATGGTGTCGACCGGCGTGGTCTGTGGCTTCGCGCCCAATTGGCCATTGACTATGACGTAAACGTTGGCGCCTTTGAGTGTACCCGGATCGAGCGGCAACACATAGGCCAGTGCAGGCGCAACAAAAAACGGCACGGTTGCACTGGCGTCTACGTGCATTTCGTCGTACCGGCCCCCCGCACTATCTACCGGAATGATGATGGGGGGAAATACGCCGGGAATGCTTGCGGACGCTACCAGGACATCACGAAAGAGATCGTGTGCCTCTTTGCCGCCATGAGCGGCAATTTTCCCCATGTCCCAGACTATCGTTTCTTCCTTGTCCAAATCGGTTGTCGCAACCAGAAGCAGTCTGCCAAGAGCGGCCTGATCAGCCACCTCCTTGATCATTTCGTCGGTGACAAAGTCGTCCACAAATTTGACCAGCGGTTCGATCTCGTACAGTCCGGGCCGGAAGAGCACGCCCATCCAGCGTGGAATCAGGAAGTGTTCGCTGTGATTACCTGAAAAATTTTCGTCCAGGCGGGCATCCCACGAAGATCCCAAAAAAGCGAAAGGTGCAATCAATGCACCTGCGCTGACACCGGTAACAACATCGAACTGGGGACGATTGCCGTACCGGCTGAATCCAACGAGTGCTCCTGCGCCAAACGAACCCCCAGCACCTCCGCCGGACAGCGCGAGAATATTGAGAGCATGATCCCTGGATGCGGCACGTCGGCGCTGAAGAATCTCCGAAAATCTGGATTTGATGGCTTCAGGGTCAGTACTGACGAAACGAATGTCGGATGAAAACCCTATCGGAGCAGGAATGCTGAACATGGATTCCGGTGCCGGCTCGCGCCGAACAGTGGTGCAAGCTGCCAATATCAAGGTACCGGACAAAAGCAATAAGCGCGTCGTTTTCATAATCGGGCAACCGGTTGCGGACATCAATCACTCATGCGAGTTGCTGCTGCAATATTTCAAGCAGATCTGTGACTTCCCGTGCTCGCTCCAATGCTTCTCCGCTGATCCAGAAGGTATCTTCTGCACGTGATCCCAGGGTGTTGATCTTTGCGCTGCGCAGCTCGATATCATGTTTTGCCAGCAAATACGCGATACGGGCCAGTAGGCCGGGACGATCGCCCGCGACGATGGAGAGGATGTGTTGCCCTTTTTCGTCCCTGGTGATACTGACTTGCGGCACGATGGGGAAGTGCTTGAGCTGGCGACTGACTCTGCCCACGCTCGGTGCGGCGAGCGGTGTATTGTCGGTCAACAGATGCGCCAGCTCGTATTCGATATAGTTCATGACGTCTCGGTAGACGGTCTTGTCGTTGTTAGCATCCATCACCATAAAGCTGTCCAGCGCATAACCGTGTTGAGTGGTGTGTACCTTGGCTTCCATGATGTTGTAGCTCATGTGAGCAAAGAAGCTGCAGATGCGTGCGAACAAGTAAGGCTTGTCCTGCGTATAGACCAGCACCTGCAAGCCTTCGCCGATCCGGCTCAGGCGCGTTTTGACGACGGGTTCCTCGCTGTTCACGCGATGAGCCAGCATGCGCGTGTGCCATGCGATCTCGTGCGGCTCGTGGCGCAGGAAATAGTCGGCGTCGAACTGGGCCCAAAGTAACTCGTAGACGTCGGGGTGGATGGCGTACAGGGTGAGCGTCTCGGTTGCGCGCTGGCGAATCTCGCCCACCTGGTTGGCCACTTTGCCGCTGGTCAGGAAACGCCGGGCCGCATTGTAGAGATCTTCCAGCAACTGCGCCTTCCATGCGTTCCAGACTTTGGCACTGGTGCCCCGGATGTCGGCAACCGTGAGCAGGTAGAGCGCGGACAGGTAGCGTTCATTCCTGATTTTGGCGGTGAAAGCGGCGATCACGTCCTGGTCTGAAAGATCCTGTTTCTGAGCGGTGGCGGACATGGTGAGGTGATGTTCCACCAGCCAGACGACGAGGTCGGTATCTTCGCGCATCAAACCATGCTGTTTGCAGAAACGGGTCGCGTCGACGCGTCCCAGTTGGGCATGGTCGCCGCCGCGTCCCTTGGCGATGTCGTGGAACATGCCGGCGATGTACAGCACTTCCGGACGGGCGAAATCGCGGATGAGCTTGCTGCAAAGCGGATATTCATGTTCGTAAATGGGAAGCGTGAAACGGCGCAGGTTGCGCACCACCATCAGGATATGTTCGTCCACGGTGTAGACATGGAAAAGGTCGTGCTGCATCTGCCCGACGATGCGGCCAAAGGGCGGCAGGTAGCGCCCGAGAATATCCAGGTGGTTCATGCGCCTCAGCGCATGGGTCAGGCCTTGCGGCTGGCGGAATATGTCCATGAACAACCTGCGGTTGCGCGGATCCTTGCGGAAGGCGGAACCGATCAATTTGCGTGCTCGCCACAGAGCACGCAGTGTCTGGGCGGAAAACCCCGTCAAGCGCGGATGCTGTTCCAGCACCAGGAAACTCTCCAGTATGGCGGAGGGCTCTGTTTCAAAGAGGGCTTCGTCGCGCGCTTCCAGTTTGTCGTCGCGGGCGATGAAGTGATCGTTCAATGGATATGTTTCGGCGGCCGGGAAGATGCGGGTGCGCATCGTTTGCAGTAACACGGCGTTGAGTTGCAGCACGGCCCGTTTGGTACGGTAGTAGCGCTGCATCAAGTGTTCACTGGCGCGTCGTTGTGCGCTGGCAGTAATTCCAAGTTGCTGGGCAAGAGCCGTTTGATACTCGAATACCAGACGGTCATCGTGCCGCCCTGATAGATAGTGCAGGCGGATGCGCAGGTCCTGCAGCAGGTGCTCGTGGTGTGTGATCTGGCGCGCTTCGGTGGCAGTGATGAGGTCTGCTTCAGCCAGCGCCTGCCACGTATGGCCGAAACCGCAGGCGCGCGAGATCCAGAGGACCGATTGCAGGTCGCGCAGGCCCCCCGGACTTTCCTTGAGATTCGGTTCCAGGTTGTAGTCGGTGTCGACGAAGCGAGTGTGGCGCTGCTCCTGTTCCTGCACCTTGGCAAGATAGAAAGCGCGGCGGCTCAGGTGCGCCGAAAGCGTTTCGCGCATCTCCAGGAACAGGGACTGGTTTCCGGTAATGTGGCGTGCCTCAAGCAGGTTGGTCTGCACTGTCACATCCGAGGATTCCGACATGCAGTCTCCCACGGTGCGTACGCTATGGCCGACCTCCAGTCCGATATCCCACAACTTTCCGACCAGATCCTGCAGGCGCTGCTGCAATGATCCGTCCGGTTGCTGGGGCAGCAGGATCAGCAGGTCGATGTCGGACTTCGGATAGAGCTCGGCGCGTCCATAGCCCCCCACCGCAACCAGCGCCAAATCGCCCGGGAGTTCGAGCAGTCGCCAGATCCTGCGCAAATGCTCGTCTACGAGTTTTGCGTGGGCACGCAGGTAGCGTGCAGGGTTAGGATGCTCGATGTAGTTTTCCTGCAGCGCGCGACGTGCACTGCGCAGGCTGTCACGTATCTCTGCAATGGACATCGCGGCTTGCTTAAGCGGGAATAGGGGGCGAACCGGCGGACAGGGTCAGCACTTCAAAGCCGGTTTCGGTGACCAGAACGGTATGTTCCCATTGTGCGGACAGGCTGTGGTCTTTCGTGACCACGGTCCAGCCGTCACCGAGCTGCTTGATGCCGGACTTGCCTGCATTGACCATGGGCTCGATGGTGAAAATCATGCCGGCTTCAAGTTTGACGCCGGTATGGGGCTTGCCATAGTGCAATACCTGAGGTTCTTCGTGGAATCTGCTGCCGATACCGTGCCCGCAGAACTCCCGTACCACGCTGTAGCCCATGCCTTCGACATAAGTCTGGATGGCGTGTCCGATGTCTCCCAGGTGCGCCCCGGGTTTGACCATGCGGATCCCGCGCCACATTGCTTCATAGGTGACTTCGCACAGGCGTTTTGCCTGGATCGAGGGCTCTCCGACGTAGAACATGCGGCTGGAGTCGCCGTGGTAACCGTTCTTGATGGGGGTCACGTCTATATTGACGATATCGCCGTTCTTCAGTTTCTTGTCGCTGGGGATGCCGTGGCATACCTGATAGTTGATCGACGTGCAGATGGACTTCGGGTAAGGCGTATGTCCGCCCGGAGCGTAGTTGAGCGGGGCGGGGATGCCGCCTTGCACATTCACCGTGTAGTCGTGGCACAGCTTGTCGAGCTCGTTGGTGGTGACGCCGGCCTGCACGAAAGGTGCGATGTAATCCAGCACTTCGCCGGCCAAGCGTCCGGCGATGCGCATTTTTTCAATTTCCTGCGGGGTCTTGATGCTGATGGACATGATATTTTCTTTAATGGCGAACAAGTGCGAGGATAGAGGATAGAGTTTACCAGCACAACATTTAGCGTATAGCCCAACATAAAAAAAGGCACGCTGACAGCGTGCCTTCTTAATTGCGCTTTACCGCAAGGTTTAGCGCTTATTCCCGTTAGGGTTGCTGTTATGTCCGCGGCCCAAAGAGAAGCTGGTGCCCTGCGGACGACGTGCTGCGGTATGTGGTGCTGCCGTATGCGACGTGTGAACGCGATTGCCGCCCACATTTCCATTCACGTTGCCGTTAGGATTGGCGCTGCGCGGCTGCGCATCGTTGGTGAAACGGCTGTGCTTTGGACCTTCGCGGCGTTGGCCTTGCGGATGCTCATGACGACTGTCCGGCGCGGCATGACGGCTGAAGTTGCTGCCGTTGCCGCCGCCATTGCTGCGGCCGAAACCGCCGCCGTTACCGCGACTTGCACCGCCGTTGCCACGCCCGGCACCGCTGCGCGGTTGCGAAGAAGCCGGACGCGGCTTGAACTTGGGCTCCAGGCCCGCAATCGTATGCGCCTGGATCGGCTGGCCGGTAAAGCGCTCGATCTTCTTCAGGTTCATTGCATCGCGATTGGAGGCAAAGGAAACAGCGATACCCGATGCGCCAGCACGGCCGGTACGGCCGATACGATGCACGTAGTCTTCTGCAAACTTGGGCAGGTCAAAGTTGATGACGTGGGTGATGCCAGCCACGTCGATGCCGCGAGCGGCAACGTCGGTAGCCACCAGCACGCGCCCATTGCCGCGGCGCAGGTTGAGCAGGGTACGGTTACGTTCGCGCTGGTTCATGTCGCCGTGCAGGGCAGCAGCGGCGTGGCCGGCAGCGGAAAGCTCATCCGCAAGCGAATCGGCATCCCGCTTGGTTGCGGTGAATACCAGAGCCTGGTTCAGGTCGACATCGCGCAGCAGGTGGTCGAGCAGGCGATTCTTGTGTGCCATATCGTCAACATACATCAGGCGCTGATCGATGTTTTCGTGACGGGCTTGTGCGGCGGCTACGCTGATGCGTTTCGGGCTCTTCAGCAGGCGCATTGCCAGGTTGCCGATCGCGCCTTCCAGCGTGGCGGAGAACAGCAGTGTCTGGCGGGTTGCCGGTGTGGCAGCAGCGATGCGCTCCACGTCGTCGATAAAGCCCATGTCCAGCATGCGGTCAGCTTCGTCCAGCACCAGCATCTCCAGGCGCGAAAAGTCGATGCGTCCGCGTTCGATGTGGTCGATCAGACGGCCCGGTGTGGCCACCAGGATGTCAACGAAGCCGGATAACAGCTTGTTCTGCAACGGGTAAGGCATGCCACCGAGGATGCTCACCACCTTGACGCGCATGTTCTTGCCGTATTTGTTGGCGGCGTCGGACACTTGTTGTGCCAGTTCGCGCGTCGGGGTCAGCACCAGAATGCGCGGGCCTTTGCCGCGCACTGTGGCTTCAACCGACAGTTTCTGCAAAGCGGGCAGGATGAACGCGGCGGTCTTGCCTGTGCCGGTCTGGGCAGAGGCCATCAGGTCATGCCCGGCCATCGCCTGGGGAATCGCTTCGGCTTGAATAGGAGAAGGGACGGTATAGCCGGCATCTTGCACGGCTTGCAAAATGGCAGGGGCCAGGCCCAAAGAGGCAAAAGTAACTACGTTTTCGGCGGTCGCGGGTACAGCAGTCGTAATGGTTTTATCAGACACAGTTGTTCCTTTAATTTTTTTAGATACAGCGCATGCGCGGCCTGGGGCCACACAATGAAATTCAGTAGGGGGAATACATACATACCTCTACCGGCGCAAACAAAACATCGTCGCTAACCGGTGAAGCTTGGCGCATCCTGAATGGATGCTGGAGGGTCAGAAAACGATGGACTCAGTACCGCCCGAGAGCGGCAAGGCGCGCATTATACTCAGCGAGGAAATAAAAGCCAGCGATATATTTCAAGCAACGGATGACCATCGCCGCTTCCTGATTTCGAGTATATTTCGCCATGCAGAACAAGGGAGTATTCCGGCCGATCCGTAAGCTGGGGGGACTTGGATGAAATGGCACGTTGTCGCACTTGCCGCTTTGCTGGTCTCGGGCTGCGGTAAGCAGCAGGAAGAGGTCTATCAACCCGTGTTCTCCGAGCGCGGGGCGAATGAGCCCAGCGAATATATAGTAGGCATCCATCCGTTGCACAATCCCAAACACCTGATCGAGGTGTACGGTCCCATCGTTGATTATCTGAATTCGAGCATTCCCCAGGCGCATTTCCGGCTGGAGGCGTCACGCAACTACGAAGAGTTCGAGAAGCGGCTTTACAGCGGGCATTTCGACTTTGCCATGCCCAATCCCTACCAGACAGTGCGTTCTATCAAGTACGGCTACCGCGTATTCGGCAAGATGGGCGACGACGAGATGTTTCGCGGCATCATCCTGGTGCGTAAAGACAGCAATATCCGCACAGTGGCGGATCTCAAGGGCAAGAAGGTGTCATACCCGTCCCTGACTGCCTTAGCGGCAACCATGATGCCGCAGTACTATCTGCATACGCATGGCATCAACATACATAGCGACATCGAGAACATCTATGTGGGTTCGCAGGAGTCGTCGATCATGAACGTGTTGCGCGGGCATGTCGCGGCCGGGACGACCTGGCCCGTACCGTGGAAGACTTTCCAAAGGGAATATCCCGAGTTGGCAGCACAATTGGAAGTGAAATGGCGGACCGAAACGCTGCCGAACAACGGCTGGGTGGTGCGGGACGATGTCCCCCCGCTTCTGGCGAAAGATTTCGGCAATGCTTTGGTCGGATTGAACAGGACGCAAGAAGGGAGAGCCATGCTCGGAAGATTGGGCATCAGCCGCTTCGAGCATGCCAGCAACGAGACTTACCGGCCTGTCCAGCAATATCTGAAGGTTTTTTCCGAAACGGTGCGGGACGTCGAATACTGATGAAACTCGGCAGATACATCAGCGTGCTGTGGCGCGGCTCAATACGCAGGCAACTGATCCTGGGCTTTACGCTGGCATCGCTCGCCTTGATGCTGAGCTTTGGCTATCTGATACTCGAGCAGCAACGAAAGGCACTATATCGATCCTCGGAAGAGCGTGCGTCTTCATTGGCCCATGCGCTTGCGATCAGTGGTACATCGTGGGCCTTGGCAAATGACCTGGTGGGGTTGCAGGAGGTGGTACAGGGATTTGCCAAGACACAGGACCTGCGCCGTGCCTGCTTTCTGAATACGCACGGTGAAGTACTGGCCTCAAGCAATCCCGACGAAGTGGGATTTTTCATGACGGACAAAGTGAGTCGCGACATGCTGGCATCGATTTCCAGGGATCAATTCGTCCTGGTGAACCAGAAGAACCTGATCGTCATCGCCCATCCGGTGATGGCCGATGGCCGGCTTCTCGGCTGGGCGCGGGTTGAGATGTCGCGGGACACGGTAAAGGCGAATCTTGCGACGCTCACCCAGCTGTGGGTCGAATTCATTCTGGTTGCAGTGCTGGCGGTATCGCTGATCGCGTACGCACTGGCGCGTAGGCTGACTCGTGGCCTGAATCATTTGATGCAGGTCGCAGCCGCCGTTGAGCATGGCCTGGGAAAGCGGCGTTCCGATATTGGGCGGGCTGACGAGATCGGTGTGCTGGCGCGCCATCTGGACCGCATGCTGGATGCGCTTGAACGACAAAAGAAACTGATACACGAAAGCGAAGCCAAGTACCGTTTCCTGGCCGACAACATATCCGATGTGATCTGGATACTGGACCCGAACACGGGGCGGTGGATATATGTGAGTCCGTCGATCACCAGGCTGCTGGGATACAGCGTAGAAGAGGTCATGCAGCAAACGATGGAGAAAACCCTGACGCCGCGATCGGGTGCCGACGTTCGGGGCTGGATACGCGAACGCAGTGAATTATTCCTGAGCGGCAAGGATGGCGAGCATATTTATCAGGACGAGGCGGAGTACTGCCACCGCGACGGCTCGACCGTGTGGTGCGAAGTGACGACGCATTTTGCCCGAAACGACAGCAACGAAATGATCCTGCTGGGAGTGACGCGCAACATCACCGAGCGCAAGAGGGCCGAGGAACAGATACGCAACCTGGCGTTCTACGATGCGTTGACGCAATTACCCAATCGGCGCCTGCTGCAGGATCGCTTCAGCCTGGTCATTTCTGCTTGCAAGCGCAACAATCGCTATGCGGCCGTGATGTTCATCGATCTGGACAATTTCAAACCGCTCAACGATGAGCACGGCCACAATGTGGGCGACATCCTGCTGGTCGAAGTGGCCCATCGCATCGTCAGTTGTGTGCGTGAGGTCGACACCGTCTCCCGTTTCGGGGGCGACGAGTTCGTGGTGATGTTGAGCGAACTGGATGCCGACAAGGCCACTTCGGTTGCACAAGCCAGCGTGGTGGCAGAGAAGATCCGCCAGTCGCTGGGTGAGGTCTACCGGCTGACAGTGATGCAGGAAGGCCGGCTGGAGCCGCGCATCGTCGAGCATCATTGCACCGCCAGTATCGGCGTGGTCCTGTTCAACGATCATGGCGTCACGCAGGAAGACCTGATCAGGCTGGCCGATGGCGCGATGTACCGGGCCAAGGCTGCCGGCCGCAACCAGGTGTATTTCGCCGACATATAGTTGTCATATTTACCGTTGTGCACTGTGCTAGAATGCGCCCCCTTCGAATTCAGTACAGGTAGTACATCATGTCCCGCGCCCTTCGCAACATCGCCATCATCGCCCACGTTGACCACGGCAAGACCACGCTGGTTGACCAATTACTGCGCCAGTCCGGCACCTTCCGCGCCAACCAGAAGCTGGAAATCCGCGTGATGGACAACAATGACCTGGAAAAAGAGCGCGGCATCACCATTCTGGCCAAGAATACGGCCATTGAATACGAAGGTACGCACATCAACATCGTGGATACACCGGGACACGCCGACTTCGGCGGCGAAGTGGAACGTGTGCTGGGGATGGTGAACGGCGTGCTGCTGCTGGTGGATGCCGTTGAAGGTCCGATGCCGCAGACCCGTTTCGTGACCAAGAAAGCGCTGGCGCTGGGCCTGAAGCCCATCGTCGTTATCAACAAGATCGACCGCCCGGGCGCGCGCGCCGATTGGGTGTTGAACCAGACTTTCGACCTGTTCGACAAGCTGGGCGCGTCCGACGAACAGCTTGACTTCCCCGTCATTTATGCTTCCGGACTGAACGGCTGGGCCTGCATGGATCTGAAAGATGCCCCGAACAATGGCGGATCCGCTGCCGACATGAAGCCGCTGTTCGACACGGTGCTGAAACATGTACCTACACCACCCGGCGATCCCGAAGCACCGCTGCAGCTGCAGCTGGCAGCGCTGGATTACTCCACCTTTACCGGCCGCCTCGGCATTGGCCGCGTGCTCAATGGGCGTATCAAGCCCGGCCAAAATGTGGTTGTGATGAACCATGAAAACCAGGTCAGTTCTGGCCGTATCAACCAGGTGCTGGGTTTCCAGGGCTTGGAGCGTATTCCGGTGGAGAGTGCCGAAGCGGGCGACATCATCATCGTTTCCGGTCTGGACGAGATCGGTATCGGCGTCACGATTTGCGACAGGGACAATCCGGTGGGTCTGCCGATGCTGATGGTGGACGAACCGACGCTGACCATGGACTTCATGGTGAACAGCTCGCCGCTGGCCGGTACTGAAGGCAAGTTTGTCTCCAGCCGCCAGATCCGCGACCGCCTCAACAAGGAATTGTTGACCAACGTGGCTTTGAAGGTCGAAGACACGGCCGATGCGGACGTGTTCCGCGTTTCCGGCCGCGGCGAATTGCACCTGACCATTTTGCTGGAAACCATGCGTCGTGAAGGCTTCGAATTGGCAGTGGGCAAGCCGCGCGTGGTCTATAAAGAGATCAACGGCGAGAAATGCGAGCCGTACGAGAACCTGAGTATCGACCTGGAAGATGAGAATCAGGGTGCGATCATGGAAGAGATCGGCCGCCGCCGCGGCGAACTGACCAACATGGAATCCGACGGCCAGGGCCGCACCCGTCTGGAATACCATATTCCGGCGCGCGGCTTGATCGGTTTCCAGTCCGATTTCATGACCATGACGCGCGGCACCGGACTGATCAGCCACGTATTCGACGACTACGGCCCTGTCAAACCCGACTTGCCGGGTCGCCACAATGGTGTGCTGATCTCGGCGGAGGACGGTGAGGCCGTGGCTTATGCCTTGTGGAACCTGGAAGATCGTGGCCGCATGTTCGTGGTACCCGGCGACAAGTTGTATGAAGGCATGATCATCGGTATCCACTCGCGTGACAACGACCTGGTCGTCAACCCGATCAAAGGCAAGAAGCTCACCAACGTGCGCGCTTCCGGCACGGACGAAGCGGTGCGTTTGACGACTGCCTTGAAGATGACTCTGGAATCGGCCGTTGAGTTCATCGACGACGACGAACTGGTGGAATTGACGCCGAAGTCCATCCGTATCCGCAAACGTTACCTGAAAGAGTTCGACCGCAAAAAGGCGATGCGAGCGGCGGATTGATTTTCGCTGGTACGTTGCAACAAGGGACGCTTCGGCGTCCCTTGTCATTTCAACTTCATTTATACTGGCCACTCGTTCACGACAGGAGAAATGCCATGAAAAGAACACTCTGTTTCATTGGTCTCGTGTTTATTGCCGCGACAGCGCATGCCGCGATCCAGGGCAGGGAAGTCAGCTACGAAGCCGACGGCACCAGGCTCAAGGGCTATGTCGCCTACGACGACGCGGTGAAGGGAAAACGTCCCGGTGTGCTGGTGGTGCACGAATGGTGGGGTCTCAATGACTACGCACGCAAACGCGCCCGCATGCTGGCGCAGCAGGGCTACACCGCACTCGCACTCGACATGTACGGCAACGGCAAGATGGCGCACCATCCAGACGATGCGCAGAAGTTCTCCAGCGAAGTGAGCCAGAACGAGGCCCTGGCCAGGGCGCGCTTCGAGGCCGCACTTACACTGCTCAAGCAACAGAAGACGGTGGATGCCGACAACATCGGTGCCATCGGCTATTGCTTCGGCGGATCGGTGGCGCTGAACATGGCGCGCCTCGGCGAGCCGCTCAAGGTGGTGGAGAGCTTCCACGGCGGCCTGAAGACGTCGCATCCGGCGGAGCCGGGCGTGGTGAAGGCGCGCATCGCCTCGTTCACCGGCGAGGCCGATCCGTTCATCCCGGCCGAGCAGGTTGCGGCATTCCGCAAGGAGATGGACAAGGCCGGCGTGAATTATCAGGTCGTGACCTATCCTGGTGCCATGCATAGCTTCACCAGTCCGGACGCGGACAAGCTCGGCAAGGAATTCAATTTGCCGATGGCCTACAACGCCGAGGCAGATAAGGACTCCTGGAGCAAAGGGATGGCGCTGATGAACGAGGCGTTCAAGGCGAAGTAAGATGAAATTGTTGACTGGTATGGATTTATGACCCTGGAGATTTTACTGATCGTTGCCGTCCTGGCGCTGCTGTCCGTGCTGCTGGTGTTGCAGTTCCGGCAGCCAGTCCGGGCTGCGCAGATGCTAGAGCAGCAGCATCGTGCCATGTTGACCGATCTGCACGATGGTTTGAGCAAGCAGGGCGACCGATTGATCGCGGCACAGGCGGCCGAGTCGGAACGCCTGCGTTCCGCCGTAAGCCAGGAGTTACGCGCGACGCGCGACGCAATCGGTGCGCTGCGCACCGAGATGCTGGCGCAGATGCTGGAAAAGCTGGCGGAGCAGGGGCGGGCGGATCAGAAATTGATCCAGGAATCGTTCAACAATGCCTCGCAACATCTGCGTAACAGCATCGAGACTCTGAGCAAGACGGTCGACGGCAGGCTGGAGCAGATCGGCGGCAAGGTGAACGAGCGCCTGGACGAGGGTTTCAAGAAAACCAACGAGACTTTTGTGAGCGTGATGGCTCGACTGGCGACCATCGACGAGGCTCAGAAGAAGATCGACGGCCTGACCACCAACGTCGTCAGCCTGCAGGAACTGCTCGGCGACAAGCGTTCGCGCGGGGCGTTCGGCGAGGTGCAACTGGAAGGACTGGTGCGCAACATTCTTTCGCCGCAGGCCTACGAGATGCAATACACCCTGCCCAACGGCAGCCGTGCCGACTGCGTGCTGAAGCTGCCGGAGCCGACGGGTATGGTCGCTGTCGATTCCAAGTTCCCGCTGGAAAACTATCACCGCATGTTCGATGCCGCGAGCCCCGCGGAAAAACTGGTTGCGGAAAGGCAATTCAAGGCCGACGTCAAAAAACATGTCGAAGATATCGCAAGCAAATACATCATTCCCAATGTCACTTCCGACGGTGCGGTGATGTTCATCCCGGCCGAGGCGGTGTTCGCCGAGATTCACGCGCATCATTCGGATGTGGTGGATTACGCCATGCAGCGGCGCGTCTGGATCGTGTCGCCGACTACCCTGATGGCGGTGCTGAACACCGCGCGGGCCGTGATGAAAGACGTGGAAACGCGCAAGCAGGTCCACATCATCAAGGACGAGCTGGGCAAACTGGGCAAGGAGTTTGGCCGCTTCGACGAGCGCATGAAGAAACTGGCGGATCATATCCGCCAGGCGCATGAAGACGCACAGGATGTGCGCACCACCAGCCAGAAGATATCGAAACGTTTCATCAGTATCGAGCAGGTAGAATTGGAGCATATGGCATCCTTGCCACAAGACATCACCGAGATCGATCGCTGATTTCGCACCAGGGAGAAAAACCAGGATGAAATCCCCTCACACATGGAAATTCTTCCGCGCCGGCGGATTCGATCAGGTGCAACTGGATAACGGTTCCGATCTGCTCGCGTTGAACCAGCTCGATCAGAAGCTGTGGGTGGCACTGAGTTGTCCGACGCGGGGAATCGAATTCGATAGCCGCACACTGGACATGATCGATGCGGACGGCGATGGCCAGGTGCGCGCCAACGAGGTTCTGGCGGCGATCGGCTGGGCCGGTGCGTTATTGAAGAACAGCGATCTGCTGATCGGAGGACGCGATGCGTTATCGCTATCCGATATCTCGGATGCCAGCGAGGAAGGCAAGCATATATTGGCGTCTGCGCGGTATATCCTGAAGAGCTTGGGCAAGCCGGATGCCGGCGAGATATCGCTGGCCGAGATGGCGGATATCGAAAAGTTCCTGGCCGGGCTGAAGTTCAATGGGGACGGCGTGATCTGCCTGAAACAGGTCGAAGATGCCGGCTTGAAGGCATCGGTCGAGGATATTGCCAGAATTGCGGGGACTGTCCCCGACAGGAGCGGCGACAGCGGCATTGATCAGGCTATCGCGGACAAATTCTTTGAGGATGCAAAGGCTTATTGGGACTGGTTTGCCCAAAGCGATACCGATTCCGCCATTCTGCCGCTAGGCGGGGAGACCGAGGCTGCCGCACAGGCGCTGCGCGCGGTTCGGGAAAAGATCGATGACTATTTCATGCGCTGCCGCATGGCGGCCTACGATGCCCGCGCAGCCTTGCCACTGAGTCGTTCAGCCGGGGATTATGAAAAGCTGGCCGGTCAGACATTGTCAGTGCAAAACGCCGAAGTGGCCGGGTTTCCTTTGGCAACCATCGCACCGGACAAACCGTTGCCCCTGCATGCCGGATTGAATCCCGCGTGGATCGATGAGATCGAGGCGCTGCATGAACTTGTGATCAAGCCATTGCTGGGTGATAGGGCGAGTATCACTGCAGGGGAATGGTCCGAGGTGTCCGCAAAATTCAATGCGTTCGATGCATGGCAAAATGCCAGGCCGACTCTTGCCGTCGGTGAGCTCGGCATCCCGCGTTTGGGCGAAATGCTGTTTAACCGGCATCAAGCCGCGATCAGTGACCTGATCGCGCAAGACAAGGCGGTTGAAACAGAGATCAAATCCATCCAGTCGGTGGAGCGATTGCTGCGCTACCGTCGAGACCTGCACAGGCTGTCGCACAATTTCGTATCGTTCAGCGAGTTCTATTCGGGCAAATCCAAAGCAGTTTTTCAGGCCGGCACGCTTTACCTGGATGGCCGTAGCTGCGAGTTGTGCATCAAGGTCGAGGATGTGAATGCGCATGCCGCTTATGCCAACACCAGCGGCGTGTGCCTGGCTTATTGCGAACTGGTGCGGAACGGCGGTGCCGAGAAGATGAACATTGCCGCCGCATTCACGGCCGGCGATTCCGATTTCCTGATGGTGGGGCGGCACGGTGTGTTCTATGACCGGAAGGGACAGGATTGGAACGCAACCATCGTGCGCATTACCGATCACCCCATCAGCATCCGCCAGGCGTTCTGGTCGCCTTATAAAAAGGTATCCAAGGTCGTCAGCGAACAGATACAGAAGTTCGCCGCTTCCAAAGCGAACGCGGTGCAGGAAAAAGTGGTCAAGGCGGCTGTGGAGAGTGGAAAAAACATTATTGGTGCAGCGCCCAACGTTCCGCCAAAACCTCCTTTTGATGTCGCCAGATTTGCCGGTATCTTTGCCGCAATAGGATTGGCGATCGGGGCTATCGGAGGCATCGTCGCTTCGATCGTGAGCGGGATATTCAGCCTGAAGCTGTGGCAGATTCCGCTGGCCTTCGGCGGACTGATGCTGGCGGTTTCAGTCCCTTCCATGGTGCTGGCCTGGTTCAAATTGAAACGCCGCAATCTGGGTCCCATCCTTGACGGCTGCGGCTGGGCGATCAACGCCAGGGTGCATATCAACATCCCGTTCGGCACGTCGCTGACTGCCTTGCCTAACCTGCCGGCGGGCGCACATCGCTCCCTGGTCGACCCGTATGCCGAAAAGAAGCCAGTCTGGCCTTATGTTCTGGTTGCACTGTTGCTGCTGGGCGCTGTGGCATGGGCCTGGAAGGCGGGATATTTTTCATGATGTTCTTGAATAGAGTACCAAAATGAAGATCGCAATCGCACAGATCAATTGTACCGTCGGCGACCTGACGGGAAATGCCCGCAAGATCGCCGACTACGCCCGGAGAGCCAAAGCGCAGGGTGCTGCAATCCTGCTTACCCCAGAACTTGCGCTGTGCGGCTATCCGCCGGAGGATTTGTTGTTGCGCGACGGGTTCTACAAGGCCTGCGACACGGTCCTGCGAGATCTGGCGCGGGAGGCGCAAGGCATCACGCTGATCGTCGGTCACCCGCACAAGATCGGTAAAGACGGCTACAACGCCGCCTCGATACTCAGCGATGGCAAGATCGTCGCGACCTATCACAAGCATTCCCTGCCCAACCACAGTGTATTCGATGAGGAACGCTATTTTGCGAGCGGTGACGAACCGTGCCTGCTCGATATGGACGGCACCAGGTTCGGCATCGTCATCTGTGCCGATGTGTGGCACGAGCGCGCGGCGATGAACGCGAAGGAGGCGGGCGCACAGATGCTGCTGGTGCTGAATGCGTCTCCGTATCACTTCGACAAACAGGCGACACGCTACGACACGGTGCGCGAACGTATAGCCGAGACCGGCCTGCCGGTGGTATATGCCAACATGGTGGGCGGGCAGGACGAACTGGTGTTCGACGGCGGTTCGTTCACGATGGATGCGGACGGGAAACTGGTCCACCAGTTCGCAGCGTTCGATGAATTGCTGGGCATCGTCGAATTGAAGGACGGAATGTTGTCGGAGGGAGAACAGCAAGCCGTGCTCAAGGATGAAGCCAGCATCTACAGGGCCTTGTGCGTCGGCGTGCGGGACTACATCGGCAAGAATCGCTTCCCGGGGGTGTTACTGGGCTTGTCCGGCGGCATCGATTCCGCATTGACGATGGCGGTGGCAGTGGATGCGCTGGGTGCGGACAAAGTGCTTGCCGTGATGATGCCGTCGCCGTACACCGCGCAGATGAGCATAGACGACTCGCGCGAGATGGTGAAACTGCTAGGCGTGCGCTATGAAGAGCTGGATATCCTGCCAACCTTTACCGCATTGCAGGAGACTCTTGCGCCCTTGTTCAGGGGATTGCCTGCAGACACCACGGAAGAGAACCTTCAGGCACGCGTACGCGGTACTCTGCTGATGGCGCTGTCCAACAAGACCGGCTCGCTGGTGCTGACTACCGGCAACAAATCCGAGATGACTGTCGGCTATGCGACGCTCTACGGCGATATGGCCGGCGGTTTTGCCGTGCTCAAGGACGTGAGCAAGACCTGGGTGTACCGCCTGGCGAAGTGGCGCAATACCATGGGGAGAGTGATCCCGGAACGCATCATCACGCGCCCGCCCAGTGCCGAGTTGAAACCCGACCAGACCGATCAGGACAGCCTGCCACCGTATGATGTGCTGGACGCGATCATGGCCTGCTATGTCGAAAGGAACATGAACATCGCCCAGATCGTGGATGTCGGATATACCGAAGCCGATGTGCAGCGCGTGGTGAAACTCATCCGTATCGCAGAATACAAACGCCGCCAGGCCCCGGTCGGGGTCCGCATCACGGATCGCGGATTCGGGAAAGACTGGCGCTATCCGATTACTGTGCGTTACCAGGACGACTTTTAGTTATACTTGCAGCACCTATCCTGGGAGAACAATATGAAGAAGATCGAAGCCATCATCAAGCCGTTCAAACTGGACGAAGTTCGCGAAGCGCTGTCCGAACTGGGCGTCAGCGGCCTGACCGTAACGGAAGTCAAAGGCTTTGGACGGCAGAAGGGGCACACCGAGCTATACCGCGGTGCGGAATACGTGGTCGATTTCCTGCCCAAGATCAAAATTGAAGTCGTGATCAGCGCAGCTATGCTGGATACGGCGGTCGAGGCCATCGTCAAGGCGGCAAATACCGGCAAGATAGGCGACGGCAAGATATTCATTACTTCGGTGGAGCAGGTAGTCCGCATTCGAACCGGCGAGACTGACGAGTCGGCTCTGTAATTATTGACGATTACGAACCGGGTGGATCGGGGATCCATCTTCCAATAATGCAATTGTATCCCGGCCCTTTTGATGAGCCTTATCCTAGTCAATAGCGATGAAATCGTAGTCGGCAAACCGATTCCCTGGGCATTGTATGACCAGAGTCGGAACCTCCTTCTGAACCAGGGCGAGCAGATTCGCGATGACGCGCACCGCGAGACTTTGCTTGCCAGCGGTGCCTGCCACGAACTGTTATTGGAAATGCCGCGCGATCTTGAGCACGCCGATGACAGCCTGTTTCCTGCCGAAGACTCGCCAGCCGGTCAGGCCGAGGCAAAGGCGACAGACAGGGATTTTACCTTCGACGACATGAAGCTGAAGGTGGAAGACAGGCTCCAACTCGAACCTCCGGCGCAATTGACGCGTGAACGCTTTACGGTCAAGGTCATCGGCTTTCTCAGGGGGGCCAGCCTGCTGGTTTCCATGCCGATCACCGCCAATGGCCTGCGGTTGCAGTTGATGGAAAAGGAAAAGCTCGTGATGCGATCCTTTTCCGGACAGAATGCCTTCGGTTTCGCCTGCACGATAGAGCGGATCTGCAAGATTCCCTACGAATACATGCACTTGTCGTTTCCGGATAATATCCAGGGGATCATGATACGCAAGGCCCCCAGGGTAAGGACGCGGATCATCGCTGCAGTACAGGACAGCAAGACCGGCGCGGAAAAGCAAATATCCGCGCTCATTTCCGACATCAGTGCCAATGGCGTATCCCTCGAAGCCAGGCAAACGCTGGGAGATAAAGGGGATGTCATCAATCTGGCCTTCCGGGTGCAGTTGCACAATATCGATGCCTATCTGTCGCTCAGGGGAATCATTCGCGCCGTGTTCACCGTTGATCCGGCGGATCATTCAAAAGACGCGCTCATCCGTCACGGCATCGAGTTCCAGGACATGCAGGCGAACGACAGTGTCATTCTGCAAAGCCTGATCTATCAGCAGATGATTGAAAATCCGCACAAGCTGGTCTAGCAAGCACTGATGCAGTCGCCTGCGTCGCCTTCATGCCCCGAAATCCAAACGTTGAGTCGGGGCTCCTCTTCGGTTACAATGCGCGCCCTGTTTATCCGGCAATCGCGGGATATACGGAAATTCACACACTCGTTCATGTTGGGGTGTCCCTCAAGGGATCAGGCTGACGGGTGGAAGACTTAACCCTTAACGATTGGAGTATTAAAATGGCAGTAACTATGCGTCAAATGCTGGAGGCGGGCGTCCATTTCGGTCACCAGACCCGTTTCTGGAATCCCAAGATGGCCCCTTATATCTTCGGCCATCGCAACAAGATTCATATCGTCAACCTGGAAAAGACCGTCGTGATGTTCAACGATGCGCTGAAGGAAGTTCGCAAGATCTCCGCAAAGAAGGGCACCGTCCTGTTTGTGGCGACCAAGCGCCAGGCGCGCGAGATCATCCGTGAAGAGGCTCAACGCTGCGGTTCTCCCTTCGTCGACCATCGCTGGCTGGGCGGCATGCTGACCAACTTCAAGACCGTGCAGACCTCCATCAAGCGCCTGCGCGACCTGGAAGCGATGATCGAAGACGGCAGCATCGAGAAGGTCTCCAAAAAGGAAGGCCTGGTTCTGCGCCGCGAACTGGAAAAGCTGGATCGCAGCCTCGGCGGCATCAAGGATCTGCAAGGTCTGCCATCCGCCATCTTCGTGATCGACGTCGGCTACCAGAAAGGTACTGTCACCGAAGCGCAGAAGCTGGGTATCCCGGTTATCGGCGTCGTGGATACCAACCACAGCCCCTTGGGTGTGGATTTCATCATCCCGGGCAACGATGACTCCAGCCAGGCGATCCGCCTATATGCGCGCGGCGTGGCCGATGCCGTTCTGGAGGGTCGCGAGCAAGCGCTGAATGATTTGACTGCACAAGTCGCGGAAAGTGCCGCGTAAGCAGCCTTCCTGCAACGAGGGGGCGCAAGCCCCCTTTTTTGTAACCAGATTTCAAGTTGAGATTATTTTAGGAGTGTGACATGGCAGAGATCACCGCAGGTATGGTGAAAGAACTGCGCGAGGCAACCGGCCTCGGCATGATGGAATGCAAAAAGGCACTGGTCGAGACCAATGGCGACGCCAAGGCAGCTGAAGAGTTGCTGCGTATCAAGAGCGGCGCAAAGGCCAGCAAGGCTGCTTCGCGCGTGACGGCAGAAGGTGTGATCGGTTCGTTCCTGGCAGCCGACGGCAAGACCGGCGCTGTGGCGGAAGTGAACTGCGAAACTGACTTCGTGGCCAAGAACGACGACTTCATGGCGTTCGCCAGGAACGTTGCCGAGACGGTGGCGAAGAATAATCCGGCCGACATCGACGCGCTGTTGGGCATGAAGCTGGTGAACGGCACCAGCACTGTTGAGGAAGATCGCAAGGCGCTGGTGATGAAGCTGGGTGAGAACCTCACCGTGCGCCGTTTCGAGCGCTATGCGACGACCACCGGCAAGCTGGCGACCTACCTGCACGGCAACAAGATCGGTGTAATGGTGAATTTTACCGGTGGGGACGAGACGCTGGGCAAGGATCTGGCGATGCACATCGCTGCGAGCAAGCCGAAGTCGGTCGATGCATCCGGCGTGAATCCGGAGGACATCGCCACCGAGCGCCGTATCGCCATCGAGAAAGCCAAGGAATCCGGCAAGCCGGAAGCGATGCTGGAGAAGATCGCCGAAGGTACCGTGCAGAAGTTCCTCAAAGAAGTCACGCTGCTGGGACAGGTGTTCGTCAAGGCCGAAGACGGCAAGCAGACCATCGAGCAATTGCTGAAGAGCAAGGGTGCCACGGTCACTGCCTTCCAGATGTTCATCGTGGGCGAGGGCATCGAGAAGAAAGTGGAAGACTACGCTGCCGAAGTCGCCGCCGCCGCCGCTGCAATCAAGAAGGGCTGAAAGGACACAACACCCATGACCGCTCCCGCCTACAAACGCATCCTGCTCAAGCTCTCCGGTGAAGCCCTGATGGGTGATGACAGCTACGGGATCAACCGTGCTGTCGTAGAGCGCATCGTGGCGGAGATCAAGGAAGTGTGCGAGCTGGGTGTCGAAGTGGCAATCGTGATTGGTGGTGGCAATATCTTCCGTGGTGTTGCTCCGGCGGCAGCCGGTATGGATAGAGCCACCGCTGATTACATGGGCATGCTGGCCACGGTGATGAATTCGATGGCTTTGCAGGATGCGATGACGCGCGGTGGGCTGGAATGCCGCGTGCAGTCAGCATTGAACCTGGAACAAGTCGCCGAGCCGTTCATACGCGGCAAGGCCTTGCGTTATCTGGAAGACGGCAAGGTTGTAATTTTCGCCGCGGGCATTGGCAGCCCGTTCTTTACCACCGACACGGCTGCGGCATTGCGCGGAGTGGAGATGGATGCCGAAGTCGTCATCAAGGCGACCAAGGTGGATGGCGTCTATACGGCAGACCCGAAGAAAGACCCCAAGGCGACGCGCTATCAGAAGGTGAGCTTCGACGAAGCCATCGGCAAGGATTTGAAAGTGATGGATGCCACGGCACTGACGCTGTGCCGCGACCAGAAGCTGCCCATTATCGTGTTCAGCATCTTCAAGGCGGGTGCATTGAAGCGTGTGGTGATGGGGCAGGATGAGGGAACTCTCGTACACTGTGATTGATTTCGGAGAACGATGATGATTGCTGACATCAAGAAAAACGTCGAACAAAAGATGAGCAAGTCGCTGGAGGCATTGAAAGCCGACTTGGGAAAAATACGTACAGGGCGTGCGCATACCGGGATTCTGGATCACGTCATGGTGGACTATTACGGCAATCCCACCCCGGTGAACCAGGTGGCGAACGTCACGCTGACCGATGCGCGTACCATCGGTGTGCAGCCTTACGAAAAGAACATGATTGGCCCGATCGAAAAAGCGATCCGCGATTCCGACCTGGGTCTGAATCCGGCCACCAACGGCGAACTGATCCGCGTGCCGATGCCGATGCTGACCGAAGAGCGCCGTCGCGACCTGATCAAGGTGGTCAAAAGCGA
This sequence comes from Sideroxydans sp., assembly GCA_027310665.1. Taxonomy (GTDB): domain Bacteria; phylum Pseudomonadota; class Gammaproteobacteria; order Burkholderiales; family Gallionellaceae; genus Sideroxyarcus. Next base: position 71,279 of record DAIDAJ010000036.1, on the reverse strand, counting down.
AGGCGAAGATGCCAAGGTTGCAGTACGCAACATCCGCCGGGATGCCAACGAGCAATTGAAGAAGTTGCTCAAGGACAAGGAAGTCGGCGAAGACGAAGAACGTCGTGCACAAGACGATGTGCAAAAATTGACCGACCGCTTCGTTGCGGAAATCGACAAAGCCCTGCAGGTTAAAGAAGCCGATTTGATGGCAGTCTGATTATGCGACGCGGGATACGGGATACAGGATTGAAAACCCGAGTTCACAGCCCTGAATCCCGCATCCTGAATCCTGTATCCTAAAATGGCCATATTCCATAGTTCCACGCGCATCATTCCGGACGCTCCCGCCGTCCCGCGTCATATCGCCATCATCATGGATGGCAACGGGCGCTGGGCGAAGCAGCGCTTCATGCCGCGCGTGATGGGGCATCAGCGCGGGGTGGAGACGGTGCGCGAGATGGTCAAGGCGTGCCGCCAGTTGGGCGTGCAATACCTGACCCTGTTCGCTTTCAGTAGCGAGAACTGGCGTCGTCCCGCCGACGAAGTCTCGTTCCTGATGCAGTTGTTTTTGAAGATGCTGGAACGCGAAGTCGGCAAGCTGCATGAGAACAACATCCGCCTGAAGGTGATCGGCGACCGCAGTCGTTTCGATGCGCAATTGATACGCTATATCGATGAGGCTGAACGGCTTACGGCCGACAATACCAGCCTGACGCTGACCATCGCCGCCAATTACGGCGGGCGCTGGGACATCATGCAGGCCCTGCATGCCTTGAGCCAGGCACATCCCGATCGCGCGACTGCATTCGACGAGGAGGAGCTGATGCCATATCTTTCCATGTCCTATGCGCCGGAGCCGGATCTGTTCATCCGCACCGGCGGCGAGCAGCGCATCAGCAATTTCCTGCTGTGGCAGCTGGCATACACCGAGTTGTATTTCACCGATACCTTGTGGCCCGCGTTCGACCGGGCCGCACTGGAAGCCGCCATCCTTTCCTACCAGAAACGCGAGCGCCGGTTCGGGCGCACCAGTGAACAATTGAGCGAGGGCAAGACCAATGCTTAAGCAGCGCGTCATTACGGCGATCATCCTGTTCGCATTGTTTCTTGCGGCATTGTTCGGTCTGCCGACTGCGGGCTGGCAGGCATTGATATTGGTCGTGATGTGGCAGGGAGCGGTGGAATGGGCAAGGCTGTCCGGATTGAACGGGCGCGCCGCCACCGCTTATTGGGCGCTGACCCTGGTGCTCATGGCTGGCATGTTGTGGTTGGATAACAGTGTTGCACCGGAACGGCAGAATCTGTTGCACCTGACGTGGTATGCCATGGCCGTGTTGCTGTGGGTGCTGGTCGTTCCCGCCTGGCTGATGCTGGGATGGCGCCCGCGGAATCCCTGGCTGATGGGATTGGTCGGTTTGATCGTGCTGGTGCCGACCGGTTTGGCCATGCTCGACCTGCGTGCTTTCAGCCCATGGATATTGTTGTTCGCGATGACGGTGGTGATGATGGCCGATATTTCGGCTTATTTCACCGGCAAACGTTTCGGAAAGAACAAGCTGGCTCCCTCGATCAGCCCCGGCAAGACATGGGAGGGCGTCCTCGGGGCCATGGTCGGTGTGACCCTCTATGTGATCATCGTCGGCTGGGCGAGCGGACTGTACAAGCATCATGCCCTGTTCCCGGGCATCGTCGTCGCGGGATGGTGGTGGGTGGCGCTGGCCGTGATCGGCGACTTGTTCGAATCTGCCGTCAAACGCCAGGCCGGGGTCAAGGACAGCGGTGCGTTGCTGCCCGGGCACGGCGGCCTGCTGGACCGCATCGATGCACTGACTTCCACATTGCCATTTGCGGGTATCGCGCTCATTCTGCAAAGACTGGAATGACCAATCTCACCCGACTTACGGTACTCGGTTCAACCGGCAGCATCGGCAAGAGCACGCTGGATGTGGTCTCGCGCCATCCGGACAAATACCGGGTCATCGCGCTTACCGCGCAGCAACAAGACGGACTCCTGTTCGAACAATGCCAGCGTTTCCAGCCGCGCTATGCCGTGTTGCTGGATGAAGCCGCCAGTGAACGGCTGAGCAAGCGCATCGCCGCCGCAGGACTGGATACTGAAGTGCTGTGCGGAGTGGAGGCACTGGAGCGCGTTTCGACTCTGCCTGAAGTCGATGCGGTGATGGCAGCCATCGTCGGCGCTGCGGGCATGCAATCCACCCTGGCGGCGGCGCATGCGGGCAAGAAGATATTGCTGGCCAACAAAGAGACCCTGGTGCTTGCGGGGCATCTGTTCATGGAAGCCGTACATCGCAGCGGCTCCGTATTGTTGCCCATCGACAGCGAGCACAATGCCATCTTCCAGGCGCTGCCGCGCAGCTATGCGGGGGACATGAAGCAGAGCGGAGTGAGCAGGATCCTGCTTACCGCGTCGGGCGGGCCATTTCGCAATACGCCGCTATCGGACTTGCAGAACGTCACGCCGGAACAGGCCTGCGCGCATCCGAACTGGAGCATGGGCCGCAAGATTTCCGTCGACTCGGCCAGCATGATGAACAAAGGGCTGGAGGTGATCGAGGCTCATTGGCTATTCAATGCTGCTGCGGATGACATCCAGGTGGTAGTGCACCCGCAGAGTGTGATCCATTCAATGGTGCAGTATGTCGACGGTTCGGTGCTGGCGCAGCTCGGCAATCCCGACATGCGCACACCGATCGCGTTTGCCCTGGCCTATCCCGAGCGCATCGAGGCGGGTGTCGCACCGCTAGACCTGTTCCAGGTGGCCAGGCTGGATTTTACCCCCCCCGATTTTGCCCGCTTCCCATGCCTGGCGTTGGCGTACCAGGCGTTGCGGGCAGGCGGCACCGCACCTGCCCTGTTGAATGCGGCAAACGAAGAAGCGGTTGCAGCCTTTCTCGAGCGGCGCATTTCATTCCTCGACATCGCGCGTCTGATTGAGGCAGTACTGGGTAAAATAGCCAGCGTTGAAATCGAAGCGTTGCAGGACTTGCTGGATGCTGATGCATCGGCACGTGCTGCAGCACGTGAATGGATAGCACAATGACAACCTTGATCGCATTCGTTGTTGCAATTGCCATACTGGTGGTATTTCATGAATTGGGACATTACGCCGTTGCACGCCTGTGCGACGTGAAGGTGCTGAAATTCTCCATCGGTTTCGGCAGGTCCCTTTACACAAAGCGTTTTGGCAACAGCGAAACGGAATGGGTAATCTCCATGATACCGCTGGGGGGGTACGTCAAGATGCTGGACGAGCGCGAGGGAGAAGTGCCCGAACGCGAACTTCCGCGCGCGTTCAACCGAAAGCCGGTGCTGCAGCGCATGGCGATCGTCGTGGCGGGGCCGATCGCGAATCTGATGTTGGCGGTTTTCCTGTATTTCATCTTGTTCATCCACGGTGTGCCGGGCATCAAACCGGTGCTGGGAGAGATCGTCGCAGGTACGCCAGCCGCGGCAGCGGGGCTGCAGAGCAAGCAGACGATCATCAGTATCGATGGACAAGCGACCCCGAGTTGGCAGGAGATACGCTGGATCTTGCTGGATATGGTGTTGCAGCATAAAACGGCAAAATTCGAGTTGCAGAATACCCAGGGGGAGAAGTCATACGGAATGCTGGACATGAGTTCCCTGACCGCGGCTGATCTGGACGGCGAGTTCATGCAGAAACTCGGTTTGCAGCCCTATCAGCCTCCCATCTATCCGATCATCGGCAAACTGGTCGACGGAGGTGTCGCACAACGTGCGGGTCTGCAGGTAAACGACCGTATCCTTCGTGCAAACGGTCAGGAGATTGCATTGTGGGAAGATTGGGTGAGCATGGTTCGCAGCCATCCCGGCGCGAAGCTTGATATCGAGATCGAGCGAGCGGGTTCGGCCATGAAAATCGAATTGACTCCGGAAACAATCAACGAAGGCGGGAAGGCGATCGGCCGTATAGGCGCCGCAGCCTATATCGACAAGACCGCATTTGAATCGATGTTGAACGAGGTGCGTTACCCGCCGCTGGCGGCTTTGTCTGAGGCACTGCGCAAGACATGGGATACCGCAGTCGTCAGTCTGAAGATGATGGGCAAGATGATCCAGGGCGAAGTATCGCTGAAGAATCTCTCAGGCCCGATTACCATCGCGGATTACGCCGGGCAGTCGGCGCAGCTGGGCTTGGGGGCGTATATCGGTTTTCTTGCGCTGATCAGCATCAGCCTGGGCGTGTTGAACCTGATGCCCATCCCTTTATTGGATGGCGGGCATTTGCTGTATTATTCGGCCGAATTGATCAAGGGCAGTCCGGTCTCGGAAGGTCTGTGGGAAGCGGGGCAGAAAGTCGGTATTGCACTGTTGGTTACCATGATGGCTTTTGCGTTGTATAACGACATCAGTCGCCTGATTTTGGGTTGAACACAATAATGAAATTAAAAAAATGGGTGGGTTTGCTCCCGCTTCTGCATGCCACATCCGCTTGGTCGTTTGATCCGTTCGTCATCAAGGACATTCGTGTTGAAGGTATCCAGCGTACAGAGCCGGGTACGGTGTTCAGCTATCTGCCGGTAAAAGTCGGCGATACGCTGAACGATGATCGGGCTACTGCCTCTTTGCATGCCTTGTTCGCTACCGGCTTCTTCAAGGATGTGGAATTGAGGAAGGATCAAAACGTGCTGGTCATCGTCGTGAAAGAGCGGCCGACAGTCGCCAGCGTCGAAATCAACGGAGTGAAGGAGTTTCCCAAGACTCAATTGAGCGACAATCTGAAAATGCTGGGTTTGGCAGAAGGACGCATCCTGGATAAATCTGTGCTGGACAAATCCGTGCAAGAACTGAAACGGCAATATGTGGCTCGAGGTAAATATTCCGTGGATGTGAAGGCCACGGTCAAGAACCTGGAGCGCAACCGTGTGGCGGTCAGTTTCGACGTAAACGAAGGTTCGGTTTCAAAGATCCGGGAAATCAATATCGTAGGCAACCATGTTTACCCCGAAAAGCAGCTGCTAGGCGTCATTCAACTTACCACGCCGGGCTGGTTCACCTGGTTCAGCAAGAACGACCAGTATTCCAAGCAGAAGTTGTCTGCCGACATGGAGAGCCTTCGTACGTTTTACATGAACTCCGGTTATATGGACTTCAATATCGAGTCGACTCAGGTATCGATCTCGCCCGACAAGAGGGATATCTTCATTACCCTGAACATTTCCGAGGGAGAAAAATATACCGTTTCCGGTATCAAGGTGGTAGGTACAGAGGCTGTGCTCACCCACGAAGAAATGCGCAAGATGATCAACGTCAAGCCAGGCGATGTCCTGTCGCGGGATGCGATCACCGATTCCACGCGCAAGATCAGCGAGCGTCTCGGCGAGGAGGGCTATGCATTTGCCAACGTGAGTGCGGCGCCGGAGGTGGACAAGGATAAACACGAGGTGGCATTCACTTTTGTGGTCGATCCGATGCAGCGAGCCTATATCCGGCGCATCAACATCACCGGAAACGACAAGACCAGGGATGAGGTCATACGCCGCGAGTTTCGGCAGATGGAAAGCAGCTGGTTTGCCACTTCCAAGGTCAAGAACTCAAAAAAGAGGCTTGACCGAACGGGATTTTTCTCTGAAGTCAACGTCGATACCTCCCAGGTTCAGGGGACAAGCGACCAGATGGATGTCAACCTGAAGGTAACCGAAATGTCGACGGGCAGCTTCCAGATCGGTGCCGGATATAGCAGCCTGGAAAAGGTGACGCTGATGGCCGGTGTCACCCAGACCAACGTGTTCGGGACAGGAAGTACGCTGTCCACGCAAATGAACACCAGCAAATTCAATCAGGTCTATTCAGTTTCCTATACCAATCCTTACTATACGGATGACGGGATCAGCCGGGGCTTTGACGTTTACAAGCGCAGAACCGACGCGTTGATGATTGCGATCAGTCCATACACTTCGGATACTTACGGTGCAGGAGTGCGGTTTGGATTGCCGATAACGGACGATGAGATGTTCCATGTGGGCACTTCAGTTGAACAAACCACGATCGGCTTGACTCCGCTCAGTCCACAGCGATATATCGACTACATCAACCTGTTCGGCGAAACTGTCGACAACTTGCTGGCTACCGTAGGCTGGTCGCGTGACTCTCGTGATAACGCAATCACCACCACCGAGGGAACCATGCAGCGTGCATCCCTTGAGGTCAGTGTGCCGGTGTCCGACCAGCACTACTACAAATTGACCTATCAGCACCAGGTGTTTTACCCGCTCAGTCGCGATTACACCTTGCTGCTGAATGGAGATTTCGGTGTGGGCGCCGGATACGGTGGCGCTCCGCTACCGTTCTTCAAGTACTTCTATGCTGGCGGCGTCGGCTCGGTGCGTGGATACGATCCCATGTCCTTGGGACCCAGAGATGCCAATAATTTACCATTGGGCGGCAACAAGAAAGCCGTTGGCAATATCGAGATATTGTTTCCCATGCCCGGAATGGAGAAAGAAAAATCAGTGCGATTGAGCGTTTTCGTGGATGGCGGCGAGATTATGGGCACCGGCGGGCAGCTTCCGGGTTCCACAGGAATGCGCTATTCTACGGGTCTGGCCATGACTTGGCTTTCGCCGGCCGGACCGCTCAAAATAAGCTGGGCCAAGCCTTTGAACAGCCAACCGCAAGACAACATACAACACATCCAGTTTACGATGGGTTCGATGTTCTGACCCCTACCAGGAGTTTGAGATGAAGACGTTATTTTGTGTGGGTCTGATGTTATTGGCAACCATCACACAAGCCTCCGCCGGCGATTTTCGGATCGGCGTGGTGGATACCGAGCGTATTCTGCGTGAATCGGATCAGGCAGTCCGTGCCGAAAAGAAGATCGAGCGCGAGTTTTCCGCCAGAGACCAGGAAATCAAAAAGCTGATTCAACAGAGCAAGGACCTGCAGGCATCCCTGGAAAAGGACGGCACTAATATGTCGGAGCCGGTGCGGCGCGTCAAAGAGCGTGAGCTGGCCAATATGAACCTCACATTACAGACCTTGCAGCGCGAATTCCGCGAAGATCTGAACCTGCGCAAGAACGAGGAATTGGCGGCTGTACTGGCGCAGGCAGACAAGGCGATACGTGCGATCGCCGAGAGCGAGCAGTATGATGTCATTTTGCAGGAAGCGGTCTATCGCAATCCCAAAGTGGATATCACCGACAAGGTTTTGAAGTACCTCTCCAAAGAGGCTCCCGATAAGTCCGACAAGTCCGATAAATGAACTGAAGAGTTGTATCTGATGGAACGTAAAGCCTACCGACTGGCAGACATAGCGGCACGTTTCGGCGGGCAAGTGATTGGAGATGCTGACACGCAAGTACAGCAGATAGGTACTCTGGAGCACGCGACCGCAGGACAGATCGCCTTTCTGGCCAATGCCAAATACCGTAATCAACTCGAACGCAGCAAGGCATCGGCTGTTATCCTGTCCGAAGCCGATGCCGATGCAACCACGCTGCCGCGTATCGTTTGCGATAACCCCTATTCGTATTTTGCCAAACTTTCCGCTTTCCTGAATCCTTTGCCGGAGTGCGTTCCCGGCATCCATTCTTCCGCAGTCATCGGAAAAAACACATCGATATCACCGCTAGCCCACATCGGTCCGTTGGTGACAATAGGCGATGGCGCGGTCATCGGCGCCGGCGTGGTAGTGATGGCTGGATGCAGTATCGGTGAAGGCACGATATTGGGCGAGAACACTCTGCTTTATCCCCGCGTTACCGTGTATCACGGCTGCGTCATCGGCAATCATGTCATTGCGCATTCCGGCGTGGTGATCGGTGCGGACGGTTTCGGCATGGCCTGGGACGAGGGGAAATGGCTGAAGATCCCGCAGATCGGACGCGTGGTCATCGGCGACCATGTCGAGATCGGGGCAAATACCACGATCGACCGCGGTGCGCTGGACGACACCGTGATCGAAGAAGATGTGAAGCTGGATAACCAGATACAGGTTGCGCACAATGTCCACATCGGTGCACATACTGCCATTGCCGGCTGTGTCGGGATAGCGGGCAGCGCCACCATCGGCAAATATTGCCGCATCGGCGGCAGCGCGGGGATATTGGGGCATCTGCAGATTGCAGACCATGTCGAAATCGCATCGTTTACCCTGATCGGAAAATCGATCACGGAGCCGGGCAGCTATGCGGGAATATTCCCGTTCAGCAAAAATGACGAATGGCGCAACAATGCAGTGCACCTGCGGCATCTGGGCGAACTGGTGAAACGCGTCAGGGCACTGGAAAAAGAAATCGAATCATTGAAGGGGGAGAAAATATGAGTACGACGATGGATATTCATGAAGTACTGGAGCACCTGCCGCATCGCTATCCGTTCCTGCTGATTGACCGGGTTCTGGATGTCGTGCCGAACGAAAGTATCGTGGCGTTGAAGAACGTCTCCATGAACGAGCCGTTCTTTCCCGGCCATTACCCTCACCATCCGGTAATGCCGGGTGTGCTGGTGATCGAAGCAATGGCTCAGGCCGCAGCCATCCTGTCGTTCAAGACGATGGGAACCTTGCCGAGCGACGATTCCGTGTATTACTTTGTCGGTATCGACAACGCACGCTTCAAGCGTCCGGTCGGCCCCGGCGACCAGTTGATCCTTAAGGTGTCCATTGCGATGAACAGGCGCGGCATGTGGAAATTCAGCGGCAAAGCTGAAGTGGACGGCCAGGTTGCCGCGGAAGCGGATCTCATTTGCACATTACGGACCAAGGAATGAACGGCTTGCGTCATCCAACTGCGATCATTCATCCGAATGCGAGGCTGGCAGACGATGTTTCGGTCGGCCCGTATTCCATCATCGGCGAGCATGTCGAGATCGGCGCCGGTTCGGTTGTCGGGCCGCATGTCGTCATCGACGGCCACACCAGCATCGGCAAGAACAATCGTTTCTTCCAGTTTTGTTCCATCGGTGAGATTCCACAGGATAAATCCTACAAAGGCGAGCCGACGCGATTGGTCATCGGCGACAACAACACCATCCGCGAGAGCTGTACCTTCAATCTGGGAGTGGCCCAGAAGGGCGGCATCACCAAGATCGGCAGTGGCAATTGGATCATGGCCTATGTGCATGTGGCGCACGAGTGCGAACTGGGAGACAACAACACTATCGCCAATGCGGTGCAGTTTGCAGGACACGTAACTGTTGGTAACAACACCATGATCGGCGGCATGAGCGGTATCCACCAATTCGTGCGCATAGGCGATTTCGCCATGATGGGTTTCATGACCCGCCTGTCGCAAGATCTGCCTCCTTTCGTGACCGCAGTGGGCAACCCGGCAGAGGCCAAGGGGCCGCATCAGGAAGGTCCGCGCCGGGCCGGCTATTCGACAGCCCGCCTCGACATGATCAAGCAGATGTACAGGACGCTGTATCGCGCAGGAAGCAGCTTTGACACTGCAAAGAAGGAAGTCGAAGCGCTGCGCGGCCAGATTTCCGAAGCCGATGCGGACATCGATAACATGCTCACATTCCTGAACAACGCCAGCCGTGGCATCGTGCGGTAACCGGTATGACTGACTCGGTAAAAACCATTGCCATCGTGGCGGGCGAGGCATCGGGAGACTTGCTTGGCAGTCTGCTGATGGACGCCATCAGACAAGCTGCACCCAACGTGCATTTCATCGGTATCGGCGGCCCCAAGATGCAAGGCATCGGCATGGATGTCCTGTTCCCGATGGAAAAGCTGGCCGTGAACGGCTATGTCGAGGTGCTGCGGCATTACCGCGAACTGGTAGGTATCCGCCGCAACTTGCGCGAACGTTTCATTGCAACGCCGCCCGATCTTTTCATTGGCATCGATGCGCCTGACTTCAATCTCGATCTGGAACTGGCCTTGAAGCAGCACGGCATACCCACCGTGCATTATGTCAGCCCATCCATCTGGGCATGGCGCGGGGAACGCATCCACAAGATCAAGCAGGCCGTATCCCGCATCCTTGCCCTGTTTCCGTTCGAAGCCCCGCTCTATGAGCAGGCAGACGTGCCGGTGACGTATGTAGGGCATCCGCTCGCGGACATCCTGCCGGAAAACCCAAAGCAAATGGAGATGCGCGAACAGATGCGCATCATGCCCAAGAACGCCAGGGTGTTCGCCCTGCTGCCGGGGAGCCGCCAGGGAGAAGTGCGGCGCTTGGCCCGGACCTATGTCGAGACAGCCAAGCTGATCCTGCAACAACTGCCCGAAGCGCAGTTTCTCGTGCCGCTGGCCAGCCGCGAGACGCGCACCATCTTTGAAAATGAAGTCTGGAGACAGGAAGCGCAGCAGTTGCCCATCACCTTGCTGTTCGGGCATGCGCACGATGCCATGATTGCGGCAGATGGCGCACTGGTCGCTTCCGGCACTGCCACGCTGGAAGCCGCACTACTCAAGTGTCCGATGGTCATCACCTACAAGATGCCCACGCTGACCTATTGGATAGCCAAACGCAAGCAATACCTGCCTTATGTCGGGCTGCCCAATATTTTGGCCGGGAAATTCGTCGTGCCTGAAATCCTGCAGGACGATGCCACCCCGGAGAACCTTGCTCAGGCCTTGCTCAATCTGGTAAACAACAAGCAGGCCGTAGCTGAGCTGGAACAGACTTTCAGCGCAATACACCAGACCCTGCGCCAGGATACCGCGCACAAGGCTGCTGCGGCTATCCTGCCTTATCTGACATGAGCGGTGTCCTGCTCATCTGCGGTGTGGATGAAGCAGGGCGGGGGCCGCTGGCCGGACCGGTGAGCGCGGCTGCGGTCATCCTCGACGAGACCCGTCCCATCGAAGGCCTGGCGGATTCCAAGAAACTTTCCGAGAAGCAACGCGACCGGCTTGCCCCCATCATCCGTGAACGCGCGCTGGCCTGGGCCGTTGCCTATGCAGAAGTCGGCGAGATCGACCAGCTCAACATCCTGCAAGCCACGCTGCTGGCCATGCGTCGCGCCGTGCTGGCGCTGCCCATGCAGCCGCAGCATGTGCTGGTGGATGGCTTGTATTGCCCTCAGACAGGTATTCCCAGCCAAGCCATCGTCAAGGGGGACAGCACAGTGGCCGCCATCTCCGCCGCTTCCATCCTGGCCAAGACAGCGCGCGATGAACTCATGCTGCGGCTGCATGAACAATATCCGCAATACGGTTTCGACGGACACAAAGGCTATCCCACTGCGGCACACCTGGCCGCATTGCGCGAACACGGTGTTTCGGAAGTGCATCGCCGCAGTTTCAGGCCGGTGCGCGAAGCATTGCAGTACACTCATCAAAACAACTCGAGGTGACCATCATGACTTTTTTCAGACTCTTACACCTGCTTGCCGTGCTCGTATGGGTTGGCGGCATGTTCTTCGCCTATGTCGTGTTACGCCCGGCTGCCGTCGATATCCTGCAGCCGCCTGAACGCCTGCGTTTGTGGGACAACGTGTTCCACCGCTTCTTCAAGTGGGTCTGGGGCGCGATCGGCACGATACTCGCCACCGGTCTGTACATGATCTACCAGTACGGCGGCATGGCTCATGTGGCGAGTTATATCCACGTCATGCTGTTGCTGGGGCTGGTGATGATGGGTATCTACATCTATGTTTTCTTCGGCTGCTACGTGAAATTCAACCTGCATGTCACCAAGGAAAGCTGGAAAGAAGCCGGCGCGATCCTGGGCAAGATACGCAAGCTGATCGGGTTGAACTTGGCCTTGGGTTTGGTCACCGTGTGCGTCGCAGTGCTTGGAAAATTGTGGGGATAACAAATACGACACACTGATCCGGCTGGACATCGGGCCAGACAACCCAAACCTGCCTGAGCTCCTGTCGTCCAAAGGCTGTCCACGCCGCACAATTCCTATATGACCAAAAGCATGAGCCCGACATTTCTGCAATGTCGGGCTCATATTTTTTTGCATTCAACTGCCTGCAACCTTTCTGCTACTTGCCACCCTACAACCCCGCAATTCTGTTTTGAATTGTCGGGGTTGCATGGCAATTCATCAGTGATCCTGAATCAAGATACCTGAGGGCGTACCGGAGGCGCCCAGCATGAACAGGCTGTACACACCTTGTGAATTTAGAATGACGGACGACGGTACAGATGCAGTTGGTGTTGCCACCAGGCTGGATGAGATGCCGCTGGTTACAATGCCCTGATTATTCAACGTTGGAACAGAAGCGGTTCCAAACGCGATATTTTGCGCCACCAGCACACCGTTGTAAGCAAGGGAAAATGCGGTGGTACCGCTTATGCCATTCATCAGGCGCAATTTCGCGTAGCCGCTGGTCGGGCGTGTATTGTCGTCAACAAGAGCATTACATGCATTTGTCCCGGTTAGCAGCAGCGTCAGGTCTTCACCGGAGTTGGTGGTGACCGGAGAGCATGAAGCGGTACTACCATTTACGGTTATTGCCGTACTTCCGGCCGGAACAAGGACGTAGGAACCGACTGCGGAATTGAACGAGGTCGAGCTGCCAATCAGGGAGACGGCAGCCGTGCCCGCGGTTGCCGCGTTAATCGGGTTCGTTGTGTTTGCCGCGATGCGTATGCGTGCATTGGTATTCTTCTGAGCCAAGACTGCGCCTTGTTGCGTCACGAGCAAACCGTCGACCAAGCCACCCCCTGTCGTACTGGTCAGTACCAGAGTCAATATCTGCTGGTTGGCGATGGTGACCGAAGGAATATCCAGTCTCAGGTCCGTAATGTTGCCTGCGCCTGTCACCCAGAGGTGATAATTATTGGCCAGCACTTCGTTGTAGAGGGTGGTGCCCGACACGTTTTGCGCCAGAAGCGTGGCAGCCTGCAATGCGGGTGAAGCAGCCGTGGGTGAATAAGTATCGCTAAGTGCACTCACCGGAGCCATGTAAACGTCCAGGTTCCCGGCATCTGCCGACAGGTCGGCAATGCGTATCTGACCGTCGCCGGCCAGTGGCGCGGGTTCGTTATCGGTGAACTGGACCAGATGCAGGCTTTGGTCGGACGTGTAGGCGACCAGTGTGTAGGGCACCGTCGCTGCGAACGAGAAGTTGGTTTCTGCAGACGGGACTCCGCTGGCTACCAGCGCGATGGGATAAGTGCCCGAGGTAATGGTGGCATTGGCGCTGGCAGTGCCGGGGGCAACTGATGTCGCGAGTTGGGTGCCGCCGGTGACTAGGCTTAATGTGCTGCTCGTGCCATTTACCAGACGCACTGTATTCGTTGTGCCAACTGCCGCACTGCCGCCACCGCCGAAGCAGCCCTGCAGCAGGGTCAGAATCATCAGTAGCGGCAAGAATATCGATATTTGTTTCACTTTTTCTCCATTTCATTGTTTGAATACGGCGGCATGGGCGCGCGTGATTTGATTGTTACCGGCATCCCCGAACGGCGGGATTTTATCACCTGAGCTGGTCCCGCGTATTTTTCCATCCGCCTTGTTTTTGAAACAAACTGGATACAAACTTGATAAAAAAGGATTTGTGGTTAGTCGGCGTACAAGTTCAATCCGCCCGCGCCTACTGCGGAATAGTCATAGAGAGCACCGGTTGTAATTGCATTGATGGAACTGGTTGCAACTGGCGGCGTGACTTGCGTCCAAACCGTTCCCCCATTGCCTGTAGGGCCGGTAGGATTCGAATAGTATTCGCTGTAGTAGATATTGCCGTCAGAGCCAACTGCCATGAAGCGGCGATAAGCGGTATAAGTGACTGAATTCAAGTTGCTGGTATTTGGAATGGTTGTTGAAGTTTGCTGAGTCCAGGTAATTCCGTCTTCGCTCGTCAGAACTGTTCCGCTATTTCCAACTGCAACGAATACGCCGTACCCGTTTGCATCAAGTCCGCCATAGGTCACCCCCTTGAGGTCGATGGTAGGCAAAGGAGAGTTGGCGGCTAGGTACCAAGTGACTCCATCCGTACTGTAGAGCAATGTGCCTGCCGCCCCGACTGCGACATAGGTGCCAGTAATACCTTTGGCCACTCCATAAGCCACTCCATACAGGGAGTATCCCGTGGGAGACGAATCGGTTATCCAACTTGTTCCGCTATTATTCGTGGTTATGATAGTGCCGTTGGCACCGGCCGCGACGACAAGAGCATTGCCATTTGCAACGGCATAGAGGGTGTTGTTTGTGCCACTGTTTTGTTGCGTCCATGCGGATTGACCCGGCGAAAGGGACATCACATTTCCGTTTGCACCTACGCCCAAAAAGACGGCGCCGTTAAAAGCTACCGAGTAAAAATCTGTTGGATTTGGATTATTCAAAGCGTTCCAAACGTTTCCGTCGAGACTGTAAAACGAAGAACCACCTACTCCGGCGGCCACAAACCAGCCTGCGCCATAAGCAACGCCGCGCAGGTCGGTAGTTCCGGCATTAATCCCCGTGTTCCACGTATTACCTGCCAGCCGGGGTGTGGCTTCTATTGCGGGAGAACCCGGGCCGCCGGGCCCGCCATTGATTCTTCCGTTGACTGTAAAGGAATATTGCACTCCGTTGGTCAACGGTACGGTTCCATAGGTTCCGTAGATTCCGGGTAATGAAGAGACTATCTGGGGTGAAGTCGCATAGAGCGTCGTACCGCAAACAGTCATTGAGGAGCAATTTGTCGGCGTTACACCAGTTCCGGCCGCTGTAAATACCCAGTATGTGACGCCGGGGATTGAGTCCCACGTCACGACAACCCTGCTGTCCTTGGCTGCGACAGCGACATTGGTAGGTTGGGGGGCGGAGGAGGCGCCTGCCCCGAAGCAACCTGCAAGGGACATGGTAACCAATGCCACCATGATGAATGCAAAGAATCTTTTCATTTCGCGATAACTCACAATAAGGCCTGACAATTAAGGCCAGAAAAAACAAAGGCGCATTTTAGACTAACGGGGTACGACCTGCCCATTACTTTAATGTCATCTGTCCTGCGTATGCGCACAGAGCCTGGTTTTGGCGTGCTCGCACAGGCAGACTATCCAAAAGTCTGCCAGTTCCATCGGGCCGAAGAAACTAGAGTCAGTCTATTCACCCAGATTCATACTACGCATGTAGTGGCAGGTGTAGCCTTGGGGATACTTGACCAGATATTTCTGATGATATTCCTCTGCGCGGTAAAACGCTTTGAAGGGCACGACTTCAGTGATCACTTTTGCTTTCCAGTCGCCCGATGCCTCGACAGTCTTGATGACCTCCTCGGCGGTGCCTCTTTGCGCGTCGTCTAGATAGAAGATGGCGGAACGGTATTGCGTGCCGACATCGTTGCCTTGCCGGTTGCGCGTGGTGGGGTTGTGCATGCGGAAGAACTCGAACAGCAGGTGGCGGTAACTGACCTTGTCTGGGTCGAACACGATCTTCAGCGATTCGGCATGGCCGCTGTTTCCGGTCTTCACGATTTCATAGGTGGCATTCGGCGTATCGCCACCGGTGTAGCCGACCTCAGTCTCCAGCACGCCGGGAATCAGGCGTACCAGTTCTTCCATTCCCCAGAAGCAGCCGCCGGAGAGGTAGGCGGTTTCAGTAGTGTCGGTCATTTGTTCTCCTTGTACTCGCGGTGTTGCCGATTGATCGACAGTAGGCGCAATATCCAACGGACAAAGCGTCGCATGAGAATCACCGCAACGAGCGCCGTTCCTTTTTCATGGCCATTGCAGCTTCACGCTTGCTGTCCTTTTCGCGTTCAGTTGCCCGTTTGTCATGCTCCTTCTTGCCCTTGGCCAAGCCGATTTCCAGTTTGACGTGGCTGCCCTTGTAGTGCATGTCCAGCGGCATGATGGTGTAGCCCGCGCGTTGCACTTTGCCGATGAGCTTGTCGATTTCATGCTTGTGCATCAACAGCTTGCGGGTACGGACGGGATCGGGGTGGATGTGGGTGGAGGCGTTCAGCAGGGGGCTGATGTGGGAGCCGAACAGGTACAGCGCGCCGTCCATGATGGTGACGTAGGCTTCCTTGAGCTGCGCGCGTCCGGCGCGGATCGCTTTTACTTCCCAGCCTTCCAGCATGATGCCGGCTTCATGTTTTTCTTCAATGAAGTACTCGTGGTAGGCCTTTTTGTTCTGAATGATGCTCATGTAAAGATGTGTTTTGCTTGATGTTGCGATATTCTACCAGCCTTTGATTGGCGGCTCGGTAAAGCATGGCTCTGGTAGAGAAAACGGTATTGGTTCCGCACACGGCGGAACAGATGTTCAAGCTGGTGGACGGAGTGGAAGATTACCCGCAGTTCATGCCCTGGTGCGGCGGGGCGACCGTCAATGAGATGCAGGGCACGACGATGCACGCCACGTTGCACATCGACTACCACCATATCAGGCAGCATTTCAGCACCCAAAACCAGCGCACTCCGCCGCACCGGATCGACATTGCCCTGATGGACGGTCCGTTCAGGCATCTCGATGGAAGTTGGCGATTCATCCCCTTGAGCGACGAAGCCTGTAAAATAGAGTTCCGCCTGCATTACGAGTTCTCCAATAAATTGCTTGAAAAGCTGGTGGGGCCGGTGTTTCACCATATCGCCAACAGTTTTGTGGATGCCTTTATCCACCGTGCAGACAAGGTTTATGTGAAAAATGAGTGAAGAAAAGATATACGTGGAACTGGTCTATGCCTTGCCTGCCGAACAGATACTGCTTAAGTCGGAAGTGCCAAAAGGCACGACCATCGGGGACGCCGTCAAGCTTTCCGGCATTCTGGACAAGTTTCCCGAAATCGACCTTGAAAAGGGAAAGTTCGGCATCTTCGGCAAATTGAGCAAGATTGACACCGTGCTGCGCGAGAAGGACCGCGTCGAAATATATCGCCCATTGATAGCCGACCCGAAAGAAGTGCGCCGCAAGCGCGCCGAAGAGGGCAAAGTCATGAAGAAGGGCGGCGGTGACCTCTGATGCTGGACTATGACCTGCATTGTCATTCAAACGTCTCGGACGGCACGCTGACACCGGCCGAACTGGTGATGCGTGCTGCCGGACGCGAAGTCAGGGTGCTGGCGCTGACCGATCACGATGACGTGGCAGGACTTCCGGAGGCCGCCAGAATTGCCGCACAACATGGCATCGAGTTCGTCAACGGCGTCGAGATCTCGGTTACCTGGCGCAAGCACACTCTGCACATCGTCGGCTTGCACATCGATCCCCAAAATGCCGCATTGACTGAAGGCCTGCGCGGCATACGCAGCGGACGCAGACATCGTGCCGAACTGATGGCGGAATCGATGGCACGCTGTGGTATCGGCGGCGTGCTGGAAGGCGCTCTACGCTATGCCTCCAATCCGGACATGATCGGGCGTACCCATTTTGCGCGTTATCTGGTCGAGGCCGGGCACTGCAAGGACGTGCGCAGCGTCTTCAATCGCTATCTGGTCAAGGGCAAGCCGGGCTACGTTCCGCATACCTGGGCGGACCTGCAGGACGCGATCTCGTGGATCAACGGCAGCGGGGGAGTCGCCGTCCTGGCGCACCCGGGCCGTTATACTGCCGGACGCAATGCGATGGGCAAGACGACCTTGCTCGAACTGCTGAAGGAATTCGTCGAGCTGGGCGGGCAGGGCATCGAAGTGGTGAGCGGCAGCCATACTCCGCCGCAATATGCCGAATTCGCGCGTTACGCCAAGGAGTTCGATCTGTTATGTTCCTGTGGCTCGGATTTCCACGGGCCGGAAGAAAGTTACCGCGATCTCGGACGATTGCCTGATTTTCCGCTGGAGTGCCGCCCGGTGTGGACGCTTTGGGAAGGAACTGCAGCTTAAATTTATGGCGCAATTCTTTTCCATACACCCGGACAATCCCCAGCCGCGCCTGATCAAGCAGGCAGCGGAGATGTTGCGCAACGGCGCGGTGATCGTCTATCCGACCGATTCCGGCTACGCCATCGGCTGCCACCTGGACGATAAAGAGGCTGTCGCACGCATACGCCACATACGGGGCCTGGACGAAAAACACCTGATGACCTTGGTCTGTCGCGACCTGTCGGAACTGGCGCACTATGCAAGGGTGGACAACGCCCAGTTCAGGCTGCTGAAGAACAACACGCCGGGCAGTTACACATTCATTCTGGAAGCGACCAAGGAAGTTCCGCGGCGACTGCAGCATCCCAAACGAAGCACGATTGGTTTGCGCATACCCGATCATCCGGTTGCGCTGGCCTTGCTGGAAGAATTGGGGGAGCCGCTGCTAAGTTCCACGCTGATCTTGCCGGGGGGAGACCAGCCGTTGACCGATGTGGCGGAGATACGCGAACATCTGGAGAAACTCGTCGAACTGGTTATTGAAGGCGGAATAGTAGGGGGGGAATCGACCACCGTGATCGATCTGACAAGCGATGCGCCGGTATTGGTGCGGCGCGGCAAGGGGCCGATCGCACATTTGGGAATAGAGGAATAAATGAATTTCGACGCACTGATCCAGACCATAGCGCTTGCAGCCATACCCGTGCTGTTTGCCATCACCTTGCACGAGGCCGCGCACGGCTATGCGGCCCGCCATTTTGGCGATATGACGGCATACGCACAGGGGCGCATTTCACTCAATCCCCTGCGCCATATCGATCCCGTCGGCACGATACTGTTGCCGCTGCTGACGCTGTTTGTGGGTGGCATCCTGTTCGGTTGGGCCAAGCCCGTTCCGGTCAACTTCTCGGCGTTGCGCCATCCCAAGAAGGATATGTTGTGGGTTGCGTTGGCCGGTCCCGCTGCCAACCTGGTCATGGCGCTGTTCTGGGGGGCAATGTTCAAGGTGGCTTTGAGCATGCCTGGCAGCTATTTTGCCGAGCCTCTGTTAGGCATGGCGCAGTTCGGAGTTACAATCAACGCCATTCTGCTGGTGCTGAACCTGTTGCCTCTGCCTCCCCTGGACGGCGGGCGTGTTGCAATAAGCCTGCTGCCGCACCGGCAGGCTTTCCAGTTGGCGAAAATCGAGCCGTACGGGATGGTCATCCTTATCGTGCTGGCCGTAGTGCCGGTTGGAGGCCAGCCGATCCTGAGCTGGATACTCTCGCCGCTGGTGAGCTCATTCATCCGCATGATCGAAACGATTTTTTAATATTAAACAGAAATATGTTCGCTGATCGAGTTTTATCCGGAATGCGCCCCACGGGCAGTCTGCACCTGGGGCATTACCACGGTGTGTTGAAAAACTGGGTGGAAATGCAGCACCAGTTCGAGTGCCTGTTCTTCGTGGCCGACTGGCATGCGTTGACCACGCACTACGATACCCCGCAAATCATCGAGCAGAACGTGTGGGACATGGTCATAGACTGGCTCGGGGCTGGCGTCGATCCCGCACAGGCGACGTTGTTCATCCAGTCGCGCGTGCCGGAGCATGCCGAGCTCCATCTGCTGCTGTCCATGATCACCCCGCTGGGGTGGCTGGAACGCATGCCGACGTACAAGGACCAGCAGGAAAAACTGACCAGCAAGGATCTCTCCACTTATGGCTTCCTGGGATATCCGCTGCTGATGAGCTCGGACGTCCTGATCTACCGCGCAACCCAGGTGCCGGTGGGAGAAGACCAGGTACCGCACATCGAGTTCACCCGCGAATTGGCGCGCCGCTTCAACCACATCTACGGGCGCGAGGCAGGATTCGAGGAAAAGGCAGAAGCCGCGATCAAGAAGCTGGGCGGCAAGAAAGCCAAACTGTACAAGGAATTGCGCACGCGCTTCCAGGAGCAGGGAGACGGCGAAGCCCTGGAATCTGCCAAGTCCTTGCTGGACGAGCAGCAGAGCCTGAGCCTGGGTGATCGGGAGCGCTTGTTCGGCTTCCTGGAGGGGGGCGGCAAGATGATCCTGTCCGAGCCGCAGGCCATGCTGACTGCGGCATCGAAAATGCCCGGACTGGACGGCCAGAAGATGTCCAAGTCCTACGGCAATACCATCAGCCTGCGCGAAGACGAAGCCGATGTAAGCAAAAAGATCCGCACCATGCCCACCGACCCTGCACGTATCCGGCGCACCGATGCGGGCAATCCGGACAGATGCCCGGTATGGCAATTGCACCAGGTGTATTCCACCGATGCTATCAAACAGTGGGCACAGCAGGGATGCCGCAGTGCGGGCATCGGTTGTATCGAATGCAAACAGCCTGTCATCGATGCTGTGTTGGAAGAACAGAAACCCATGCGTGAACGGGCGCAGCTCTATCTGGACGACCCGAGCCTGGTGCGCAACATCATTGCCGACGGCTGTGAGAAAGCCCGCAAGCTTGCCGGCGAAACCATGCGTGACGTGCGCGAGGCGATGGGCCTGGGTTACAGCTGAGATGGAAGCGGTCCTGCAATCGGTGATCACCTGTCCATACTGCGGTGCGCAGAAGGAAGAGACCATGCCGACCGATGCTTGCCAGTTCTTTTATGAATGTACTGCATGCCACACGCTGCTGCGCCCGAAGACCGGCGACTGCTGCGTGTTCTGCTCGTACGGCACGATGCCGTGCCCGCCGATCCAACTGGATCAAGATTGTTGCAGCCACTGATATAACATGACGCAAACCGAGACCACAACAGCGACGCAAACCGAGGCACCAGCAATGCCACTCGCACATGTCCACGGCGAACCGATGATGGAGATGCCGCTGGATCTGTACATCCCGCCCGATGCGCTGGAGGTGGTGCTGGAGTCTTTCCAGGGGCCGCTCGACCTGCTGCTGTACCTGATACGCAAGCACAATCTGGACGTGCTCGACATCCCGATGGCGTCGCTCACGAGGCAATATATGGTCTACATCGAGGCGATGCAGCAGCATCGCCTGGAGCTTGCCGCCGAATACCTGCTGATGGCGGCGGTGCTGATCGAGATCAAGTCGCGCATGCTGCTGCCGCGTCCGCCCAAGGCCAGCGAAGAAGAGAGTGCCGAAGATCCGCGCGCCGAACTGATGCGCCGCCTGCTTGAATACGAGCAAATGAAGTTGGCCGCACAGAAACTGAACGAGCTGCCGCAAGCCAGCCGCGATTTCGAACTGGTGCAGGTCCTGATCGAACGCACGGTGATCGAGCGCCTGCCCTACGTCACCGTCGAAGACCTGCGCCATGCCTGGCTGGCCTTGCTCACGCGCGCCAAGGTCAACGCACACCACAGGGTACGCCGCGAAGAACTCTCGGTGCGCGAGCAGATGACCAAAGTGCTGCGCCTGTTGCGCAATACCGATTTTGTTTCGTTCGAAAGCCTTTTTGAAGTGGATGCCACCATCCCGATGCTGGTCGTCACGTTTATCGCCATCCTCGAACTCGCCAAGGAGAACCTGGTCGAGATCACGCAAACTGAAACCTTGGGGAACATCTATGTCCGAACCAGTCGAGCAATCACTGCCGAGTGAACATAATGTGACCGTCCATCCTGAGCCTTTCGACGGAGCTCAGGACAGGCCTGTTGAAGGGGCGGACGTTCATGCTTCGACAGACTCTGCACGAACGGATGTTGTTGAAGCCGAGCACGCGGTAGATACCGTGCAACTTCTGCGCATATTCGAAGCGGCTTTGCTGACCTCGCCGGAACCACTTTCCAGCACCGAGCTGAAGCGCCTGAGCGAAGTCCCGGTAGAGACGAAGCTAGTGGAAGAATTGCTGCAGCAATTGGCAGACAAATACGCCACCAGCGGCGTCGAACTGAACCGGGTGGCCAGTGGCTGGCGCTTCCGCGCACGTCCCGAGATGCAGATTCATCTGGACAAGCTCAACCCGCAGAAGCCGCCGCGCTATTCGCGTGCGGTGCTTGAGACATTGGCCATCATCGCTTACCGGCAGCCGGTGACGCGCGGCGATATCGAGGAGATACGCGGCGTTGCCGTCTCTTCGCAAGTGTTGAAGACGCTGGAATCGCGCGGCTGGATCGAGAGCATAGGCACCCGGGATACACCCGGAAAACCGGCCCTGTACGCCACCACCCCGCAATTCATGGATGACCTCAACCTGCGCTCCCTGCAAGAACTGCCTGCGCTGGAAGAGATGGGAACCCTGCTGGAAGCGGGTATTGTGGATGAACCGGCGAAGATCGAATCCGAAGCGGTGGAGCCTGCAGCGACAGACTCGGAATCGGAACCTAACCCCGCCGCGTGATCAGGCTGTGAGCGCGATGATAGTGAGTTCCCTCACCTCAATCCTCTCCCGATGGGAGAGGAGGCAACCGAATCGCTTCGCGATTATTGATTAATGCCTGCGATCAAGCGCATTTCCTCGCGCGACAATCCTTTTTTCAAGTCGCTGCTCAAACTTTCTTCTTTGGCTCGTGAACGGCGCGAGCTCGGGCAGACACTGCTCGATGGATCGCACCTGCTGCGCGCCTTTCTGGATGCCGGAGGTACGCCCAGGCATTTGCTGGTGAACGAAACAGCATTGCAGGATGCCGAGATCGCTGCCTTGCTCGATGCCTGCGGCGATGTGCCGCAAACCATGCTCGACGATGCCTTGTTCGCACAAATTTCCGAACTCAAGACGCCGAATGGCTTGCTCGCGCTGATCGATATTCCACAGCCCAACGTGGACGCGACGCACAGCCAGTTCGCCTTGTTGTTGGAGGAAATCCAGGATCCGGGCAACCTTGGCTCCATCCTGAGATCGGCCGCTGCGGCAGGGTGCGATGCGGTGTTCCTGTCGCCAGGCTGCGCCGATGCCTGGTCACCCAAAGTGCTGCGCGCCGGGATGGGCGGGCACTTTGTAATGAGCATTTCGGAATCGATGAACCTGCTTGAGGTTGCAGCCGAATTCACCGGCAAGATCATGGCCGCATCCCTGCAGGCTGACAGATCCCTTTACGACAGCAACCTGCGCGGCAAGCTCGCCTTTGCCATCGGAAACGAGGGGGCAGGGCTATCCACCGCTTTGCTGGATGCGGCGCAGCAACATTTCATCATCCCCATGCCGGGCAAGATCGAGTCGCTGAATGCCGCTGCGGCGACGGCGGTATGTTTGTTCGAGGCGGTGAGGCAGCGGTCTTAAGCGGGAATCAACTCGTGCAGGGGCTGTGCACCTGCTGTCTGTATGCCAGCCAGTTGCGAACCTCCGCAGTCGCAAGCTCCAGATTAACCGACGCTTCATCGCTCGGGCTTTCTCCCAGTTCGAAGCCGTAACCGCGTATGCGCAACAGGAAACTGGTTGGAGCGTCTGCGCCGTACACTTGTTTGAAGGTGTGCAACAGCGCGAACGGTGTCATGGCATGGCTGGTGTAACTATGGTCCTGTGCTGCAGCGATTTCGGCGAAATGGAACGGGGCATCGCAGGACATATCCGCATCGACGAACAGTACCGCACTACGCCCGAGCAGATCGGTGACATGCTCGACCTGTAACTGGAAATCCTCGATCAGTTCGGCTTGGGCAGCGATTTTGTCAGCTTGAATTCGGCGGACCAGTAGCGGTGCCAGCGCATCATCGCCGCGCGATTCGTTGCCGATGGCGAAGATCAGGAGTGGAGAGACCATCAGGAGCAGAACGAACCATCGGATGAGCGTGTCAGCACATCGACCCGGTCACCTTCGACGTCCAGCAATTCAACTTCCAGCGGCATCTTGCCCAGTGCATGGGTCGCGCAGGACAGACATGGGTCGAAGGCTCGGATGGCCACCTCGATGTGGTTGAGCAATCCTTCGGTGAGCTTGCGTCCGTCGATGTACTGCCGTGCCACCTGGCGGATGGCCTCGTTCATCGCCTGGTTGTTGTGGGTGGTGGAAACGATCAGGTTGCAACGCACGATCTGGTCGTTCTCGTCGACCTTGTAGTGGTGGATCAGCGTGCCGCGCGGGGCCTCGATCACGCCCACGCCGCGCTCCTGCCGTTCGCCCTTGCTGACCAGATCGTTGCCTTGCAGGTCGGGATCGTGCAGCAGGTCTTGTATTACTTCGGCGGCATGCAGCATCTCTATCATGCGCGCCCAGTGGAAGCCCAGCGTCGCGCCCGTTGCCGATCCGCCGTTGAAGGCCAGGAACTCCACGCGAGCCTGTTCGGCCTGGAGAGTTGGGATGAAGTCGCACTGCGTCACGCGCGAGAGCGGCCCGACACGGTACCAGCCGGTCTCCGGTCCCAGGCTGCGCAGGAACGGGAATTTCATGTATGACCAGGTCTTCACGTCCTCGAAGATGACGTCCCAGTAATGGCTGTAATCGTAATGGTCGAATAGCGTCTTGCCATCCATGTCGCGGGCACGCAAGCCACCGTGGTAAAGGTCGAGCGCGCCGTCGCCGCGCACCATATTGAGCGTATGCGCCTTGAAGCGGCCGAAGTTGTTGTAGAGGTCGAGATTCTGCTCGAACAGCTGCCGGGCGATTCCGACCGATTCGCGGCTCCAGGCCACCACCTGCTCGATGTCCTTGAGCAGGTAGTCGCGCTCTTCGATGCTGACGTTCTTGTTTACCCCGCCCGGGATGGAACCCGTGCCGTGGATGCGTTTTCCCGCGGTGATGCGGATCACTTCCTGGCCGAATTTGCGCAGCAGCACGCCTTGTCTGGCGATCTCCGGGTAGGTGGCAGCGATGCCTACGATGTTGCGCTTGGCCATTTCCGAATCGAAGCCGAACAGGAGGTCAGGCGAGCACAGATGGAAGAAGTGCAGCGCGTGAGACTGCAGGATCTGGCCGTAATGCATCAAGCGCCGGATCTTTTCGGCGGTCGGCGTGAGGGTGGCACCCACGATCATGTCCATCGCCTTGGATGCAGCCAGGTGGTGGCTGACCGGGCAGATGCCGCACAGCCGCTGCACCATCACCGGCGCTTCCCAATAGGGACGGCCCTGGATGAATTTCTCGAAACCGCGGAACTCCACGATGTGCAGCCGCACCTGGTGCACGCGGTCGTCCTCGTCCAACAGCAGCGTCACCTTGCCGTGGCCCTCGACGCGCGACACCGGGTCGATGGCGACACGGCGCAGCTTTTCGGGGTGGGCGGCGGTTTCCAGATCATTACCCATATTCAAAATCCTTTGCCACCGAGTACACAGAGACCACAGAGAGCTTCGCAGCCTTTCTCTGTGTGCTCTGTGATCTCTGTGGCCAAATGTATTTCAATCATACTTAATCAACCCATGCCCCAGTTCCGGCGTCTTGCCGGCGATGAGGTCGGTGAGGAATTTCCAGATTGCGTCGGCGGAAGGCGGACAGCCGGGAATGAAGTAATCAATCTTCACCACTTCGTGCAGCGGATGCACCTTGTCCAGCGGCAGCGGCAGTTCCGGGTCGTTCGGGATATGTCCATGCATCAGCCCCGGCTCGGTGAGGTACACCTCGGTCAGGCAACTGCCCAGGTCGAGATGGTTGCGCTGCGCAGGCAATCCGCCATTGATGGCGCAGGCGCCGATGGCGATCAGAATCTTGCAGTTCTTGCGGAACTCGTGCAGCACATGCACGTTTTCCGCATTGCAGACACCGCCCTCGACGAGACCGATATCGCATGGTCCGCAATGCTTGATGTCGGTCAACGGCGAGCGGTCGAATTCGATGAGCTCCAGCAGAGGGAACAGGCGTTCGTCGATGTCCAGTATGGACATGTGGCAACCGAAGCAACCGGCAAGCGAAGTGGTGGCGACGCGCAGTTTCTTGCTCATGGTGTTCCTTCGCAAGCAGCACAGTTCCCGCCGGCATCGGTCTGCCGCGGTGCATCGTCCAGTGCCTGCGCGCTGATCGGACGCTGGTCATAACGCCTTTCACCGATGGGCACGCTGAAACCGACACGCTTGGGAAGGATTACGCCGACGGGGCAGACCTGCATGGCCTTGTCGGTGAGCGAGATATTGGTGTCGGAGAGCTTGCCGGACTCGGCGTTGACGATCAGGTGCTTGGTGATGCCGCGTCCGGACAAGGCAAATACGTTCTTGCCGTCCACCTCGCTGGAGGCGCGCACGCACAGTTCGCACAGGATGCAGCGGTTGAAGTCCAGCAGTATGTCCGGATGCGAGGCGTCCAGCGGACGATCGGGATAGAGGTGGCGGAAGCCTGTCGCGTGGACTTCGAGGTCATAACCCAGCGCCTGCAAGAGACAATTGCCGCTTTTCTCGCAAGAAGGGCAGAAATGGTTGCCTTCGGCGAACAGCATCTGCACGAGCGAACGACGCAAAGCGTTCAATTCCTCGATCTCGCTTTCGACTTGCAGTCCGGCCTCGGCGGGCATGGTGCAGGAGGCCACGGTGCGCCCGTTGATCTTGACCGTGCATAGTTTGCAACTGCCGTGCGGCTTGAACTCCGGGTGATAGCACAGGTGAGGGATGTAATGACCGGCAGCCAGTGCGGCCTGAATCACGGTCTGGCCCGGTTCGAAGGGAATGGTCGAGCCATCGAGCAGGAAGGTTTCCTTCATTCGATCTCCTTCAGATGCGCGCCGGCATCGTTGCGACCGGTCATCTGCCGCGCGCGCGCCAGCGATCCGTCGAGGTCAAAGGCGGGTGAGAACATCAGCGATTTCAGCTTGTTCTCGTAGGAGGGGCGGAAATGCTTGAGGGTATGCAGCACCGGGTTGCAGGCAGTTCGCCCCAGGCCGCAATGCGAAGTGGTCTGCAATACGCGATCAAGGTTTTCGACCTCGGAGAGGTCGTAGCGCGTGCCATGCCCGGCCGCGATCTTGTCCATGGTCTGTTTCAGAATCGAGGTGCCGACACGGCAGGGCGTGCAGAAGCCGCAGCTTTCATGTGCGAAGAAATGCACGAAATTGCGCGCCACTTCGAACAGGTCGCGGCTGTCGTCGAAGATCATGAATGCTCCCGCGGTAGGCAGATCCTCAAAGCCCAATCTGCGGTCGAATTCGCTTTCCGCAACACAGACGCCGGAAGGTCCGCTGACCTGGACCGCAAGCGTGTTCACCGCACCGCAATCCCGCAATATCTCGCGCACCGAAACGCCAAAGGGATATTCGTAGATGCCGGGGCGCTGGCAATCGCCGGACACAGAGATCAGTTTGCTACCGGTGGATTTTGCCGTGCCGATGGCGCGGTATTTTTCGGCCCCCATGTGCAGTGCCAGTACAGCCTGGCAGAACGTCTCGACGTTATCTACGGCGGTGGGTTGTTGCAGATAGCCGTGCGTCACCGGGAACGGCGGGCGATTGCGCGGTACACCGCGCTTGCCTTCGAGGGATTCGATCAGGGCCGATTCCTCGCCGCAGATGTATGCACCGGCGCCGAGATGTATCTCGATATCGAAGTCGAAACCGGCCTGCCCGAGGATGCTTGTGCCCAACAGTTTGTCGTTACGACGGCGCTGCAATACCGCTTGCAAGGGTTCGAGCAGGTATCTGTATTCTCCGCGCAGATAGAGAAAGCCTTTTTTCGCGCCTACAGCGAGGGCGCACAGCGTCATGCCTTCAAAGACCAGATCAGGCTGGCGAGTGAGCAGCACGCGGTCCTTGAATGTGCCCGGCTCGCCCTCATCGGCGTTGCATACCACGTAATGTTCGACTCCCTGTGCATTGCGGCAGGCTTCCCATTTCAATCCGGTAAAGTAGCCTGCGCCGCCGCGTCCCCGCAAGCCTGAAGCCTTGATGGACTCGACGACATTCAGCGCGCCCGACGACAGGGCAGCGCGCAGCAATTCTCCGGGAGCCAGTGCGCTATCGAGCAACAGGCCGCTGCGGCGGATATTGTCCTCAACGCGGAAGAAGTCGGCGGGCCAGTCTGCCAGCGGCGTGCGATTGCGTATCAGCTGGACGATCTCCTGCACCCGCTGGTGATTCAGTTTCGTGACGGAGCGCCCATTGATCAGCAGCGCCGGTCCCTGGTCGCACATGCCGGTACACGAAGTAGTACCGATGCTGACCAGGCCGTCTTCGGAGACCTTGCCCGGCTGCAGCCACAATTGCTGGCACATCAGCTCCATCAATGGCAGGCTGCCCAGCATGCGATCGGTGATGTTGTCGGAGAACAGGACGCGGTATTCCCCGTGAGGTTTCAGGTGCAGGAAGGAGTAGAAGGAGGCCACGCTTTCGATGCGCGCGCGTGGAATGGATAATTTTTGGGCCAGTTCGGTGACGATCCGGTGTGGAATATGTCCGAAGTGCTCCTGGATCTCGCGCAGTATCTGCAACAGCTGGGATGCCCTGCTTTGATGGCGCTGTACCAATTGATCCAGCCATGCCTGCCCGGAAGCGTCAAAACGTATTTCGTTGTCTGGTAGCATAGCGTTGTCGTTAGCCCGTGACCGAAACGTACAATGACAGTTTACCCTTATTCAACATTAACAGTATAAGAAGGAAGTGATTGACCATGCACATGCACGACCCCCATCCTTTTTCATTCGAAGTGGAAGAAGCCAATTTTGACGAGCGTGTCGTCGCCCGTTCACAAGAGTCACCCATCCTGCTCGATATCGGCGCCGAATGGTGCGCGCCATGCAAGGTCCTGGGGCCGCATCTGGAGAGGCTCGCGAAGGAATACGGCGGCAAGTTCCTGCTGGCCAAGGTGGATGCCGACGAGAACATGCGTATCGCTGGAAAGCATAAAGTCCGGGGGTTTCCGACGGTCATCGCCTATAGCCGGGGTGTTGAGATCGACCGTTTTCACAGCTCCCAGTCGGATCACTTCCTGCGCCAGTTCATTGACAAGCTGATCGCACACCATCAGGGCAACGCTTGACCGCGCCGAACAAGTTTTGATGGTGGAACGCAACAGCCTGTTTTACAGGCAATTTTTCAGTGGACCGGGGCAGGGCCCTATGTCGAGAAATCCTGAGACTGCCTGATCAACGAAGGATTGAGCTGGTGCTTCTGCAGCAGCTTGTAGAATTCGGTGCGGTTGCGTTTGGACAGTTTTGCCGCCTGGGTCACGTTGCCCTCCGTGATCTTCAGGATGCGGATCAGGTAGTCGCGTTCGAAGCGGCTTTTGGCCTCTTCAAGCGACATCAGTATTTCTTCTTCCTTGTGTATGGTCTGCTGGACGAGTACAGACGAGATCAGCGGCGTCGTGCACAGCACGACACTGCGTTCGACCACGTTCAATAGTTGCCTGACGTTGCCGGGCCAAGGTGCGCTGATGAGTGTTTCCATCGCTTCCGAGGAAAACCCGTTGGTTTTCCTGTTGTATTTTTCGGCCAGGACGGCAAGGAAATGCTTGGCCAGCAGCGGGATGTCTTCACGCCGCTGTGAGAGCGACGGAATCGACAGTTCCACGACATTCAGGCGGTAATAGATATCCTCGCGGAAGTTGCCGGCGGCGATCTCGGCATTCAGGTCGCGATGGGTCGCGGAGATGATGCGCACATCGAGCGGCACGGTCTGGGTGGCGCCGACGGGGGTCACCTGCTTTTCCTGCAACACCCGCAACAACTTGCCTTGCAACACGAGCGGCATGTCGCCGATCTCGTCGAGGAAGACCGTACCGCCCATTGCCGACTGGAACAGACCTTTGTGGTCGCGAACAGCTCCGGTGAATGCGCCTTTGACATGCCCAAATAACTCGGATTCGAGCAATTGCTCGGGAATGGCCGCGCAATTGATCGCCACGAATGGCCGTTGCGCTCGCGGGCTGGCATTGTGTATTGCATGGGCAAGAAGCTCCTTGCCGGTTCCGCTCTCGCCGCAGATCAGGACGCTCGCATCCCCTTCGGCCACGAGCTTCGCCTTGGTCAGGATGTCTTCCATCACCGGGCTCTGGGTGAGGATGGCGGCGCGCCACTCGTCCGCCTTTCCGGGCTGCGCTGCGGTAGCGAATGAAATCTGGAGCGCCTTCGCGACCTGGTCCAGCAGCACCTTGCTGTCGAATGGCTTGGTCAGATAGCCGAACAATCCGCGCTGTGTCGCTTCGACTGCATCGGGAATGGTGCCGTGTGCCGTCAGCATGATGACCGGCAGGGTCGGGATGGTTCTGTGTATATGCTCGAACAGCGCCATGCCGTCCATGCCCTGCATGCGCATATCCGTAATCACAAGGTGTGGCCTGGAAATGTCCAGGCTATTGATGGCGGCCTCGGCGCTATTTGCCGTATTCACCTCGAATCCGGCCGATGCCAGCCGCATGGACAGCAGTTGCAGCAGGTCTGAATCGTCGTCAACGATCAATATCCTGCGCGCAGGCGCCATCGTTTGTTGAACTGCACTCATGGTTGATCCCGGTGTATCAGGTTGATTTCAAGATCCTTGACGGCATCGATCTTTTTTTGAAGGAAATCCGAATGCACTTTTTCGTCTGAAAGCGCTTTTGTGAGTTCGGAAATGCTGTCATCCGCGTGCTGCTGCCCTGCAAGCAACATGCTCAAGAGAAGGGCAAGGTCGGGCAGGGTGGAAGGAACAGGTTCCGGTCCTGCAGGCATGTTCTTTACAAGATCGAGTGCTGCTGCGGTACTGTGAAATCCGGTGTCGGGCAAGGATAACAGTATTGCCAGCTTGAGACGGTCGGAATTGCTGCCGGTCTCGGAAAAACTCAGGCTGGCAGCATGGTATTCGCTGGCGACATCAGCGGGAGGCAGTGTGCCCAGACAGGTGTAGTAGCGCAAAACCTGGTCCGCAGACAGTGCAAGAGCCGGCGGTGGCGGGCAGGGAACGAGATTCGTCGCGGGGCGGGGCGTCGTTAAGACCGAGCATGCAGGAAGCAATGCAGCGATTGCAATCACATTCAGGATCGTGAAGAGCGGAGTCTTGTACTTCATAGCGTGGCGGTGGAGCGGTTCAGGGGAAGCGTGACACGAAAGCCTGCACCTTTCTGAGTATCGAGCAGTTCGATCGAGCCGCCATGCGCCAGTACATATTCGCGGGTGATGGACAAGCCGAGCCCGGTGCCCCTGATGTGACCTTGCGGTGCCTTGCGTCCCTGGTAAAACGCGTCAAATATCTTGTCCTTGTCCATGGGGTCTATACCGGGCCCCGAATCATGAACATCCAGCCTGACGCTGCTATCGATAACGCTTGCATGGATTTTGATTGGCCCTCCTTGAGGGGAATATTTGATCGCATTGGATAATAGATTGTCCACAATAGTCCTGACCTTCTGTTCGTCGCATTCGAGCATCAGATCAGGGCAGAGGAGTTCGATTTGCAGCGATTTATTCGTTATTGCGAGATATTGGTCGTGCAGCACCGATTCGAGAATCATCCTCAAAGCCACTTTCTGTATGTGGAGAGCCGCTTTTCCGGCCTGCAACGCACTAAAGTTTAACAGGTCTTCAATGCGTTTCTGCAACTGGATGCTATTGGCAAAAAGTATTCTTGCTATTTCATTTTGTTGGGTGGTCAGCTTGCCGGCTATGCCTTCCGAGAGCAGGTTCGCTCCTTCCCGGATCGAAGTGAGCGGGGTCTTGAGTTCATGGGAGATATGCTGAAGGAACGTGGACTTTTGCTCCTCGATCTCGAGCAGACGCAGGCGCATCCAGTCCAGCCTTTCTCCCAGTTGCTGCAAATCCTGGGGGCCGTCGATTTTGACGGCATTCGAGAGCTCGCCATTCCCCATGGCCCTGATCGCATCGTCAATTTGCCGGATAGGCCTTGTGATCAGTATGGAAAATCCGAACGCCAGCAAGAAGGCCAGGGGCACCAGGCTGATCAGCAGCCAGTATGTGATTTTGTTTGCCTGGCCCGCCATCTCCTGCATAGCCTCAACTTCATGCTCAACGGGAACATCCCCATGGATCAGGAACTCCTGGGCCGCATCCATCAACGGGGAGAAATCGATATTCCGTATTTCTGCTTTCCCTTGCGCGGGAGAAATCCTCTGCACCCTGGAAAAGATCGCCGACTCGGACGAGTCCATGATATTGACAAGCTCGTGCTGCCTGTCGGTGAGGGGAAGGGTCGACAGATGCTGCAGGGTCTCCCTGAATTTTCCATGTCCCTGGTAATACCCTCTCAACAACGACTTATCCGCCAGGATCAGCGACAACCTGACGCTGCGTTCCATTGCCGCCGTCTGGTCGACCAGTATCCGGCTGAAATGCGCGATCTGCTCAGCCTGATAGACAGCCTGCCGGCTTTGTGTCGAAAGCTGGCTGATCGCTGCCGTGCTGTATATGAGCGGCAGCAGCAAGGGCAGGGCAACAAGCAGCAAACCGACAAGAATCAGGCCGACGAACGATTTCGGGTGTAGCCCCGGCAATCTTTTCTGGAAAGCCGCTACGAAATTATTGCTCATCGTGCATTGCGTCGTGGCCGGGATAGCCGCAGAGAAAACAAGTCATATGCTGACAGGTGACGCCGTTATCCTTGAGAACGTTACAGAGATTCCAGAGTTTGCCGGCGATGTCGTTAGTGGTCATTATTTAGCGTCTTGATGAATTCGTCAGCGGTGATGATGGGGCAAACAAAATTGCCAGCAAGACTCAACAAGTCCTGGTCGCCAGTCACCAGAAAATCCGCCTTGCCAGTGATGGCAAGTTGCAGGAATGGCAGGTCGAACTTATCTCGGCAGTCTGGCGTTGCCGGTAGCTTGACGGGCATGCGCACTGAGGTGCAATAAGGCAGATAGTCACCCAGCAGCTCTTGCTGATCTTCGGTAGAGAGCTTGAATTTTGGATAGGCAAGTACACGTATCAACTCAGCAGCGGTCACGGTTGATACCAGCGGCTTGAAGTGCGCGCCTTGCCAGGCAAGGCGTAGTGGCGACAACCGACCCTGCAAAAACACTAGCGCAGACAGCACCAGATTGGTGTCGATTACTACGCGAGGTTTGCTTTGCGCGCTTGGCATTGCCAGGAAAATTATTTCTTGGTTACAGGAGATTTACGTGCCCATGCAACCGCATCGGCGATGTCTTGCTCGCTCAAGTCCAATTCGGCCAGTTTGGCGCGCACGGCATCGCCGCGCTGAATGCGCACTGGGGTGAGCACGATCTGTCCGTTGCGAGCTTCCACATCGAAGTATTCTGCAGCGCCAACAGCGGCGGTGATGTTCTTGGGCAGGGTTAGCTGATTTTTAGAGGTCATTTTAGCGAGCATGACATTTTTCCAATTGGTGAAAGTAAGGAATTCTTACTTTATGCCGTTTGCCACAAACAATCAAGCAGCAGATTGCTGCCAAATTGATTCGTTAAATGTTTCAAGCCTTTGCTATCTTAACGTGGCGCAAGGCATGCGCATCGGTTGGGCTTACTCACTTCCGGTGGCACGATCTGCGTCATACATGGGCAAGCTGGCACGCACAAGACGGCACTCCGCTCCGTGTCCTGCAGGAACTTGGGGGATGGCAGAGTGCAGAGATGGTGAGGCGGTACGCGCACCTATTGACAGTGCATCTGGCTGACTATGTGTAAATCGTCGCCATGCATTACGTGACGTTTCGGTGACAGTGAAATAAAAAGGGCCAAGCATTTCTGCCTAACCCTTTGTTTTATTGGTGCGCCGGAAGAGATTCGAACTCCTGACCCCTTGGTTCGTAGCCAAGTACTCTATCCAGCTGAGCTACCGGCGCATGTCTGTTGCTACGTGAAGCCAGGGCTAGATCTGCTGCAAACCTGCCCTGATACTACTTTTTCCATCTCCCATCATTAACGGGAAATCTACCGCACATTCTTGTACAACTACGGGGAAACTCACTGTTCCGAGCCTTGATTCAGAACGCCCCAATCCGTAAGGGCGCGCATATTATCAGGGAATTAAATAATATGGAACAGGGAAGTCGCATATCTGCATATTTGCGGCCCCGATTTTTGCTTGACATCCCCCCTTCCTATCAGCCGAGGGTGGCCGCTGCCACTATTAAGAGTGAGGTTGGGCGAATTGAATGGCACTGTACTTTAGTACTATGGCTTTCTTGGGCGATCTGCTTGAAGATTTCAACCGGGATATTGTAAAAACTTTGCTGCTTTATGTATGTCTCGCCTAAATCAAAGGGGGTGCCATGAATACCCGAAACTATGTCTCTGTGACGTTGGCCGCTTTGCTTTCCCTGCTTTGCTCTGTTGTAAATGCGGATGGTTACTATAACCCCAGTGGAGGCTGCGATAAGACACCTACGTCGGGAAACACGGCCCCCTGTGGGACACTGACGGTCAAGGGAACGAGTACGACCACGACAAGCAATTTTTTATCCAACATAAAGCAGGGGGCCAATCAAATAACCACGCCTTCCATGTATCAGAGTTTCAATCAAGCTCCATTCACGAATAATAACTTTTTGGTCAAGACAGGTACATTAGAAGTAGGTTCGTTGGGCAAGGGATACTCGTCAGGTATCGTGACTTTCACCTACCTCGGTGCAAGCGCGGGCAACACGGATTTGTTTACTGTTGGATCCTCGTCTTTTAACAACAAGTCCTCGGCGGTCGGCTCGACTATCACCGAAACAGTCACAAGCATCGGAAATGTTCTGAATTTCAGCTTTTCTGACACAAGCTACCCCTATAAGAGTGGCGCGGTCGGCATTCTCAGCCAACTCGGTGGTTATACGATTGGCGGATCCACGTATTCGGATTTGTTGTTGTATAACGATCCGGGGAGTGGTGACAGGGATTTCAACGACATGGTCATTGGCGTCAACATAAATTGCCCGCCTGTCCCGGTATCTCCGGTTCCAGAACCCAAAACCTATGCCATGCTATTGGCCGGGTTGGGATTGGTGGGATTCACGGCGCTGCGAAGGAAGCATAAATTCACCGTTTGATTCGTACGCGTCCAATACCGAATGGGAGCTTAAGGCTCCCATTTTTCCGTTATGGGGTGTGTGAAACGCCCGGTTCACTAGCCATTCTTGTTGCAGCCTCTCGAAATACCGTCTCGCGAATTCGATGGGAGACTGTCCTCAGCATCGTCCGCACCCGCTTCGATGCCAGGAATGGGCTCGTAGCCACGGCTGTTGGCACTGCACAGCCATCAGCAAAGCGTTGACAGCCAACTCCCGATCGAAACGCAGCCGCATACACCAGCCGATCTCTTGGCGCAGACAGATTCCACCGGCTCTGACGCGTGCTGATGTTCGTGATGTCAGTCGCCCACACCTTTTTTCGGTGTTCTGAACGCCTGAATCACCTCAGAACGGTCGCAGAATATATCCCTGCCTATATTTTGATCGAAAGACGCGGTCTTGATACAAAGGGACTAAACACGGGCATAATTGGCACGTCACAATTGAAATGACACCTGCGGGCCATATAATTATCGATTACCGCCATCGCAGGAACTTTCAATCAAACACGCTCCCCAAACGGAGCTACGGCCAGGCAAGAATCAGTAACGGTAATTTTCACAGGATAACGACAAAGCATGTACCAAGCGTTCTACGGTTTGAAGGAAAACCCATTTTCAATTCAGCCTGATCCTGATTTCCTGTATTTCGGTCGGCGCCATTCTTATGCATACGCAATGATGGAGTTCGGTATCAGGAACAGGGTTGGATTCATGGTGATCAGCGGCGAGATCGGATGCGGGAAAACGACTCTGGTTCGTCATCTGCTGAACAACCTGGCGCCCGAACATACCGTTGGCCTGGTCTACAACACGCATCGCGAGATCGCCAATTTGCTGCAGTGGATCATGCTTTCCTTTGGGTTGGTCTATGAGGGGCAGTCCAATGTGGCGCTGTTCGATGAATTTCAGCGTTTCCTGATCAAGCAATATGGAGCCGGCAAGAGCGTATTGTTGATCATCGATGAAGCGCACAATTTGAATCCGGACGCGCTGGAATCGTTGCGCATGCTCTCGAATATTAATGCGGACAAGAATCAGCTGCTCCAGATCATGCTGGTGGGGCAGCCGCAGCTCAAGGATCTATTGTTGAAGCCTGAACTCTTGCAGTTTTCCCAGCGCGTTGAAGTTGATTTCCATATCAAGCCGTTTGAGGCAGCTGATGTACAGGGTTATATTCAGCACCGCCTGAAAGTTGCTGGCAGGGAGACGCCGCTCTTTACCGCCGAAGCCTGCGCCAGGATTGCCGAAGCAAGCCAGGGAACCCCAAGACGTATCAACATCCTTTGCAACACCGCGCTGGTTTACGGATTTGCCGCCGAATCCGCGATGATCGATCTGGCGTTGGTTGAAGAAATGCTGAATGACAAAGCGGAATTTGGTGCGTTGTCTAATATGGACAACGCCTGATTTCTTTTGCTTACGAAATCTGATCGTGCAGTTCTGATTCACTGGTTCAAAATCGCCATATGACGGGACTCATGATATGCAGAGTCTGGAGCTTCCGGAATATTCAAACTGATGTCATCCCCTGCTTCGTTCGAAGCCACCAAATCGTTCCAATTTCGTGATTGGGCGATCAATTGGAAAAAGACATAGGTCATATTTAGGCCAAAAGGTCTAGATACTCTCGCCCCTTTCCATATGTCGGGTATGAAGCTAGTATCGCCACGCTTTTGAATGGCTAGACGATCTTGCGGGCACCGAACCTCGTTGAAATCAAGTAATGCAGTACTTCATTACGCGGAGTAGTGCGTACATCTGAATTGCCATTTATTTGGTCAAGATTCGTCGAGTATTGGTCAATGCGGTGTCTGCAAGTTGTCATATGCGACTCTACCCCCGAGATGGATTTGTACAACTACTTATGTATTAAGCGCATTGAGCGGCTTTAATTGATGGCACGTTCATTGCTTATATCGACTGGGTTGATGTGAAAACTGTAATAGCAGGTAGTTATAGTTTTTGTAGTGCGAAGTGTGCGTCAAATTTTGGTCGTGGTGAAGTTTAGGTATCCCGAAAAATTTATGGCAACTGTATCGATTGGGAAGGGAAATTTATGAAGTTCACTAGCTACGAAAACCTCGATACAGTTAGTAGCTTGATGTTTGCTAGCGCATGTAAAGCTAGCACTGCGCGTTACAAAGAGGAATTATCTGGCATTGCCAGAATGTTTCATGTGAACAGTTTCGAATTGCTCAAGGAAGACCTTGTTCAAATTGAACCTGAAATGCTTCTGCTTGATTTTGATTTGCCAAAACTAAATGGAGTGCGCGGTGTTTCTGAGTTGAGAAGACTCTGTCCCAAGACAAATATCGTTGTATTCCACGATCATGCGACTGATGAAGACGAGTGGTTCTTGTTTAAGGCGGGTGTACGGGGATGTTGCCCCACCAACATCGAGGGATCGTCCCTCAAAATGATGGTCGAAGCCGTGAGCAATGGCGAACTTTGGATACGCAGAAAATTTCTTAGTCGTTTACTGGCGCAAATGGAACAAAGGCAAGTAAAGGAACAGGCAAAGCATGGTGATCAACATCCCGATATTCATGGTTTGCTTGCTCAGCTAACTGATCGCGAGTACGAAATTGCAGTCAGGATTGGTAACGGTGAAAGCAACAAACAGATCGCCTACTCTCTGGAAATTACCGAGCGTACCGTGAAGGCACATTTGACGAATATTTTTGAAAAACTGGGAGTCACTGACAGGCTCAACGTAGCATTGATGATGTCAGCAGAAAAACGTCAAGGACGGAATGGTTCAAGAGTCCGCAAAGAATCAAATGTAGTTCACCTGGCTGTTCTCAGCGCTCAATCCTGATTCATATTAACTTAACGCCTCCTTAACTTTGTGTGGATGGGGCGCCATAAAAGCACAATCAGGCAACCCCCATGCGCAGCAAATGTACAATCATGATGTATTGTGTCAACAGCACGCTCGATTGTCACGCGATGGTCTAGCGAGACATACAATTCATTCGTATCTTTACGCTTCTATAGATGCTTAAATTCAAATCTACCGCCTCTACACGATGATGCAACCAGAGTGCAATGAAAAATTATTCGCGGCAGCGTCATGCACATACGAGACGTACCGAAATACAAGTTTCTTCTCTTCGCTCGACGGTTTGCGATGTCTGAGTATTCTTGCGGTTATTTGGCACCATACGGGAATGCACATTGAGGGGCTGAGCTTTACCCAGCGCGGATTTCTTGGAGTCGATCTATTTTTTGCGATCAGTGGTTTTTTGATTACAACGCTATTACTTCGTGAAAAGGATAAGTGGGGGAAAATCTCTCTTGGTTCATTCTATATTCGACGGACGCTTCGAATTTTTCCCGTCTATTATACTGTGATCATCCTCTACATAATAATTGTGTGGTCACTCGAGCGTACTTCATTTCTGGGTCAGCAATTCTTCTCCAATCTGCCTTACTTTCTGACGTACACGTCTAACTGGTTTGTCAAACCGGATAATCGGGTAATCTTTTATTTTGCATGGTCACTTGCAACGGAGGAGCAATTCTACTTAATCTGGCCGACGGTCGAGAAGGTTCTAAATGGATGGAGGCCGGTAGGGCTGATCATTGCAATACTGATTGTTCGTGAACTTGTCGAGATCTCAGTAGCTTCGGGTCAATTGCGTGGTGATAATTTGAGTGTTGTGATACTGCTAAGTATCCACCCGGCAATTCTTGGCGGGGTTGTGATGGCGCATGTGCTTCACGACCGACGTATTTTCGCGATGGTAAGCCCGTTGTTGGGTGGACGTTGGTCGGCAGCTATCATTTTCATCGGATTGATAGTTGCAGTTGAATTGAATTTGCCGCAGGGAGGAATCTGGATGCTGATGGTTCTATTGGTCGGATCGGTCGTAATCTTTGAATCGAACAGCCTAAGACCATTACTGACCTGGAAGCCAATTGTACACATTGGTATGGTCAGCTACGGTATTTATCTAATGCACATGATTAGTTACAACGCCGTTAAGGAAATGCTGCCTGTAATAGGTTTGGATTATTCGTGGCTCTGGTTTCCAACCACGGTATTAGTGTCAACGTTCGCGGCAACGATTAGCTATCGATATTATGAATCTTGGTTTTTACGAATGAAAAGTCAATTTGCACGTGTGCAGACACGTCATCCAATACCAGCTAAACACAGTTAGACTGACTTGATGCTGGATTAAAGGACTGATCGCTTAGTTTAAGATACCCGAAAATTCAAAGTTGTTGCCCGCGCTACTTTTCGCAAGAATAATCGCAAGTTGACAGAGCAGTCCAAAATCAGTCCATTGAGTAAATTCCATTACTACTGTACAAAAGTACAATAGATTTTATCTTTGGTGAAGAATAGCCTGAACGTGCATTGCTGATTTGCACTTCTGCAATAAAGTCCTCCTGCTCAGTACGATCTGGGTTTGGGTGTCTACTTGGGGTGTTGGCAATATTAATTTTTTGTGAAACAGCTAGTTATAGTACCAAAGTACAATGTATTGAATTCAGACAAACAGGTATTGTTTGTCTGCCTGAAATAGGGTTTGGGTCGAGGGGGGGATTCTGAGGTTTCTCGACACTGAGTGTTCGTTTTTTTACTTTTTGTTTACAAGGAGCCATCATGAAATTTTCTTCATTGTTCGGTATGTCATCTGTTGCGGTGCTTTGCATGGCGGCTGGGACAGCGAGTGCTGCAACTATAGGTTTTACATTAACTTCCGGGTTTGGCAACTTTGCTAATGGTGCTCCAGCCACTGGAGCTTCAGGATTTACGGACTACTTTACATTTGATATGCCATCAACTGCGACAGGTGGTCTGAGTGGTATTCATGTTAATGGAGGGAGTTCTCTCATTGACTTTACATACCTCGGATTATTTCAAGGTGCTGTAGGTTCGGGTAGTCTTGTGAGTTCTGTTAGTAGCATTATTGGTGCTGCAACCCTTGATCTTACGAGCTTTATATTGCCAGCAGCCAACCCATATCCGAACGCTTATTATTTGCAAGTGACAGGTACGGATATGGCTACTACTGGCCTTAATCCTGGTTATGGTGGAACAATTGCCGTTAGCCCTGTTCCAGAACCCAAAACCTATGCCATGTTGCTGGCAGGTCTTGGATTGCTGGCATTTACAGCA
The DNA here is from genome assembly GCA_027310665.1 of Sideroxydans sp. Classification (GTDB taxonomy): domain Bacteria; phylum Pseudomonadota; class Gammaproteobacteria; order Burkholderiales; family Gallionellaceae; genus Sideroxyarcus. The sequence goes on along the minus strand of DAIDAJ010000036.1, from coordinate 31,702 downwards.
CGCCGTCGCCGCACAAGTTTCTTCTAAAGAAGTCACTTTCAACACAAACAACCCCGCTCATGTGGCGGGGTTTTTGTTTGAGCTGTGTCGGCTGGCTGCTTTCCATTTCCTGGCCGGATCCTTCATGACGGAAAATGAAATCCAAAGGCATGTCCAATAACATAATAATGAACAGTTTTGCTTGAAGCCTGAAGTGTTATCAGTACACGCCATGACTCAGTAGTATGCGTACGGTTTTTCTATGTTCCGGTCATGCTATCCTGTCGATAGTTGACGTGACTGCACACGGTAAGGACGCGAATATCAATGATCATCAATGACATCCCTGTAGTTGCCTTTTTCAAGTACTTGCTTGATCCGTTCATGATATGGGGTTCGTTAGTCCTGCTTACCTTGTTGTATGACGAAACGTTCACGGGCTACTACCTGGTGTTGATGATCATCGCCTTTTTTATCTCGACATACATATTCGAACAAACTAATTTATATCGCAAATGGCATAACGGAAAGCTCCTCGCCTATGTGCGCGATACCTTCGTCGGTTGGGGCGCCGTCGTCGGCGTCCTGCTCTTTTTGGGCTACGCCACCAAGCTGTCCTATCGTTATTCCGACGAGGTCATCCTGACCTGGATGATTGTTACTCCGTTCGCGCTGATTACCAGCCATTTCGTCGTACATAAAATAATCACCGACTTGCGCAAGAAGGGCATAGTTCGCTCCGCAGTGATTATAGGAGCCAACAATGTTGGCACGCAGCTTCAAGAGCGCATTGCCGAATTTCCTTACCTGTTGATCGATCTGCGCGGCTACTTCGACGACCGCGATGCGTCCCGGATCAAGGGCGTTACGTTGCCAGTACTGGGCCCGGTCTCGGAAGTGGGTGATTATGTCCGCAAAAATAATATCCAGATGATCTTCGTGAGCCTGCCGATGGCAACCCAGCCACGCATATGCAAGCTGCTGGACGACCTGCATGACACCACTGCCTCCATTTACTTCCTGCCCGATGTCTACATCTTTGACATGATGCAGGCACGTTTCGACAATGTGGGTGGAGTACCCGTGGTTGCCATATGCGAATCGCCGCTCTCCGGTGTGGACACGGTAGTAAAGAACTTCAGCGATATCGTGCTCGCCTCGCTCATTCTGATCCTCATTTCACCCATCCTGCTGGCTATCGTTTTGGCCATCAAGCTGACTTCGCCGGGGCCTGCCATCTTCAGACAACGGCGCTACGGGCTTAACGGCGAATCTTTCATCGTCTACAAATTCCGCTCCATGACCGTGTGCGAAGACGGGTCGAACATCGTCCAGGCACAGAAGAACGATCAACGGACCACAAAGATCGGCGCGTTTCTGCGGCGCACTTCCCTGGATGAGCTGCCGCAATTCATTAATGTGCTGCAAGGGCGCATGAGCATCGTCGGACCCCGGCCGCATGCCGTTGCGCATAACGAAATGTATCGCAAGCTGATCAAGGGTTACATGTTGCGGCATAAGGTCAAGCCGGGGATCACAGGCTGGGCGCAGGTCAATGGATGCCGCGGCGAAACCCAGGAGTTGGATAAAATGAAAGAGCGTATCGAGTTCGATCTGGACTATCTTCAAAACTGGTCTATATGGCTGGACTTGTGGATTATCATGCGTACGGTGTGGGTGGTGCTGCGTCGGGATAATGCCTACTAAAGTACAATTGTTTAAGTTATGGAAAAAGTATTAATAGGGGAAACGCAGATTAGATCTTGAAACGTCATACCGGCGAAGGCCGGAATCCAGTGTTTCAATCAACTGGACACCGGCCTTCGCCGGTGTGACGGCCTGATCGGCGCTTCCATAGGTAATTTTTGTTGCATATGGTTCTTTATTTTCAGGTCCCGTGCAATTTGACCATGTATCAAGAATGTGAAAGGAGAATGCCTTGTCCAAGTTACACGTATCCTCGTCTGCAAAATTCGAAAATTCCGTGTCACGCAAATGGTTGCTCTGCGGCGCTCTGTTAATGGTTGCCGGCATGGGCCTGAGTGCCTGCAGCAAGGAGAAGGGGGGCGGTCAATCGCTCGCTCGGGTCAATGGCGAAGATATCACCGTGCTCCAGGTTAACGATGAACTGGCGCACGCCAATATCCCGGCCGACCAGCAACAGGATGCAAGCAAAAAGATATTGGAGTCGCTGATTGACCGCCAGGTCATCGTAGACGAAGCGACGCGCGAGAAGATTGATCGCTCTCCCGGAGTGCAGCAGGCAATCGCGCGCGCCAAGGCGCAAATCATCGAGCAGGCCTATCTGCAAAGCGTCACGTCCAAGATCGACAAGCCCACAACGGCGGAAATGAGCGACTATTTCCGCAAGCATCCTGAGATCTTCGGCAACGGCAAGGTATACGACATGAATTCATTGCTTATCGCCGGCAGGGACATGAACGACAAGCTGAAAGCGGAACTGGATTCTGCCAAGTCGCTGGAAGAGGTTGCGACGTGGATGAAGAACCATGATGTGCATTACGCACGCGGGGTGGCATCGCGCAATACCATGAGCATGCCGCCGGAGATGGCATCCAAGCTGATGACGATGCATGTCGGCCAAATGTTCATTGTCAACGAGGGAGGAAACAGCATGATCGTTTCCATCGCCAACATCAAGGACAACCCGATCGCGTTTGAAGATGCCGCGCCAGCAATCGAGCAGTATTTCAGAATGAAGAACACCAAAGAAGCGGTGGATACAGAAGTGAAGCACTTGCGTTCATTGGCAAAGATTGAATACCTGAACGCGCCCGCTCCGGCTGCCGCCCAGCAAGCCCCCGTGGCTCCAGCGAAACCTTAAAGCAAACCAGCAGGTAACTGATCACGCACATTGCCCTATCCATGAGCTTATTTGCAGGCAGACTCCCTGGTTTTAAGGCCGCCATGCCGGAATGGTGGCCCATCCTGTTGGGCCTGCTGGCAATGTACGTTCCAACTTACTATGGCCTCTTCAATGGGCTGTGGGGCACGGAAGAGCAGGCCCAGGGGCCGATAGTCTTTGCACTTTCACTCTGGCTGCTATATCGCGTCTGGCCGCGCGTGATGGAACAAAGCCCCAGTAAATCTTCAGCCACCATCGGAGGGGTGGTTTTTTTCATCGCACTGATCCTTTATGTTGTTGGCCATGCGCTAGAAATATATATATTTGAAGTTGGTTCTTTCATCTGGATGATTGCCGCAATCCTGTTGATCAAGCGAGGCAGTAGGGCGCTTGCGACTGCATGGTTTCCGTTATTTTTTATGTTGTTCATGATTCCCTTGCCAGGCACGTTTGTCATCCTAGTGACCATGCCAATGAAAATTGCTGTGTCTTATGTGACGGAGCAGATCCTGTATTGGGCGGGATATCCCATTGCCCGTAATGGCGTCATCCTGCAGATCGGTCAGTATCAACTGTTGGTTGCTACCGCCTGTGCAGGACTTCAAACACTGCTGACGCTGGAATCGTTGGGATTGTTTTATCTGAATGTAGTGCAACACACCTCGGTTTTCAGGAATGTAATATTGGGAATTCTAATTATTCCCATTTCATTTATATCCAACGTAATCAGGGTCATGAGCCTGACGCTTATTACCTACTATTATGGGGATGTAGCCGGGCAAGGCTTCTTGCACGAGTTTGCCGGCATGGCTCTGTTTTTAAGCGGATTGATTCTAATTGTCAGCATAGATGCGTTACTTCGTTATATTGTCAAGTTGCGGGCATCGAAAGTAGCTCCATGAAAAAATCTGTCATTGTCAGCCTCGTCATGGGTATATTTATGGTGCTGTCCAGCGCACTTGCCATGCTTGCAACGCCTACTCTCATGAGTGCCGGCAAATCAGGCATGATCAATTTGGAGGCTATCATTCCAAAAGAATTTGGCGATTGGAAAATGGATTTGAACTCCGTTGAGCCTTTGGTGGGTACAGATGTGAAGGGGGAAATCAACAAGATTTATGACCAGACGCTCTCCCGCACTTATGTCAACAGCAAAGACGAGCATGTTATGCTTGCAATTGCTTACGGCATGGATCAGAGGGTGGATACTCAGGTTCACAGGCCGGAAATTTGTTATGCGTCAGGTGGTTTTAATATAAAAAAAATAAGCAAGATATTTTTGGATACGGCCTTCGGAAAAATACCGGCTATGCGCATGGTTGCGCAGCAAGGCAACCGCAATGAACCGATAACTTACTGGATCAAGATTGGGAATTCATTGACGCGCGGTTGGTTCGAAGAGAAATGGGCGACATTCAAGTACGAGCTGACAGGACAAATACCGGATGGCCTTCTATTTCGAGTTTCCACCATCGCTAACGACGAAGAGATTTCTTACCTTGTACAGAAAGCATTTATCACGGACCTATTGAAGTCGATGCGGGACACAGATAGACAACGGCTGGTTGGACAGCAGAATATGTAGAGGATCTGATCCCGGAACCAAGGAATTAAAAGACCACAGTTTATTGCAGAAAGAAAATCACTTATGAACATGATGAAACGACTGGTTGCGCTCACCTTGCTGCTGGTATATTTCGATGCAGGTATGGCAATTGCTGCAGACAAGCCCGTTGTCTACCAACTGCATCAAGGGGACACGGTACTGGTTTCGGTATGGGGCGAAGACTCGTTGAAACAGCAAGTCGTGGTTTTGCCCGATAGCAGCATCACGCTTCCTCTGGCAGGCCGTGTGGAAGTAGGGGGCCTCAGTACGCCGGAAGTTGAACGGCTCATTGCAGAAAAATTGAAGAAATTCTTGAAGGACCCCGTTGTGACGGTAGTTATTGCCAGTCTTGATGGTAACCGCGCCTATGTAGCGGGAAAGGTTTTGAAACCTGGACCTTTGATCATCTCAGGCCCAACTACAGTTTTGCAGGCTATCAGCATTGCAAACGGTTTTGACAAATTTGCCAATGAAAGTGAAATCAAGGTCATTCGTACAAAACCTGATGGTCGTCAGGAGGTTCTGCAAGTGCATTACAACGACATAATTTCCGGCAAGGATATGTCAACCAATATCCAGCTCATGGCGGGCGATACGATCGTGGTGCCATAAAATTGTTTGCAAAATTTCATTATCCACGGGTGTGGTGGGTGAACATGCAATGGCTAGTCAGAATGTCAATTCTGCTATCCGGTCTTATATTGTGTGCCGGAGAGGGCAGGGCTGATTCCTTGCAGCAAACCCTGTCTGCCCGTGCCTCGGAAGACTATGTAACTAACCCCTTACTGAATCCTGCTCTTCAAGGTCTTAGTGCCTGGCGCACGACAATCGACCCCAATTACATGCTGACTAAAACGTCTGGAGCAGATGAGTGGAAAGCTGATCTTGACGTCATGTCAATCCGCTCCTCAAACACAAGCATAATCGCAAATGGTAACTTTCCTACCGCGACGTTGGGTTGGAACCGTCAGGATGAGAAAGACAAATTTGATATTTCAACCTCGTACCACGTTGCTTCGACGATGATGGATATACCTAGTACTACAGGCTTGGTATCAGCAAGTTCCACCAGTACTTCGCGAAGTTTGTCCGCTGATTGGGCCAGAGAATTAAGCCAACGCATTACTCTCACCTTGAATGAGGCGTACAAGAATGTTTCGTTTAACGGGAGTGGAAACAACATCATCCTGTCTAGCTTCTATACGCAATCCAGTGGTCTAAAATTAAATTACGACTTGACTGAGCATACTGCAACATTCATGAATTTATCGTATGTTGATTTCGTGACCACTGGTGGTGGACCAGTTCATATCTATAACGCATGGTTAGGTTTGGATTGGAAAGCCTCCGAGCATCTTGACTGGACTTTGCAAGGAGGCCCATCCAGGCTTGAGGGTGCTACCAGTGGTACTGGCGCCACCACAGCATCTACCAGTTTGCAAGGTGGGACGACCATGAATTACAAGGGCCAACTTTCGGCGTTGACTTTGAGCGCAAATCGCCAATCCACTCCTAATGGACTAGGTGGAGTCATCTTGATTGATCAAGCGAGAGGGAATTTTAGTTATGACTTGAGTGAGCGCAGCAAAACCGGTTTAGACCTCGGGTGGTCAAAATATGATTCACTAACGGTTGGCTTATTTCGAACTGCGGGTGCTTGGCTACATTATGATATCAATATGTTCTGGGGCATAAAAGCATATTTCAATCACAATACCTATGCATTGGCTGGTAGCAATCCAGCAACTTCGAATATGCTTGGCCTCTCCATCGCGTATACCAGTTTCTGAATACAGGATCACAGCATATCTATGTCCACTGAATACGAACTGACGCTTTCCGACTACCTATCTATCATACGTAGACATCCAGCCTATCTGATTGGTACCTTTGTTGCGGTTTTATTGGCTGCACTTGTTGCAGTTGTCTTTATTCCAAGGACTTACCAATCTACCGGAACCATCATGGTGGTGTCGCAAAATGTGCCTGATAGTGTGGTTCCTACACAAGTCCAGGTAAGTGTTGATGAAAGGATTAACAATATCAAGCAGCGGGTATTAACGCGTGAAAGCCTGCTCAATATTGCCAATAAGTACAATCTTTTCAGCGGAAGTGCCAGTTACTTGAGCAGTTCGGATTTGGTTCAAAGAATGCGGGATAGAGTGGATGTCGAATTGGTAAGCGTAGATACAGTGCAGGGGTTCAGGACGGGAAAAGTAACAATTGCCTTCAAATTGTCGTTTCAGGATAAGAATCCTAATCTTGCTTATCAGGTTGCAAACGATCTTGTTGCGCTTTTTCTGAACTGGAACGAAACATTACAAAGTGAGACTGCCACTGACACAACGATTTTTCTAACCCAAGTGGCGGACAAGCAAAAGCAAGAGGTTGAGCGTCAGAATGATTTGATTTCCGCTTACAAGAAGCAGCATAGCAATGCATTGCCGGAACTGACAATAATGAATATGACCGCTCTTCAGAATGACGAGATTAGTCTGAAGAACGTCGAGCAGAAATACAACTCACTGGCAGGACAGGGCGACGATTCGTCGTCTTCGTCTACATCATCTACATCGCTACCAGCACTGAAGGCAAAGCTTGCCAGCCTATCAGCCGTATATAGTGACTCGCACCCTGATATTAAAGCGCTAAAACTCAAAATCGCATCTTTGGAAAATCCAGCTACAACACAGGATGAGGCTATGACAAAGACTGAGCAGTCCAACCAACCATCTAAGGTGTCTTCAACCAAAGACACTCTGGAATTACTTGCGCGGCAACGACAAACACTGCAAGACAGAATTGCACAGATTAGAGCGGGAATGTTACAGACTCCGGAGGTGGCTCAACAGCTGGACGTTCTGACCAGTCAGCGCGACAGCGCACAGAAAAGGTACGAAGAAATTCTGAGTAAATTGCAGAGCGCTCAGATGGCAGAAAATCTGAAAAAAGAAAACAAATCGGATAGATTTGTTGTGCTTGAACCACCGGTAAAGCCAGATAAGCCATTTAAACCAAAACCTGTGAAGATTATGGTAATGGGTTTTTTCCTGGCCATTGCTTCCTCGGGAGGGATGCTCATGGCCCTGGCGACTTTGGATCGTCAAATCCGTGGTGTTGCCGCACTGGAACATGTGTTGGGTAATCGCCCTTTAGCCGTTATTCCTTATCTTGTACTTCCTGAGGAAGAAATAGATCGAAAACGTAAAATAAAAATTGCCATCATTGCAGCCTGCTTTGGAGTGATTTTAATTGCATTGTTACTACAGTTTTTCTACATGCCGTTGAATGAACTATTTATGAAAATAATGGCGCAATTGCTGGCATAAGGGGAAGAAATGGAACGCATCAAACAGGCAGTCAAGAAGGCCAGAAGCCAGCGGCCAAGGGAAGCGGGTCGGCTTAGTGCAACACCCCTGCCTGAAGCCGACTTGAATGTTAAACTTGAATACAGCCAGACCCGAGTAGTCGAACTGCAAGCGCAACAATTGAAAAAAAACCGCATATTCGCCGTCAATAGAAACGATCCGACCAGCGTGACCTTCGATCTGTTGCGGACACAGATTCTGCAAAAAATGGATGAGAATAATTGGCGCACCATCGCTATTACTTCTCCCACACCTGCAGTGGGTAAAACCGTGATTGCCATTAACCTGGCCATCAGCATCGTCCAGCAAACCAACAGAACCGCCATGTTGGTAGACTTTGACCTGCGGCAACCGAGAATTGGCAACTACCTTGGTATCCCCATGGAAAAATCGCTGAATGATCTGCTGGACGGGGATGCTAACCTGTCTGAAATGCTCGTCAATCCAGGCATACCAAGGCTGGTGGTATTGCCGGCAAAAAATGCAGTCAGCAACCCATCCGAAACCCTCTCATCACTAAAAATATCAAACTTGGTCAGCGAGATTCGTGATCGCTATGAGTCACGAATTATCATATTTGATCTGCCTTCCTTGCTGCATAGTGATGATGCCATTGCCATATGTCCAAAAATTGATTGCATCCTGATGGTGATAGCCAACGGTATGTCTACCAAGCGTGAAATTGAAGACAGCCTCAGTCATCTGTCAAAGGCAAATCTGATCGGGACCGTATTCAATAAGGCTTAAGGTCATTGCTGCTTCTGGAATCTTATACGTCTGGAAATCGCTCATCACTGCAAATTACTGCCTTCAAATAATTCATGTGAGGCAACTTATAGATTGGCCAGTATTATGAGCAATTTAATTAATAGACTAAATATCGGCGCTTCTAGAGATGGAACATATTTGCCAACGTTGGACGGTTGGAGAGCGATTGCAATAACTCTTGTTATTTTCGCCCATGGTTCAGATTCAATAAGTAATGCCTTAAACACAGTAGGAATATATTTCGACTTTAGCCGTATTAAGGAAGCAGGCTTATTCGGAGTGCAAATATTTTTTGGACTGAGTGGACTTCTTATAACTAGTAGGCTAATAGCTAGTGAAAAAAAATATGGCAGTATTTCTCTAAAGAGCTTTTACATAAGGCGGGCATTTCGAATTCTGCCTGCAGCTTTATCTTTCCTTGCAGTTGTTGGCATTCTTGCATTGTCCGGAATACTCCCAATATCCTTTGGACGCTGGCTTAGCTCACTATTCTTCCTTGCCAATTACACCACAGCCACTGGATCTTGGTATCTTGGTCACTTTTGGTCATTAGCTGTAGAAGAGCACTTCTACATGATGTGGCCTGCAGTTTTTCTTGTTCTTGGCGTAAGCAACAGACGCATTACAGTTGCCATTGTAATTGCTCTTTTGCTGGCTTTCTGGCGAGCCTTGGATTACAAATTCCAAATAACTGGTGCAACACCGGCTGTGTTCTGGGGACGAACTGACATTCAGGGGGATAACATTCTTTGGGGTGTTGTTGTGGCACTGCTTTATGCTGATCCTATTTGGAAGGCTCGGTTAAATAAATTGCTTATGCTACCTGCTGTTTTGCCAAGCTTAATTATATTGATGATTATCCTTGAAACTCTACCTGGTCTTGGATGGAAGCTAGCATTTATTTTGCTTACAATTAAAGCAATTCTTATTCCTCTTATGATATTAGGAACACTCATAAATAGCTTTAGGATGCTGTCCTATATTCTCGAAACGCCAATTTTTAGATTAATTGGACGCCTTTCATACAGTATATATCTATGGCAACAAATTTTTCTGGTTTGGAATGAGTCTTCAATTCCAAATTTTGAAATTCTTCAAAGTTTACCTTTCAATTTAATCGCAGTTTTTACTTGTGCAACAATTAGCTATTTGTATATTGAAAAGCCGTTTATCTCTATTGGACACAGGATTGCGGCGAAAATAATTTGAAGGAGATAATTATTTTCAGGTCGAAATCTAGACATCTGATGATATGACGTCACGAAAAACTGATAGGTTGCAGCCCTTCGCTTGGTGTTTTACCCAAAGTCATTTCATTCCCATTTTTTAACCCTTTAAAAAATTATGTTTGATGATGCCGTAAATTTAGCCGTGGATTCAGGGTAAGCGTCCGGCGGACCCACATTGAATGAGTAAGCGAAATCTAAGAGCATAGTGTCCACCTAATTTTAATGGACACTATCATGATCACTACGCATCCGATGCGTCGCCGTCGGAGGTATACCGCAGAATTCAAACAACGAGTGGTAACACTATGCCAACCTGGCGTATCGGTTTCGGCGATTGCGCTGACGCATGGCCTGAATGCCAATCTGCTGCGCCGCTGGATCAACCAGTATCAGAATGAACTACCCGCACCAGTATCATCAGAACTGTCGAAGCTGGTCGCAGTTCAGGTCGACTTGCCTGCAGAGCCCTCTATTAGCGACGCCATCGAAGTCAGTCTCCACAAGAACAACACGCACATCAACATTCGCTGGCCAGCCAATCAGGCACAGGCATGTGCCAACTGGCTCAGTGCGTGGCTTAAATGATCCAGCCGGAACAGGTATTCTTGCACAGGGCGCCGGTGGACATGCGCTGGAGCATGGACAGACTGTCCCTGTTGATCCAGCAAATCGACGGACGATCCCCCTGCGATGGCACAGCCTATGGATTTACCAATCGCAATTACTCTCGTCTCAAGTTACTGATATGGGATGGCACCGGGGTCTGGTTGTGCCATCGCCGTTTGCACAAGGGACGATTCCGCTGGCCGAGTCCCGATGAAACATTGTTCCGCATGAGTGCAGAACAGTGGCGCTGGCTGACCACCGGCGTGGACTGGCAAAGGCTGTGCGCGCAACCCTCTGCGCAGTGGCGGGTTTAGCACTTGAATTCTGCTGAATTATCCCTTTAATTGAGCGCGTTACGGATTGGGGTGTGATACAATACAACCCAATGAATTCACTGAATAAAACGGCTGTTTCAACCGATTTTCCAGCCCGCGCTGGCGAAGCTTTGCCCCCGCAAATCCCGTCTCGTGATGCCGAGATCGTTCGGCTCACCGAAATCATCCATTCCCAGACCTCAACCATCCATTCCCAGGATATCAAGATTCAGGCATTGGTTCAGGAAGTGGCTTATCTGCGCCGCATCCGCTATGGCGTGAAGAACGAAGCGATGACCGCAGAACAACGCTCCTTGTTCGAAGAGGATATTGTTCAGGACATCGCCGCCGTCGAATCCGAACTCAAACTACCGGCCACCCCCTCCGTACCGAGAACCCGCGCCGGTCGTCAGGTGCTGCCTGAACATCTGGAGCGGGTTGAAGTGCGCCACGAACCGGATTCATGCACCTGCTCAGCCTGCCAGTCCAGTCTGGTCAAGATCGGTGAAGATGTCAGCGAGCAACTGGATATTGAACCGGCACGCTTCTTTGTTATTCGTCATATCCGCCCGCAATATGCCTGCCGCCAGTGCGAAACGATTACCGCAGCACCGGTAGCCCCTGCGGTCATTGACGGCTCACTGGCCGCACCCGGTTTGCTGGCCTGGGTGGCCACCAGCAAATATCTGGACCACCTGCCGCTGTACCGGCTGGAACAGATCGCCGCCCGGCAGCAGGTCAGCCTGTCACGCAGCACCATGAGTGAATGGATCGGGCGCATGGGCTTTGCGCTGCAACCCCTGGCAGAACGGCTGGCGGAGTTGCTCCGGCAGCGACAAGTGCTGCATGCCGATGAAACACCGGTCAGGCAACTGGATCCGGGGGCAGGCAAGACCAAGCGGGCTTATCTGTGGAGTTATCGCAGCAACGATTTGGATACCGGCCCGCCCATTGTCGTATTCGATTACCAGAGCAGCCGCTCCGGCCAACATGCGAGAGACTTCCTGCAGGGCTGGCAGGGCAGTCTCATGGTCGATGACTACGGTGGTTATAAGAAGATGTTTGCTGCCGATGCGGCACAGATCGTCATTGAATTAGGCTGCTGGGCACATGCGCGGCGTAAATTCTTTGATCTACAGGCTGGGGGCGTGCATGCGCAAGCTGAGGAAGCCTTGCGGCGTATTGGCAAACTGTACGCCGTTGAAGAAGCGGCTCGCGCAATGGACTGTGCAAGCCGAGCGCTGCATCGGCAGCAAAACAGCGTGACTATCCTGGAGGATATGCATGAGTGGCTGATCCGCTTGCGCATCGCGACTGCGGACAACAGCGGGCTGGCGCGCGCGATCGACTACACGCTGAATCGCTGGGCGAGTCTGATTCGCTATGCACAAACAGGTAACCTCCCCATCGACAACAATCCGGTGGAAAATGCGATCCGCCCAATTGCAATAGGCAAGAAGAATTGGCTGTTTGCGGGAAGTGAGCGTGCAGGAAAGCGTGCTGCTGCAATTCAAAGTCTGTTCGCTACCGCGAAACTCAACGGCATCGAACCTGCAGCCTGGCTCAAAGATACGCTGGAAAAACTCCCCGTCTGGTCCATGCGACGCATCGACGAACTCCTGCCCATCAGATCAACTGCACAGATTGACTGACCTGAACAGGTGAGTCGGCTGGACGCTTACGATTCAGGCGTACAAAGTTCATGACACTTCCATTGAAAATGTACAAAAGACATGCAAATTAAATCAAGATTTATTGAACTTGATGGCCTGCGAGGCTTGGCCGCCTTTTCTGTTTTCCTGGGTCATTCAATAGGTATGATGAAAGGAACAGAAGCCATCGATGCCTTGTATGCTTCACCCTTTCATATCCTGTGGGATGGAGCAGGTGCGGTAGATCTGTTTTTCGTGTTGAGTGGTTTTGTTCTGGCACTTCCATACTTTTATAAAGTTGAGAATCCTAAATATCTGCAATTCTGTATTCGTAGAGCATTTCGCCTTTACCCCGCATTCTGGCTTGCTCTTGTTCTTAGTCTGGCGCTTAGAGTATGGGGGTATAACCCATCAGGTTTGGAAGCATTGAGCGACTGGTCCAGATCAATGTGGACGAGTAATGTCACGATCGACTTATTCCTACGCAGCATGTCTCTTCTGCTTGGAGTTGATACACGCCAAATAGACCCCGTGGTCTGGACCCTTATCATAGAAATGCGGATGTCGATAGTCCTGCCAGTAATCATTGTGGCTCTCAACTATAGCCGTAATGCCTTCTTCGATCTGGTGATTTTCGCCATGTGTATTGTTCTTGGAGGTGTCATTGATGTGCTCGCTTATCTTCCACTTTTCGCTCTAGGCGCTGTGACGGCAAAACATCATGCTGCGTTGCACTTGAAGATATCTGATATGAAGCTATTTTGGTGGTTGGGTATTCTATGTATGGGTATCATGCTTTATGGGAATCGTTGGATTGTTCCGGAGCTTTCTCATTTTCAACAGGATATTGGAAGTGGATTAGGATCTGCAATCATAATACTCTGCACCTTGGCCTCGCCGGTTTTATCTGGTGCTTTATCAAAACCAGTACTGCACTTCATGGGGTACACATCCTATAGTTTCTATTTGTTGCACTTACCATTATTATTGTTCGTCACGTCGTACCTTTTTCCTTTGACAAATTCAACGCTCCTATGCACTGTCATTGTCCTTGTCTTTGCATATGTTCTGGCTTATTTAGCTTTCCAGTTTATAGAGCAGCCTATAAACAAGTTTGGCCGCGATGCCACAATAAATTTTAACCACTGACATTGACAGTTAGTGAATTAAAGAGACGGTTTCAAAGCAGCAATATCAATTGAACAGTCATCGCCTCTGCCAGAATCGATATTGCGTAAATTCTGGATATTTCAGGTATGACGCTTGAATGTTGAACCCTGTTGCTTTGAATTATTTCGCACCATCTGCGCATAAGCCACCCCCAATCCCGCAAAGGGCCAGTACACAATCGGGACGACCGTAATACTGCTCACAGTAAAGATGATGACTAAAATGGACAGTAGCGTGGCCAGTAATACTCGACCAAGCAAATATTCCTCGCTGCCCCTGTCTGGAATCGAACGCATGGCTCGGAATATTCCCAAGAGCGTCAGCGCAAAAAAGCTAATAAACAACCCAAGACCGACTAACCCATTTTCAAGTGCTATTTCGATGTAGGAGTTGACAATGTCGATGATATGCTGACCTTGACGCATTGCTTCCATCTCAGGCGTATCAAGAAAATTAGTTGATCCAAACCAGGGGTTGCGCTGGATAACAATCCATGAGTTTGTCAGCAGGTTAGAGCGGTAGTCAACGTTCCCTTTTTCCGTTGATCCTATAAAAGGTAATAGGTTGATCGCCTTTTCACCGCCAGGGAGTATTGAAATCAAGGGCAAGCTAAATATGGCCACCATAACCAAGGTAAAAAGTCGACGAGAGGGATTACGACCGGTTGCAATAAAAACAACCAACAGGGCTACAAAACCAACCCAAGGCCCACGAGATAAAGGCGCAATTAATCCGGCAATCAACAATGCCATTCCGAGTCGGCGGGCGAATTTTTGCTGAATTGATTGTTGCAGAAATAAATATAAGCCTATACCAACGACCATCAGATAGCCCAAGGCAATGGGTTGTCCCGCGGTAGCAATTGCCCTTAGCATGCTATCCCGCCCGAGGTAACCTGTCATTGCCCCATTCAGCTCAAGTGATTGTGTCAGAGAAGAATAAAGAAGCCAATGTCTTGGACTCTCGAAAATTGCGACAAGAGCAAGAAACATAATCGCCAGCAAAATGCTTAGCAAAGCATCGCGAAAGGTCTGCATATCCTTCAGCGAACGGCTGACGACAACATAGGGGAGAAAGATGTCAATGAACAGATAAAAAGTTTGACGCATGCTGTCCGAAAGGCTGCTTTCACGTAGGGAGAGTATAACCACAAGTGCGAGAAAAGCCGCCAAGGCCTTATCTGGGCCAGTGCGCCCGAATGAGGGAGTGTCGTTTTGTTTCCTTAGAGAAAGATAAGCAGGAAATAAAATGAGCAACGCCAATAGCCTGGCATACGAAAGATTGAATAAATAATTGATCAAACCCATCCCCGAAATCAAGAAAAAAGCTACGGGGAGTGCGAATAAGATGGAAAAATACAGCGCGGGAGGATTGGGCTCTTGGCGGTTTGCGTAGATTAGCATTGGTATGGCTATTGCCAGAAACATCCAAAAATTCATTGCGAAGAAAGCCGCAAACGTTATTGCGAACCACATATTACGCCTGCGTCTGAAATTAGTAGCAGTGGTAATGGATAAGGCGGATTTACGTACAAAAGTAAAAAAAACTGCAGCTAGAATAAGAATGACGACTAATGCTCTGAGGTGTTCTGGCATATCAGGTTAATTTCAGTATAGTATCGGGGTTTCCAGTTAAGTATTGTATGCCTTGCAAGAAAATGACACGAATAATTTGACTGTATCTGTCAGACATACTTTAGTGTTTCACATAGGAGGTTTGCCAATCCCTCGTCATTGGATGAATCGGTAATATAAGTACGAGAGATTATAAAACAGGTAGTACCATATATTGAACCAGCTGCATTTGTAGCTAGCCAACTAGCCTTGATAAGTGGACCTTGAAACTGCAGATCACAGTAATTTCCAAATCTCTGGGGCAGACTATCGGAGCTACCTTGCAAGCCACAATCCCCGTTATTATTCAAATCAGATGAAATCTGAAAAATTAAAGCCTCAAGGTATGACAGCCAGGAAATCTCTCCGTCATCGAGCCCTCCATGCTGGGGGATGGACGATTGGCGGACATATGTCGAGCCAGGCATTACGGCTTGGCGGAAATCTTATACTCACTCGACTGTTATTTCCCGAAGCTTTCGGACTCATGGCAATTGTTCAAAGCGTGGTCTTTGGCTTGGTTATGCTTTCTGATATAGGCATCGTAACTAGCATTATTCATAACAAGCGGGGATCCGAGGCGGTTTTTGTCAATACTGCCTGGACCATGCGGGTGATTCAAAGCGTGATAATTTGGGTTGTGCTTTGCATGCTGGCACCACTCTTGGCCGCATTCTATGCGCAGCCTATGTTGACTAGTCTGTTGCCTGTTGTCGGTTTTGGGTCAGTACTGGGAGGGTTGGCCTCTACCAAGCTGGCCTTAATTAACCGATCACTGGCGTTGAGGAAGTTGGTGCTAATTGAAGTTGGATCGCAAGCTATCGGGCTGCTGATGATGATTTTATGGGCGTGGATCGACCACACTATCTGGTCTTTGGTGTGGGGTGGTCTTATCGGAGGTTTTGTTAAAACGGCAGCCAGCCATTTTCTGCTGGAGGGGGCGCACAACAAATTTGCATGGGATCGAGATTCGGTAAAGGAGTTGTTTGTTTTCGGTCAATGGATGTTGGTCAGTTCCATTCTGACATTTTTTGCTGGTGAGGGAAACAAGCTGCTACTAGGTGCTTTTCTGGGAGTAAAGGTGCTGTCATTTTTTACATTGGCCAGCGGCATGAGTTCGATGTTTTGGCAGATTGCCCAGCAAGTGAATACCAAAGTATTATTCCCGGCCTATGCGGAATTGGTTCGAGAACGACCAGAACGTTTGCGGGAGGTGGCAGCAAGAAGCCGGTTGTTGCTGATTGTTCCCGGCTGGTTGATAGCCCTTTTTTTTGTGTTATGGGGGGATCACTTCATGTGGCTGCTGTATGACCAGCGTTATGCCGAGTCCGGAAATATGCTTCGGATGCTGGCGATGGGGGCCATGATG
This sequence comes from Sideroxydans sp., assembly GCA_027310665.1. Lineage (GTDB taxonomy): Bacteria > Pseudomonadota > Gammaproteobacteria > Burkholderiales > Gallionellaceae > Sideroxyarcus. The sequence goes on along the minus strand of DAIDAJ010000036.1, from coordinate 15,162 downwards.
TGGGCGGTTGGGGGGGCTTACAACGGATTGTTGTGGGCCAAAGGAATGGTCAAACTCAGTACTGTGATCCTAGTTGCAGAAGTGGCTATTCAATGGATAGGCATGATGGTTGGATACCATTTCCTGGGTGAGCGGGGCGTTGTCTTGAGCGCCGCCGCCGTAGCATGGTTGCTCTATCCGGCGCAGGCCTATATTTATGCCAAGTTGGATCTGTGGGAACCCAAAATTGATTTGCCCTTTATAGCGCTCTCCGTTCTCGTTGTCGCGTTAAATTTCACGCAAATATTTAATCATGTTTGAACAGGAACATTTTAGGAGCCCTTCATGAATGTTGAGACGGTGCCGCGAGTAAGTGTGCTAGTTCCAATGAAAAATGCAGAGCCATATGTAGTTTCAGCGTTGGCCTCAGTTCTTTTGGAAAGAAACGTACCTATTGAAGTGATTGTTATCAACGATAAGTCCACAGATCGATCGCTAGAACAAGTACTGAGTGTTCCAGATCGCAGAATTCGCATTGTTGATGGCCCGGGGAAGGGGCTGTCTGCTTGCTTGAATGTTGGTCTTGCGGTCGCCAGGGGGAATGTTGTTATGCAATGCGATGCTGACGATTTATACCCTGCAGGTCGCATTGAAGATCAGCTCGTATGGCTCGATGCCAACCCCGAATACGCTGCCGTTTGTGGAGGCTTTACTACCATTGATACAGCGGGGCGGCTGGTGTCCACGTTGGTCGCATGCGATACGCCTGAAGATATTACCGATGAATTGAATTCAGGAAAAACCAGAACGACTTTGTGTTCCTATGCGCTTCGTAAAAGCGCACTTCATAACTTTGGTGGCTTCAGGACATATTTTGAGACTTCATGTGATATTGACTTCCAGCTCCGGTTTGGAGAGGTGGCCAAGGTAATGTATTTGCCGTCTTCGTTCTATTTGTACCGCTTGCACGATGCTTCGATGACACATACGCAAGGAAATATAAGGCGTGAATTTTTTGAAGAGACTGCACGCCAGTTTCAGCTACAACGCAAAGCATTGGGGCAAGATGCATTACAGAGGGGAAATCCACCGCAGCCACCGGAAGTGCTGTCGGACAAAGCAGGTACTGCGGCCCGACAGATTCAAGGTATGTTACTGGGAACAGCGTGGCGTGAGAAGGCGGCAGGCAATAAGATCAGGGCTGTTGGCATGGGGTTTCGTGCGCTAGTGCATTCTCCACTCGACTTGGGGGTTTGGAAAAATTTGCTGGCATTACTGATAAAGCCGGTAAAAAAAATCAATTAAGGCAAAATTGATCAGTCGGCGCCAGAGTCTTGGATAGCCAGTTGTATTTGCCATATCAGAATCCTTCTAATTCTTAGTGAACGAATTTTTGGAAACAATACCTTGGATATTTCCGTGATTCTTGTTAGTTACAATACGATAGAAATGACGAAAATGGCACTCAGTCATCTTTTTGCCTCAACACATGAGGTCGAAATGGAAGTCATCATTGTCGATAATGATTCAAATGATCATTCTGCAGAAATACTTCTCAGCGAATACCCCAAAATTAAACTCATTGAGAATGAGAAAAATGTCGGTTTTGGGCGTGCCAATAATCAAGCATTGCCATATATAAAAAGCCGGTATGTTCTTTTATTGAATACCGATGCATTCGTGGAACCTGACACTATATCCAAAACAATCCAATACATGGATGCCAACCCACAGTGCGGCATTCTTGGCGTCAGGCTGGTTGGACGAGATGGCGTGCTTCAACCTTCATGCCGCTACTTTCCGACACCTTGGAATATTTTCCTCAATCGCACTGGCCTCAAACGAATTTTTAAGCATTCTGCCATGGTGGATGAGATGTCTTGGGACCATGCTACTGTCAGAAATTGCGATTGGGTGCCGGGTTGCTATTTCCTGATCAGAAAAGAAGTCATTGACCAGGTAGGGCTTATGGATTCCCGCTATTTTCTGTATTACGAAGAGATCGATCACTGTCTTTCAGCAAAGAAAGCTGGTTGGCAGGTAACATACTTCCCATATAGCTCGGTTGTACACCTTGGCGGGGAAAGTGCGAAATCAGAAGGAGAAATTACTTCGAGTGGTCGACAGATCGAATCGCTGAAGATTGAGAGTGAATTGCTCTATTTTTACAAGAACCATGGGTTACGTGCCGTCTTTGTTGATGTGTTTCTTTCTACACTTGCGGATAGTATTCTTTTGCTAAAGAACATAGTTAAATTAAGACGCCCTCGATGGATTTTCGTGCACGTAACTCATTCCATTCTGGTTTGGAGCTGTTTTATTCGCACTCAAATGGGCAAGAAGCCTATACATTAAGTTTTGAATTTGGCCAAACGAGAGCGCCTCAATTTTGATCGACGTGCGATAAAGAGGCTAAATATGAAAGGTGAATATTGAATGGCACAGTCTTTTTATGAGGTTGTTCGCAGATGGCTGGGACAAACTTCAATTGTAGGCAACTATCGAAAGATAAAGCTGAACAAGTTGTTGCCAGAATACTCTGCGATTAATGCAGAAAAGAATGGTGTGAAGCAGAAATCAATTGTTTTTTTATCTCCTGCTACGAATGTGCCAATTGGCGGTATCAAGGTCATTTACAACCAAGCAGCCATAATTAGTGCGTTAAAGGGGCCGGTCGCTGCAAATGTTTTGCACCCACTCAGTCCGAATTTTCGGTGTTCATGGTTTGTTCATGGAGCGACAATCAACAGAAGCCTGGAATTTAGTCGCACGGATGATTTTGTAATGATTCCCGAGTTTTGGGCGGTTCCGCATGCCAAGCTTTTGTATAATTTGGGGGTTAAATATGGCATTTATGTTCAGAATGGATACTCGGCCAGTCTTAACAACGGAGATGAACTTGATGCTGCTTACAAGAATTCAGCGTTGATCCTTGCCATATCCGACGACTCGGTGGAGTGTATCAAAATGGCTTTTCCTGAATGCGCGGACAAAATAAGACGGGTTCATTACTCGGTTAACTCGGACCAATTTGTCGCGAGTCAAAAAAAAGAAAATATAATTTGCTATATGCCCCGAAAGTTAAAAAGACATTCTGGGCTTGTCACGTTCTTTCTTAACAAGAAGATACCCACACATTGGCGGATAGTAGCCATTGACGGCCTGGACGAGGATGGTGTTGCGGCCATTCTTGGCAAATCAAAAATATTTCTTTCTTTTAGTGAATTTGAGGGATGTCCATTGCCACCAGTAGAAGCCGCATTGTCCGGTTGTCAGGTCATTGGCTACACCGGTGAGGGCGCAAAGGAATATTGGGACAAGGAAATATTTACCGAGATTTATTCTGGAGATATCAGGACATTTGTTAACGCAGTCATGAACAAGATCGCAGAGATCGACAGTGCACCATATATCACAAACAAAACGGCTATAGATAGACTTGCCAACAGATATTCTGTCCAGGTTGAGTTGGCGGATATGCAATTTGTATCAAACAAAATTCTCGAAATACTGAATGCAGTCGAATCACGGTAACTGGATCCATGTTTAATAACATCAAACAGGATTTCAAAACCTACCAGGGGGATTTCGGGGCGCAAGGATTCTGGGTGATGCTTGTGTATCGTTTCGGTCGTTGGCGCTATCGTGTTCGACCAGTATTATTGCGAAAATTCTTCTCACTCATTTACAAAGTCCTCCACAAATTTATTCAGATAATTGCCGGTATCGACTTGCCTTGTGAGGTTGAAATTGGGAAAGGATTTATTATTGACCACTTTGGCGGAATTGTAGTCAGCGGTTACGCCAAGTTCGGAGATCATTGCCGGATTCGAAATGGTGTCGTCGTCGGACTTAAAAACGTAGAGGAGCCGGGAGCTCCAATTATTGGAAACAATGTGGATATTGGCGCAGGAGCTAAAGTGCTTGGCAAGATAAGGATAGGCAACAATGTGCTGATTGGTGCCAACGCAGTTGTTATCTCAGATGTGCCGGATAATTCCATTGCAGTGGGCGTACCGGCGGCAATTAAGGCTAGAAGCAAAATTCAAACGAATAATCTGTGATGGACGCAAAACACATCGGGGTTGTCATCATTGGCCGAAATGAGGGCGCTCGCCTCGTGCGTTGCCTCACATCTTTGAAGATTCAATCGACCAAACTCGTCTATGTTGATTCAGGTTCAACAGACGATTCGGTGACTGCGGCCCGAAGTCTGGGGGCGGACGTTGTGAGTTTAAATATGGCTGTATCCTTCACTGCGGCGCGAGCCAGGAACGAGGGATTTGAGCGGATGAGAAAACTCTATCCATCGTGCGATTATGTCCAGTTTGTGGATGGTGATTGCGAAGTATCAGCGACATGGTTGGAAAATGCTGTAAATTTCCTCGACGCTAACCCCGGGGTCGCTGCCGTATGTGGACGTCGACGCGAGCGCTATCCTGAGAAATCCATCTATAATGCGTTGTGTGATATGGAGTGGGACACGCCAATAGGTGAGGCTAAAGCATGTGGTGGCGATGCGCTAATGCGCGTAGACGCGTTTGAAAAGGTGCATGGCTTCCGTCCGGATTTGATTGCAGGTGAAGAGCCAGAGCTATGTGTCAGATTACGTGCGGCAGGCTGGAAAATTTGGCGACTGGACGATGCAATGACATTGCACGACGCTGCAATTATCCGTTTTGGGCAATGGTGGAAGCGGTCTCGCCGCTGTGGATACGCGTATGCAGAGGGTGCGCATTTGCATGGCAGGACACCGGAACGGCATCGGGTGAATGAGTCTCGGCGTGTCTGGATATGGGGGGTGGTGATACCTTTACTTGCTATCAGTTCAATTCTTATCTTAGGTAAGCTGGGCTTGTCGGTTCTGCTGATCTATCCATTGCAGTTTTTTCGTCTTGCAATGCGCGGTACACAATCCATGAAGAAAAACTGGTTGCATGCTTTTTTTTTGATGCTGGGCAAGTTTCCTGAGGCGCATGGGCAATTGAGTTATCTTTACAATAGGCTAGCAGGGAAAAAGGCACATTTGATCGAATACAAATTGTAAGTATCCATAATCGCATATGGTGTGATAATAAAGGATATGATTCTCGGCATGCTTACTAATGAGATAGGCATTTAGCAAATATTGATGCTTAAATATTCGACATTAAAGTCATCAGCTATTCTGAGTAAAATTCAGCAACTATTGTGAGGACATAGCCATGAGAAATAACGAAACGGGTGGATCCAAGACTCATTCACTAATCGCTTTTGTGGCGCTATTCGCAATTTCAGGTCTCACAACTTCTTGCGGCGGGGGGCTTATTCCTGACGGCACTAGCACCAGCAATGGCCCAAGTTGGGCAATTCTGCCAATTCTGCATTGTACGCCTCAACCTGCAATAGGCAGTATTGCCAAAGCACAATGTGATGCCGTATCCACCCCTTATCTTTCAGGCAACAGTGTTCAATATTATTGTGATTGTAGTGGGCCAAACCAATCTTGCGCTGCAGCAGGCTCTATGCAGGGAAGTGACACCACTGGAAATGGTACGCAGGCTTCTCCGTATCAGACGATCAATGCGGCGCGTACTTGGTTAAATGGTGGAGCACATAGAACCGCTGCTCTCTGCCAGGGCGGATCTTTTACTCCTGTTGGTCTGGGGTATAACGGAATATCACTTGCAGCAAACAGTACATGCCCAATCGGAAGTATTTGCAACGAGCTAAGAGAATATCCCGTTGGCGGTACTGGGGCAAAGCCAATTCTCAATAATCCACCCAAAAGTGGTGGTAATAGCTACTCTATGATTTCAACGGTCAATGGGGGAGGGGGGTACCGGATCATGAACCTTAGATTGCAGGGAACCCAAAGTCCTCCAGATGGTTTCAGTAGAGGATTCTATCTTTATTACAACAGTAGCCTTAATTCCTCTACACAGCCAATACATGACATCACTATAGAGAATAATGACATAGTCGGTTTTGGTATTGGTGTAAATGACGCTATGGATAGCACTAGCAATATAACCATCATCGGTAATCATTTCGCTAATAACTTAAGCGATGGATATTTGGGGGTAAGCTCCAACCTAATAATTAACTATAATTCATTTATCGACACGGGTAGTGACACTATCTACGATCATGCAATCTACCTCTCTAATCAACAGATACCAGTATCCAATATTTCTATAGTAGGAAACTATGTCACCGGAATCAGTGCTGGAACAATGTGTAACGGGACTGCACTATCTGGCCATGTCGCAGTGACAGGATTGGTAGTTAGTGGGAATGTCATTGCTGAGTCGCCAACGGCCGTTGGGGCTGGATGCTGGGGCATTTCATTTACCAACACAACGCTTGCAGCACATCCTATCTTCCTGGCAAATGCAGTATTTTCTAACAACATAATTGTTAACAGTGGAAATTTAGGAATTGCTATATCTACATGCCCGAGCTGCGTAATAGAAAACAATCTAATAATATTCCAAAACAATCAGGCAGGTGGTGGCATCTCAAGTCCAGGCACACTTGCTCGTGCACAAGATATGGTTGAGAATAATGTCAAAATAGTTAATAACACAGTTTATTATGACACGAACAATACGCAAGGCATGCCAAGTGGTGGCGTAGTGGTTGGCCTTGAAGGCACTGGCCATATTATCGCCAATAACACGGTGATGTACGCTGGGTCAACTCATGGATCAAATAAAGTTAATTGCTTTACTTACTCATTACCATTGGCATCATACGCATTCATCAATAACAATAATTGCTATTCAAATGATAGTTCTGCAAAATGGGTATTTGATGGTCAAACAACATTTTATTTATTGGCTGCATGGCAAGCATATGCCGCAACAGCGGGCTTATCAGGTACAGGATTTGATACTGTTAACGCATCAACTTATGCAAATCCTGGCTGGTCGTTCTCAACCCCTCTGACTATCCCTGCTTTGGATGAAACCAAGACAGGTGCACAATTATTCGCGCCGTATTTTACACCTGTAGGATTGCCGCTGGTTGGTACCGGCAATGCTGCGAATGCGCCTGCGACAGACATAACAAATGCAGCAAGATCTGTTTCTCCAAGTATTGGAGCTTACGAGTAATGATGAGCACGTAAAGTATCTTAGGCTCGCGTAAGGCGCTTGATTTAGTGGCGGGCTATGGTTCTGATTGATGATGGAATGAGGTACGCCACTCCCATATCGACGCTTGGCAAGGCATCTGAAAATTTTGTTTTTTTATTACAGGCAACCGAGGGAAACATTATGTGCCTAGTGATAATTGTGGAGTGGCTATGAAAAATCCGTCAAGCGAAATATTATCTTGCCCAAATTGTAGCAATCAACTTGTATCCACTGATGGATGTGAGTTTTGTGGGCTGACGTTTCAGAAGGATGAAGGTACCCCAGTCTTAATTGCGCCCAATGTAAATAGGCATGTACAGTTCACATTTAAAAGTGATCGATCATTTATAAGTGATGGCCAGCTTGAACAGCTCTTAATTGACCCCCCCTTAGCTTCACTAAGTGAAAAATTGCCATATCATCTTGACCCTGCTCATGTATATATCTTTAACCGCTTGCCCAAAGGAAGTCGAGTCTTGGAAATTGGCTGCGGCGGAGGGCAAAACCGAAAATTTTTTGAAGATAAAGGATGGTCATACGTTGGTGTAGATATTTCAAAGGAACGAGTATCTGATTGGCTGCAAAAATATGGTGGGCCAAATTATCTATGTGATGCTCATTTCTTACCATTTCGCGATCAGCAATTTGATATTGTCTACTGCGCCGCAGTTTTTGAACATCTGGCATGCCCTTTTTTGGCAGCTCAAGAGTTGTACCGTGTGGTGAAACCAGGTGGATATTTTCTAGGGAACGTGTCGTTTCTCGAACCTTGGCATGACAGAAGCTATTTCCATATGACACCTCTTGGCGTCATCGAATTATTAACTCAAGCCGAGTTTCATATTGAGCATATCTGGCCGGGGCGGGGATATAGTGGATATTTTGCCTTAGCAGCAATGGGTAGCCGATCCACTAAATTATTAAAGGTTCTGGGCAAAGTTCTATACTTAAGCTATCGTATGGAGCATAAGTTTAAGGACCTAATTCGCAATAATAAGAACCAGTCTTTTAAAGATATTGCTAACAGAGCTAAAGTCGCAGGCGCTATAGATTGGATTGCATTACGTCCAGAAAAATAAATTCGAATTCGCAATGTAATATCTTACGCGAGACGTTTTGGTTCATTTGCCATCATAAATGAGATTAAGATGGACTGCCGCAGTTTCTATATTATAGAGTTGATTCATATGTTTTTGGGCAGCACGGCCCCAATCATTAAGCAGAGCAGGATTGTTTAACAAAATAGAAATGGCGTTCTCAATGCCTTTGCGAATATTTTCATTTGCGATTTCTAGCTCTGCCGTCAGTTGTTTTCCACTACTCCAAATACCTTGCCATCGATTCTGTTGACCTAGATTTATATCAATGACGTATCCGGTTGCATTATGCTTAACCAATTCAGGAATCGCAAAAACATTTGTTGCTATGGTAGGCATTCCAAGTAAAGCAGCCTCAATAATCGCCCAGCCTAAAGATTCATCATAGGAAGGAAAAATCAAAACATCACACTCCTGCATAAGTTTGATAACGTCCTTATTCGGCAAACGTTCGTGATGAGTTACCCAATCTGAGTCTTTTAATATCCCAGCCCATTCTTGAGGATTAGGCGTGTGTTCTCTTAATACATAGCCATTGCCTCTGAATTGCCCAACAACTACTAGATTTAGATTGGCACCTTTCTTGATGAGATTGTCTATGGCTAAATATGCAGGTACAAATCCCTTGGGAAATATATCGCCGCCAATAAAAAGTATTTTTAATGGGCCATCTCTATCAACAATTGAACAAAATTCATTTTCCTTGCATACGCTTCCGACATCTACTCCACCTCGAAATACGCTAACTTTGCTTGCTATTCCTGGATAACCAAGAGCGAGAAATTTATTTCTGGCTAATGTTGCCGCAATATCACTAAGCGCCAATAAAGATAAACAACGATTTGAATTTAATAGCGACAAACCAAGCGATTCCTGCCATTTCGAGATTTTGCCTAAGTAGCGTGGTATTTCATTTTCAAACGAAACAATAAACGGAACGTTGGATAATGGAATCGCATTCCATGTATGTATTAAATCAACTTTCTGTCCGAGAATAATCGGCGTGTATTTGTAAAACGTTCCTTTTCGTTCGAACCTATGTATTGGCCAAGAAACGAGTCGTCTAAATTCAGTCTCTTTAACAGGCAAGGCATATGACACTCTTTCATATCCATATCCAGGATAAATGACTCCGACTTGGCGAAGATTTGAACTGGAAATAATATTAGCGAGTTTAGGTATGGTGGTAACATTTTTAGTTTGCCTCATTCAGATTCCTCAATGCGCTAAACAATATAATTGTTATTTAAAGAATACCGGCTTGAGCCTGTATAGCTGCGAAGGGGGTCCCAGCTAAAGAAACTAATCAGGATGGTGTTTTGCAGACTTTGATGTTACTTTTTTCCCCAGATCGATCCAATATTTCTCATAGTAAAACGTAGATAAGTGAGCCAGTAAAAATGTAGTCGCAAATAGTATTGGACGCTTGGCGTATTTCAGAAGCGATTCGCCTTCACCTAACCATGTAAATCTTAGCCCACCATGAATCACATAAAGTGCATAAGAAATACTTGCCAAATAGACTAATAGTGCGTTGGTTAACCACTTATTCCACCAAACCATTTCTGTCTTAAACAGAGTTGATCCGATTAAAAGCATTGCAATATAAGGACGTAAATAATTGATCACTCCACCAGCTGGATGAGCGGAAAGTAACAATAGCGGGAGCATGTAAACTGGGTTAAATAAGCTGATATAACGCTTTACTGAATCACCGTAATTAAATAGCAAGGCAAGTACACATCCAGCCAAAATTTCATCGATGCGGTAGTAGGTATTTATCGCAATTTCAACTCCATTCAAATACCGATTAGCAGTCACAGCAACGCATAATATCGGTAGTAGCATGAAAGCACGAGATTTAAAAACTGAAACCAATATTGCAATTAATATATAAAACTGCATTTCAACGCATAGACTCCAGTAATGTGATGTCTCGTGTGTTAAGGCCATAGGCTCCCAGTTTGCGTAAAATAAAAAATGAGGCAAAAAGGTTTCAAATTTTGAGGAATTCGAAATTAAAGTAATAAGCAGGCATAACCATGCCAGCGGGATGATTCTCATGAACCTTCTGATCAAAAAACTACCAATATTTTGATCTTTCAGCAACATATTAGTGATTAGAAATCCTGATAGAATAAAAAACAAAGCCATTCCAGCGGCAGCTACTGCGGCGTTCATCTGCCAGCTTTTGGGGCCCAAAGGAAGCAGATGTCCTGCAAGCACGAAAGAAATGCTAACTCCTCGCCATCCATCTAGAACCTTAAATCTGTTTACCATGGTTTTTCTATCAAAAGTGAAACGCTATGACGCAAATTAAAAGCCCAAAGGCATGTTGAGCCAAAAAAATGCTGTTCAACGAGCGGTTCTTTATTTTTGCACCCACCGCCCTAAGATTGTCTCCCAAAATTATAAACCCCAGCGTTCCTGCCGGGAGCCTGGAGGACTTGGCCAGAAGAAACACTTCACCCAGAGCAAGCCAATCGACTGAAAAATTATTGACTCCACACCTTTGCTTGTTTGCCACCATGTTTCTGGCCCAAAGTCTGCTGGTTTGGTGGCCAGCACACCTACATTAACGTTGGATCCCAATGCCATCTGAAAAAGCAGTCGTGAACGGCGGGCGTGAGCGCCAGACGAAACAAGATCGATCGCATCGAGCTTAATTCCCAAGCGTTGCGCAGATTCGCGTAACGTCACAGCACTCAGAAACGTGCGTTCTTGAGCCGAAGGCGGGGCCGGCACAACAAGAATCATGTCACGTCTTATACCTCGTCGTGCGACATAATCCGCCGACATTACTGCGTAATTGCCATATTTTTCCTCGGGCCACTCTGTCGGGCCGCCGGTTGTCACAACTTGTGTATAGCCACCCATTTTGAAAATTTGTATTGCTTGATCAAGCTCCTTTGGAGAAAGCCAACCCTCCACCACAAGGACGCGAGCACCAACCGGATCATTCGGCGCAAGAAATGTATAGATGTTTCGCACACCGAACACACATAATACAAAAATGAATGTCAGCAGAAGCAGCCACCCAAAAATTGTAGGCAGCCAAATCTGGCGTTTGCGGCAAAGAGCTATACGGATCATTTTCTGATATGCAACGGGTATCCCCATACCACCGTGGCGCTTTCATGACAGACTGAGGAATTCCTCAGAACCTGAACCAAATGGCGACACTCCGAGCGAACCAAACCCAGACCTTACTTTCGGTTATTGAATGACAGCCCCATCCGCTTAATCAGATTCCCACCAAACAATCTGAGCGCAAAAGGGATGTTAACCAAGAAATATCGCTTGAAAAGTCGTTTCGGCTCCTGCATGACACGATAAAACCATTCCAAACCAACGTTCCTCATCCAGACAGGAGCTCGCTTAACATCTCCTGCCACAAAACTGAAACTGACACCTATTCCAAGCCACCATGATGTTGGCAAAAGCTCTCGCATCATCGCGATTACTTTTTCCTGCTTGGGCGATCCCAAGCCTACAAATATGATGTCTGGCCGGGTCGTAGCCATAAAGTTTCGAATTATGGCTATCTCCTCCAGATTACTTTCGAATCCAAATGGCGGTGCATAGCACCCGGCGATGCAGAGCGCTGGGTGCCTTAGCTGAAGTATATCTGCTGCAATTTTCGCGACACCCGGGTTCCCCCCTAACAGGAAGATCGACTTTCCATTTTGCGCAGCCTCTGACACAAGTTCGACAAAAATATCTGATCCTGTGACTCGTTCAGGCAGAGGCGTGCCCAATATGCGACTCAGCCAGACGATGGGGGCACCATCTGCCGTAAAAAGAGTGGATTCGCTACTAACGAGCGCGCGGAATGATGTATCCGTTACCAGGCGATGCAATATGTCAACGTTGGGTGTCACTATCCATCCACCATAACCCTGCGAATGTTGGCGAATGATCAGGTCCACGACTTCCTTCATTTTTAATTTGGCAAATGGTATGCCTTCTATAAGCACGACGGATTGAGAGTCCAATAGCATTTTCACACGACCACCTGATGGTTTGTACCCAGGATTTTTTGTTCGATTTCTTCCGTCGCCTTTCGCTTTCCCACGATCATGCAACGCTTCTGGTAAGCATGGAGAAATCGAATGAACTCAGCATTGTTGTATTTTGGAAGACCTCTTGCCCAGCTCGTTATATACCCCCAAAGCATCGCAAGCCCACCAACGACAACTGGAGGACGAGTCATTCGAAACGCGGCGCTGGCAACCATGTAGGGAAACCAGGTCCCCATGAAGTACTGGCCAAATCCATGGCGCTGCCGCCCGGTAAGCATTCCTTTCTGGCTTGAGCCCATTGCACGCAAATGAAGGAAACGCAAATCCGGATCATCCCAACTGCGAGCAAGCCACCCTTTCATCCGGCAGGTATGACAGTCAATTCCGTCCCACATCACTTCGCGGACAAAGCCACCAATCTCTTCAAAGCAGCGCGTACGATAAAACTTCGTCATACCCACCGACATCTCATCGCCGCACATTTCGCTGATAAGTTCGCCGGTATCCGGATCGGGGAAATACGGCTTTCCGCTACAGGTACCAAGACGTGGCTGCTGCTTCATCCGTTCAATCAATAACTCAAAATATCGGGGAGGAATATTCAGATCAAGATCAAATTTGCACAGGTACTCGAAATCACCCAGGCTGATGGTATCAAGTCCCGCATAAAATGCATCGATAACGCCGGGTCCGACTGCGCGGCGGCCCCGGTTGCTTCGTGTCACAATTTCGATCCAGTCGTGCTGTCTTGCATACTCTCCAAGTATTTGCGGAGTCTCATCGGTCGAGCCATCGTCGATAATGATCCACTTGGCGGGACGTAGTGACTGCGCAACTACTGAATCCAGAGTCTGTCGCATGTAATCTGCTTCATCGCGGCAGGGAGAAATCAGCACATAGCCATTTCCAACTTTCATGATTGAGCAAGTATCCGGTAAAAACTACTCATTGAGATTCTCCAAAACAGTCATTAAAAGTCCAGCCGTGTCGCTGTATTGCAGGATAATGTATTTAAGGAAACGCAGATCTTGTCCGTTCGCCCTGAGCTTGTCGAAGGGGGCCAAATAACATACATATTGAATGCTAATCCTCCCCATTCATGGTTCGACCTCGCCTTCAGCCCCGAGCATAGTCGAAGGATCACCACGAACGGACTTGATCGACGTTTCCTCAAATTATAGAGTGAAAAAGCTGTGCCAATTTCTTTGCCTCGGTGTCCACCGAATGCCGTTCTAGCACTCGCTGTCGAGCAGCTTCGCCCATCCTTTCGAGTGTCTCAATCGGAGTTGCCAGAAACTCCTCCAGCACTGTTACCAGACCATCTACGTCACCGGCCGGAAAAAGCCAGCCATCCACGCCCGGACGGATCAATTCAGGGATCCCGGCTACGTAAGTGGTCAGTATCGGTCTGCGCAAGGCCATGGCTTCCATAATCACGACCGGCAAACCCTCGGAGAAGCTGGGCAAAACCAGTGCACGTGCCGCCAATATCTCTTCCCTGACTTGAGCGCTGCTGATCCAGCCTGTGATTCTGACGTTATCCTGCAATTTATGACGCAATATTTGTGATTCCAGCTCCGGGCGCATATCTCCATCGCCTGCAAGTACCAGTTCGATGTTGGTTCCCTTTTGTACGAGACGGCTCACTGCATCTACCAGCAGCATTTGTCCTTTCTCTTCACATAATCGGCCTACGCAGACTACGCGAGGCGCCGATGGAATCGGCACTGCCTGGACGTCGTAAAAAGTCTGTTCCAAACCGCAATGAACCACATGCACTTTTGGCCAGTCGGCATAGTCCGCCCATCTGTACAACTGACTTCGAGCAAAAGAGCTGATTGCGACTACAAACGAAGCGTGCCTGATCTTTTCACCCAGTTTCAGAAACTCCGGCCTGTCGAACTCTGTTCTATGTACAGTAAAACTGTATGAGGCCGCACCCAAAGCTTCTATCAGCATCGCCACTTCAGTGGAATTGTCACCGAAATGGGCGTGAACATGGCGTACGCCGGATTCCTTTAGCCATGGAATGATGCGGCATGCTTCCGCTAGACATGCCAAGTGAAAGGGCCATGGACGATCCGCATGGATACTCATCTTCAACGCTAACTTGAGTGCGCCAAAAAAACGCACCGGGTGTGTGAGCGAGATATGTATCACAGCCAGTATCAAGCCGGTCACGCCAGCCTGCAAGACATAGCGAGTGTGCTCTCGTTCTCGCAGATCGTCGGCATCGACCAGCTTGGCATCCCAACCCCGCAGCGCGATACGCTGGATCGCGAAACCTTGTCGTTCCATGGCAAGTATTTCCCTGCGGATGAAGCTGTGGCTAACCTTGGGATATTGATTAATGAAATACGCGATTTTGGGTTGATTCATTGGCTCAATTTTTTGGCAAGATTTCAGGCGTTATTCAAATTCGCAAGTAAAGTGATAACCGTGACTTCTTGAATTTCCGGGCTCGGGAGTAGCAAATACGCTCTGTCACATGCATACGCTATCTATATCGCAGGCATGATGACACTGCAAAAAATATTTCGTCACGCGTGCGAGGCGGATACTACGCAACGAAATCGAATTCCGCAACGAGGCGACATGCACTGACGTGAGTGTACTGAGGCATAGACTGCCAACTACCTTATTGATGCTGGCATGCTTTGAACCCCACTGCGGTTCGTGCTGCACCCGCACGGGGTAGACCGCGGCTGTAAAGGACATTCGCCCCGACAGCACACGCACAGCTTGTCGAACCATGAATGGAGGATGCCCAACATTCAGCGTGTTATCGAACGAGCCCTTCGACAGGCTTGTATGGTATTTGCGGTTCCTTCTTGAGAGACTGGAAGGAACTGGGGTGGAGGGACATCGACTAGCATCTGCCGCATTGCGGACAGACTTCCTGAGAACTCTCCCACCCACACCCCAAACGTCGATGAAGAATCTAGC